>DATBEM010000025.1:0-96377 GCA_036276115.1 Trebonia sp.
CGGCTGATCGCGATCGACGTCGCCTACGCGCTGCCCGGCTTCGCCAACCAGGATGCCGCCCTCACGATCACCGGCGCCTCGCTGGCCGGGTGGTCAGCGCGGGGGGCATCGGCCGACCTGGACAACCTCTCGGACGGCGGCGGCATCTACGGGGGGTCCTCGCGGCCGTCCGCGGCCAGCTGGCACCCGGCCGCGCGATCGAGCACGCTGGCGTTCAGCACCGGCTTCGGCCGCGGCCGCGGCGACTCGGTCACTCCCGTCCCGGCCCCGAGCCCGCTGACCGGGATGGTCGAGCTGTCGGCGGCCGCGCCGGGCGGGGCGCTGCCCGCGATCGCCACCCAGGCCTACGTTGACTCCAGCAGCACGCGCGTCGGCGGCACCGTGGACGCCGTGCTCGACGGGCTGCAGGTCCCCGTTCGCATCGTGGCGGTGGTGAGCCGGTTCCCCACTACCGCTGGCCCCGCGCTGGTCATTGACCTGCCGGCCGTCGACGAGGCCCTCGTGGTCGCCGGCGCCCAGCCGCTGCCGGTGACGCAGTGGTGGCTGTCCGGGCCGCCGCCGGCCGCGCCGCCGCCCGGCACCGCCGTCACCACCACGGCGGGGGTCCAGGCGCAGCTCACCAACGAGCCGCTGCTGGCGGCGCCGCAGCAGGCGCTCCTGGCCCTGGCGGCGGCGGCCGGGCTGCTGGCGATCACCGGCTTCTGCGTGTCCATCGCCACCGGCGTCCGCGCCCGGCGCGGGGAGAACGCCCTGCTCGCCGCCCTCGGCGTTACCCAGCGGTCCGCCGCCGCCCACTTGTGCCTGGAGAAGCTCTTGCTCAGCGTCGCCTCGGCCGTCCTCGGGCTGCTCCTCGGCTGGGCCGCCGCGTGGCTCCTGGTGCCGGCCGTCACCTTGACCGGCAACGCGACGACCCCGGTGCCGCCCCCGCTGACCTTGCTGAACGCCCCGGCGGCGGTCGCGCTGGCCGCCATCGTCGCCATCGCGCCGGTGCTGGTCGCCGGCATCGCCATGATCCGCCGCCCCGATCCGGCCGCCGAGCTGCGCGCGAGCCAGGCATGAACGTGACCTCGTGACGGGCAGCGTGACCTCATGACCGGCACCCCCGCCCGCCCGCGCCCGCCCCGGCTGGCGCCGCCCGCCCGGCTGCGCGCGCTGACCGGCATGGGCGTGGCGGCGACGGTCGCGCTGGCGGTGCTGACGGCCGGGTGCCTGATCCTGGCCCTGGGCGGGCAGAAGCTAGCCCTCGCCGCCCGCACCGACGCGCTGCGGAGCCTGCTCGCCGGGGAAGCGCCGACTGCCCAGGCACTGCAGGTCACCAGCCGGTGGAACGCGTTCTCGGTCGCGCTGGCGGAGGCATCGGCCGGCCCGTCTCCCCCGCCCCTGCGGCTCACCAGCGACCAGCTCACCGACATGACCACCCAGTTCGAGGACGACTTCGCGATCAGCCCGCTGCGCCCGACCGGGGCCGGCAGCCCGCTGCCGCAACTGCCCTGGGCCGGGCTGGCCTCCGACGAGCTGGCGGTGGCGGGGCTGCTCCCCGCCCTGCATGGCCTGCGGAGCCAGGTCGAGATCGTCGACCGCACCCCGCTGACCAGCTTCACCACCCTGATCGCGGGCCGGTACCCGCGGCAGGCGCCATCCTCGCCCGGCGCGGCGGCGGCCCCGCTGGAGGTCGCGGTGACCGAGCAGACGGCGACCCGCTTCGGGTTGCGGGCCGGGTCGACGTTCCAGCTGGGCGCCCCGGATTCCGCCGCGGGCGCCCCGCTCAGCGTGACCGTCACCGGGATCGTCTCCCCGCGCGCGCCTGGCTCCACGTTCTGGGCGACCGATCCGCTCGCCAGCCGGCCCACGATGATCACCCCGGCCGACGGGCCGTCCTACTGGATCGGCGCCGTCCTGGCCAGCCCGGCTGAGGCTCCCCGGCTGCAGCAGCTGCTCGGGTCCCGGCTGACGATGACGTGGGAGCTGCCGCTGGACTTGCGCTCGGTCCAGGGCGACCAGGCGCAGGCCCTGCACGACACGCTGAGCGACATCACCGACGAGCCGCCGGCGCTGCCGGGCGACTTCGGCCCCGCCGCGAGCACGATGCAGGTCAGCAGCGGCCTGATCCAGCCGGTGCAGGAGTTCCTGGGCACGGCGTCGGCGGTCGCGGCGGTGCAGTCACTGCTGTTCGCCAGCCTGGCCCTGACCGCCCTGGTGGTGCTGCTCCTGGCCGGGTCCATGGCCGCGCTGCGGCGGGGGCCGGAGCTGACGGTGCTGCGCGCCCGGGGAGCGTCGCTAGGCCAGGCCGGCTGGGCGGGCCTGCGGGGCGCCCTGGTCGCTGGCGTCCCGGCCGCGGTCGTCGCGGTCGCGGTCACGCTGGCCCTCCCCGGCCCGGACCCAACCGAGCTGCCGGCCTGGTGGCCGGCCGTCGCCGTGCTGGTGGTCGCCCTGTGCGCCCCGGCCGCGGCCGGGGCATGGCCGCTGCGGCCGCCCCGCCGCTCAAGCGCGCGGCGGGCGCAGGCGGGCCGGGCGCACGGGCTGCGGTCGCGGCGGGCCCGCCGGGTGACGCGGGTGGTGGCCGAGGTCACCGTGTGCGCGCTGGCGGTCGCTGCCCTGGTCGTGCTGCGCGAGCACGGCACGTCCGCCGCTGACCTCTTTACCAGCGCGGCTCCGGCGCTGGTCGCGATCCCGGTGGTGATCGTCGAGCAGCGGCTGTACCCGCTGGTCCTGCGGGCCGCGCTGCGGCTGGCCGCCCGGCGGCGGGGGGCGACCGCGTTCCTGGCCCTGGCGGGCGCGACCCGCTCGGCGCTGACCCCCGCGCTGCCGATGTTCGCCCTCGTCCTCGCGCTCACGGTCGCGTCCTTCGCCGGGATGACCCGCGACGCGATCACCAGCGGGGAGGTCGCGGCGTCCTGGCGGGCCGTCGGGGCCGACGCGTGGATTCATCCCGGCCCCCTGCAAGGCAGCGGCTCCGGAGCAGAGCAGGCGATCGGCGGCAGCATCACCCCGCAGGCGATCAAGGCCATCGAGGCGGTGCCCGGCGTGCAGCACGTCGCCGCCCTCTACCAGGACCTGTGGACCACCTCCGACGGCCTGCAGGTGCCCGGCGTCGCCGTCGACCCGGCGAGCTACGCCGCCCTCGCCGCGGCCGAGCCCGCGTACTGGTCCCCGTTCCCGGCGGCCGCCCTCGCCCGCCCGGCCGCCGCGGCGGCGGCACCGGTGCTCGCGACCCCGGACGTGGCGGCCAGGCTCGGCGGGGCGGCCTCGATCTCGACGACGCTCACCCGGCCGCTGCGGGTGCGCGTAGCCGGCCTTATATCCAGCACTGCGGCCCTGCCAGGGGCGGACTCGTTCGTCGTGGTTCCGCTGTCGGCGCTTTCCCCGGTCTCTGACCCGATCGAGCCGAACCTGCTACTGATCACCGGCCCGCGTATCGACCAGGCCCGGCTGGCGGCCGCGGTGGCCAGGACGCTGCCCACCGGGGTGGTCACCAACCGGTCGCGGGAACTGGGCGAGCTGACGAGCGCGTCGTTGCAGCATGGCGTGTTCGTACTGTTCGCGATGGCCATCGTGGCCGCGTCGCTCCTGGGCCTGGCGGTGCTGGCGCTGGCGCTGGCGCTCGGGGCGGCGGGCCGCGAGCTCACGCTCGCCCGGCTCGCGACAATGGGGCTGACCGCCCGGCAGCGGGCCTGGCTGGTCGCGCTGGAGGTCGGCCCGGCGGTGGTGGCCGCGGCGGTTGCCGGGGTGGCGTGCGCGCTGCTGCTGCCGGCCGCGGTCGGGCCGGCCGTTGACCTGTCACCGTTCACCGGGTCGAGCGTCCCGGTGCCGTTCGCGGCCGACCTGCTCTCGGCCGGGCTGCCGGTGGCGGGCCTGGCGGTGCTGGCGGCGGTGGCGCTGGCGATCGAGATGCGGGCCGGGCGGCGGCTCGGCGTGGCCGCGCGGATGAGAGGACAGTGACATGCCCGAGTATGGCGAGGGAGCGCTCATCGTGTGCGACCGGCTCGTGCGGATCTACCAGGCCGAGGGCATCGAGGTGCAGGCCCTGCAGGGCCTTGACCTCGTAGTCGGCCGGGGCGAGCTGACGGCCATGGTGGGCGCGTCCGGCAGCGGGAAGTCCACGCTGATGAACATCCTGGCCGGCCTGGACGTGCCCACGGCCGGGGCGGTGCGGGTGGACGGGCAAGACCTGGCGGCGCTGTCGGCCCGCCAGCGGCTGGCCTACCGGCGGCAGGCGGTCGGGTTCATCTGGCAGCAGACCGCCCGCAACCTGCTCCCTTACCTCACGGGGACGCAGAACGTGGAGCTGCCCATGCGGCTGGCCGGCACGGGCACGCGGGCACGGCGGTCGCGGGCGGGAGAGCTGCTGGAGACGCTGGGCGTGCCGCACTGCGCCGGGCGGCGGCCGGACCAGATGTCGGGCGGCGAGCAGCAGCGGGTGGCGATCGCGGTGGCGATCGCGAACTCCCCGGCGGTCCTGCTCGCGGACGAGCCGACCGGGGAGCTGGACAGCGCGACGGCCGGGTCGGTGTTCGACGCCCTGCGGACGGCGAACTCGGCCCTCGGGGTGACGGTCTTGATCGTGACCCACGACCCGGCGGTGTCCGGGCAGGTGCGGCGGGTCATCGCGATCCGCGATGGCCGCACCAGCACCGAGACCCTGCGCGCGGCCGCCTCCGGCGAGGGCGGGGAGGGTCTTGGGCACGCGGTGGAGTACGCCGTCCTCGACCGGGCCGGCCGGCTGCAGCTCCCGCGCGAGATGACTGAGTCCCTGGGCATGCGCGACCGGGTCCGGCTGGAGGCCAATCCGGACCACATCGGCGTCTGGCCCGACCAGGGCGCCCTGCCCGCCGGCCCGCCCGCCGACGCGCCTGCCACCCCGCCCGCCGTCCAGCCCCCGCCCGGGGCCCCGCCGGCCGACCCCGCGAAGGGAAGCGGCGCATGACCGCCATGATCGACGTCAAGGACGTCACCCGGACCTACGGCAGCGGGCCGACGGCGGCCCAGGCGCTGCGGGGGGTCACGTTCAGCGTGCCCGAGGGGCAGCTGGTCGCGCTGCGGGGCCGGTCCGGCTCGGGCAAGACGACGCTGCTGAACATCGTCGGTGGCCTCGACACGCCCGACGGCGGCTCGGTCACCGTGGCCGGGCGGGACGTGACCGCGATGAGCGAGCGGGACCGCATCCGGCTGCGGCGTGAGACGGTGGCCTACATCTTCCAGTCGTTCGGCCTGCTGCCGGTGCTGTCGGCGGCCGAGAACGTGGGGGTGCCGCTGCGGATCGCCGGGACCGGGCCGCGCGAGCGCGAGGAGCGGGTCGCCCTCATGCTGTCCCTCGTGGGGCTGTCGGGCCACGTGCGCCAGCGCCCGGCCGAGCTGTCGGGCGGCCAGCAGCAGCGGGTCGCCATCGCCCGCGCCCTGGCCGGGCGGCCCCGGCTGCTCCTGGCGGACGAGCCGACCGGCCAGCTCGACCAGGAGACCGGCAAGCAGATCATGGGCCTGCTGCGGGACGTGGTGCGCTCGGAGGGGGTGACCGCCCTGGTCGCCACCCATGACCCGGTCCTCATCGGCCTGGCCGACGCGGTCTTGCAGCTGGCCGACGGCGTGATCGAGCCCGGCCTCACTGCCCCGGCACCCTAGGCGACGACGGTGCCGGACGACGCCGCCAGGTCCGCGTACAGCCCGGTCAGCCGCCGGGTGACCGGGCCGGGGGCGCCGTCGCCGATGACCCGGCCGTCCACCTCGGTGACGGGGGCGAGGCCGCCCATGGTGCCGGTGACGAATGCCTCGGCCGCGTTGTAGAGCTGCGGCAGCGTGTAGTCGCCGACCTGGACGCCGATGCCCGCGCGGGCGGCGAGGGACAGGACCGCGCCGCGGGTGATGCCCTCGGGGGCGGAGGCGGCGGTCGGGGTGGCGAGGATCGCGCCGCCCGACGCGGGCCGGGCGTAGGAGCTGGCCAGGTCGCCCGGCAGGACCAGGAAGAGGTGGGTCGCGTTGGTCTCGGCGATGAAGCCGCGGTGGTCCAGGACCACGGCGTCGTCCGCGCCGGCCGCGTTCGCCTCGATCTTGGCGAGGATGGACGGCAGCAGGTTGTTGTGGTGGATCTTCGGGTCCAGGCAGTCCGGGGCGGGGCGGCGGACCGACGAGGTGATGAGCCGGATCCCGGACTGGTCGTAGACCGGCTCCTTGTACTCGGCGAGCACGATCAGCGTCGGCCCGGCGGTGTTCAGCCGGGGGTCCATCCCCGAGGTGACCTTCACCCCGCGCGTCAGCGTCAGCCGGATGTGGACGCCGTCGCGCATCCCGTTGGCCGCCAGGGTCCGCCGGATCTCGGCCGTGATCTCCTCGTCGGCGGGCACCGCGGCGAACGCGAGGGCGCGGGCTGACCGGCGCAGCCGGGCCAGGTGCTCGTCCAGCCCGAAGATCCGGCCGCCAGTGAGGCGCAGCCCTTCCCACACGGCGTCGCCGCCCTGGACGACCGAGTCGAACGGGGAGACCCCGGCCTCGTCACGGTGCGATAGCCGCCCGGCGACGCTGACGATCAGGTCGCGGTTGCGCTCGTCGAACTTCTGCAGCATCCAGGCTCCTCAGAACGCCAGCTTCCGGGCCGACAGTGCCTCGTAGTACGGCTCGCACTCGCGGGCCAGGCCCTCCAGGCCGGCCGGGACGGCCGGGGGCGCGGGTGCCGCCGGGGCCGCCCCGGAGGCCCGGCCGAAGCCGGTCGACTCCCGCACGCTGTCGTACCAGTACGGCGCCCACACCCCGTCGCTGGCGCGCGGGCCGGCCGGCCAGGACAGCATCGCCGCCTCGAATGGCACGTCCAGCGCCGCGCACAGCGCCCGCAGCCCCGCCTCGGGGTCCGCCAGCAGGTCGGCTGAGTCGATGACGGGCCCGCCGAACTCGGCGAACAGCGCCACCTGCTGCCGCAGCCCGAGGTCGTCCAGGGTCGGGGCGGACCGCACGCGGGCGTAGGAGGCGAGCAGCGCCCGCGGGTCGCGAATCAGGAACGCGTGCCGGAACCCGGCGAAGCTCGCCAGGTCCACCGATGGCAGCACGTGGTGCGTCATGTGCTTGGCGTAGCTGATCGTCACCCCGTCCGGCAGGTCCCCGCCGGCCAGGCCGGACACCACCGCGCGCCACGAGGTCGGCTGGGAGGCGATGACCTCCTCCCGCCCGGGATGGTCGATCCCGGTCGCCGACAGGTAGAAGGCGTACAGCGGCTCGTCCGCCACGACGGTGTCGGGGCGGTTCTCCCACGCCCGCATCATCGCGGTCGAGACGGTCCGCGGCCCGGACCACATCGCGATCCGGGCCGCTGGAGCGGCTGCGGTCAAAACACGACCACGCTGCGCAGCACGTCGCCGTGCTCCATCCTCGCGAATGCCTCCTCGACGTCCCCGACCGCGATCGTCTCGGAGACGAACCTGTCCAGCGGGAGCCGCCCGTCGAGGTGCAGGTCCACCAGCATCGGGAAGTCCCGGCTGGGGAGGCAGTCGCCGTACCACGAGGACTTCAGCGCCCCGCCCCGGCCGAACACCTCCAGCAGCGGCAGGTCCAGGGCCATGTCCGGGGTCGGCACCCCGACCAGGACCACCACCCCGGCCAGGTCGCGGGCGAAGAACGCCTGCTTGTAGGTCTCGGGCCGCCCGATCGCCTCGATGACCACGTCGGCCCCGAACCCGCCGGTCAGCTCGCGGATCCCCTCGACCGGGTCGACGGCGCGGGAGTTGATCACGTGGGTCGCCCCGAAGTCGCGCGCCCAGCCGAGCTTCCGCTCGTCGATGTCGACCGCGATGATCGTCTGGGCGCCCGCGAGCCGGGCGCCGAGGATCGCCCCGTCGCCGACGCCGCCGCAGCCGATCACGGCGACCGAGTCGCCCCGCGACACCCCGCCGGTGTTGATGGCCGCGCCGATGCCCGCCATAACCCCGCAGCCGAGCAGCCCGGCCGTGGCCGGCGCGATGGCCGGGTTGACCTTGGTGCACTGGCCCGCCGCGACCAGCGTCTTCTCCGCGAACGCGCCGATGCCGAGGGCGGGCGACAGCGGCGTGCCGTCCGCCAGCGTCATCTTCCGGGTGGCGTTGTGGGTGGCGAAGCAGTACCAGGGCCGGCCGCGCTTGCACGCGCGGCACTGCCCGCACACCGCCCGCCAGTTGAGGATCACGAAGTCACCCGGGGCGACCTCGGTCACGCCGTCCCCCACCGCCTCCACGACCCCGGCCGCCTCGTGCCCGAGCAGGTACGGGTAGTCGTCGCCGATCCCGCCGAGCTTGTAGTGCAGGTCGGTGTGGCACACGCCGCACGCCTGGACCTTGACCAGTGCCTCCCCGGGCCCCGGGTCGGGCACGATTATCTCGGTCACCTGCACGGGCTCGCCCTTGGCGCTCGCCACGACGCCGGCCACGCTGCTCGCCATCGACTAGTTCTCCCCTGGTTGACGTATCACTTTCACGGGTTCGCTCTCGGCCCCCATCATTCCCCGTCCGGTTGTACCGGGGAAGACTCACCCCAGGCGGTAGGAGCCATGGGCGACCAGGACGCTCCGGCCGCCCACCAGGACCCGCCCGACCGAGCCGGCCGACCCGTCGGCGCGGGCGTGCAGGACCGAGGGCCGGCCCATCGCGGCGCCCTGGCGGATGATGATCTCCTCCCCGAAGGCCACCCGCCCGTGCCGGGCCAGGTGGACGGCGAGCGGCCCGGCGGCCGAGCCGGTCGCGGGGTCCTCGGGGACGCCGGCGTGGGGGACGAAGTTGCGGAACGCCCAGGAGCCGCCGGCCCGCGCGAAGACGCCCGTGCCGACCTCCAGGCGGCCCAGCGCCTGCATGTCCGGGGCCACCGCGGCCAGGTCGGCCTCCGTCGGGACCTCGACGTAGACGTGCAGCGGCCCGTTGTCGTAGACCTCGACTGGCAGGCCGTAGGCCCCGGTCAGGCCGAGGGCGGCCCGCAGCGCGGGCTCCTGGCCGTAGGGCCGGACCACGGGGACCGGCTGCGACATCCGGCCGAACGAGATCTCGCCCGAGGCCGGGTCGCGCTCCAGCGTGACCGGGACCAGCCCGACCGCCAGCTGCAGGGTCACGGTGTCCTTGCCCAGCAGCTCGCCCAGCACCCAGGCCGAGCCAAGGGTCGGGTGCCCCGCGAATGGCAGCTCCTTGCCCGGCGTGAAGATGCGCACGCGGGCGTCGGCGGCGGCCGGGTCGTCGGGCGGCAGGAAGAAGACGGTCTCGGAGAAGCTCATCTCCCGGGCCGCCCGCTGCATCAGCTCAGCTGCCAGCCCGCGCCCGTCGGGGAAGATGCCGAGCTGGTTCCCCTCCAGCGGGGTACTCGTGAACACGTCGGCGATGAGGAAGTCGCGGACAAGGCCATCGTCACCATGGCCGGGCCGCGCGTCCGGGGACGGCGAGGCCCACAGCGTCATCTCGGGAACTCTCATGGCCGGACCCTAGCCGCGGCGACGGCCAGGGCCCAAGCGCCAATCGGCCCGATCCTGGCCTGTCTG
Organism: Trebonia sp.; assembly: GCA_036276115.1. Classification (GTDB taxonomy): domain Bacteria; phylum Actinomycetota; class Actinomycetes; order Streptosporangiales; family Streptosporangiaceae; genus Trebonia. The sequence goes on from DATBEM010000025.1 coordinate 9,473, forward strand.
CTCAAGCCAGGGCCGGCTCCGGGCCAGCGCCGCCGTTAGCTGAAGCCGCCGACCCACCCGACGAACAGCCAGGTCCCGCCCGCCTCGTTGTAGACGAAGGCGAGCAGGTCGGTCTGCCCGGCCCCGGGGCTGAGGTCGGGCTGCGGCAGGCCGTCGCCGAAGTCGAACGCGCTGGACCAGCTCAGCGTGTGCGGGGCGCCGGAGCCCTGGGTCACCTGGAAGAGGACTTGCTGGCCGTTGCCCGGGTTGACGGGCGTGCCCATCGTGCGGTTCCCGCCGAGCGTGAGCCGGAAGTCGTTGCCGGCTGAGGCGTCCATCGCGACGGTGGCCGCGTCGGCGAGGCTCACCACGGCCGGCGCGATGGCGCCGGACGCGACGGCCGCCGTCGCGGCGTGCGCGGGGGCGGCCTTGCCGGCGAGCAGGGCGCCCGCCGCCCCGGCGGCGGCCGCCCCGGCCGCCCCGGTGACGACGTTCCTGCGGCTCAGTACCCGGCCCCAGCCGCGACCTCGCTGGCGTTCCGGAATTCGTATGACCATGGTGCCTCCCCCTTTCACTGACGCGGCGACCAGGCGGCCGGCTTAGCTCGCCGGCGTGACCTCGATGTCCACCCAGTAGCACTCGCCGTCGCCCGACGTGGTGTAGGTCTGGGGGTAGGACCAGGCGCCGACGGTGTAAGTCGACTGGCCCGGCCCGGAGGCAGCGGCCTGCGACGGCGCGCTGATCGGCCCGGCGGTGATGCCGCTGGCACCGATCCCGCTGGCGCCCCAGTAGCCGACGGTGGCCAGGTACCACTGCTTGCCGCCGCCGTAGTAGACGGCGACCCGGTAATCGCCCGGCGGGAGCGTGACGCCGCTGTAGGGGGCCGACACCCAGCCCGACCCCGCCGTCCCCGACCAGGCCGGGGAGGTGTCGCTGGCGCCGGGGACCTCGGCCCCGGTGGCCACGTTCCAGATGCCGGTCCTGGTCGGCAGCGCGCCCGCGCCGGACGCGGAGTAGAACCAGATCTTGTTCAGCGCGGCGGCCTGGGTGAGCTTGACCTCGGTGGCGATCGTGTAGCCGAGCGTCTCCGAGTTGAGGTTGCCGGGGATGGCCGGGTAGCCGGGCCACATCCGGTACGAGGCACCCGCGGGCGGGGTCGTGGTGACCTGCATGTCGAGCCAGAAGTTGGAGGTGTTCGAGCCGTAGACCGGCGCCACCATCGTCGGGTCGGTGCCCGCGGTGCTGAACACGGCCTGGGCGTTCTTGAACGGGGAGGGACGCGACCCGGAGCCGTCGGAGTAGCCGACCAGCGGGCCGCTCACGATGCCGTTGGCCAGGGGCTGCCCGCTGCCGAACTGGTTCTCGGTGATCGGGAAGCTGCCGGAGAAGCCGGTCGCGGCCACGTAGGTGGCGCCGGGCGCCAGCGCCACCGGGCTGGCCAGCGGCACGTAGTTCCACTGCCCGGCCGTCAGCGGGCCGGAGGTCACCGTGCTGCCGGCCACCGGCGTCGCGTTGGCCGCGCCGGACAGGGACCACAGGGTGAACTTCTGGGCGCTGGTCGACTGCCCGCTCGCGCACACCCACCACCAGAAGCCGGTCAGCCAGGTGCCGCCGGAGGTGATGCCGGTGACGACGCCCGCGATGAACGGCCCCGAGTAGGAGACCGGGCTGGCGGGGCCGTTGGTGGCCGGGAACAGCCGGTAGTTCTCCCCGCCGGTCGGCGTCTGGGTGGGGGTCGGCGTCGGCGTGGGGGTCGGGGTGACGGTGGGCGTCGCCGAGGGGGTCGGGGGGGCGGTGACCGCGGTGAAGGCGAACCCGCTCACGAACGCGGCGCACAGCCATTGGCCCTTGCTGGCGTTGTAGATGAAGCCGACCAGGTCGGTCTGCCCCGACGTGGTGCTGAGGGTCGGCTGCGGCAGGCTGGTGGAGAATTCGTAGCCGCTGCCCCACGCGAGCGTGTAGGGACCGCCGGTGCCCTGCGTCACCTGGATGGTGATCTTCTGCCCGTCGACCGGGTTGGCGGGCGTGCCGACGGACCGGTTCCCGGCGATCGTCACCCGGAAGTCGTTGCCCATGGAGGCATCGACCGCGATGGTCGCCGCGTCGTTGAGCACGACGACGGCCGGCGCCATGGCCCCCTGCACGGTGGCCGTGCCCATCTTCGCGGTCAGCACCACGTGCTGTCCGTTACTGCCCGTAGCGCCGGACGACCAGGCCGCCTTGGTCAGGGCCGCGCCGCTGGCCGCGCCGATCGCCGCCGCCCCGACCGCGCCGCGAAAGATCCGCCTGCGGCTGAGCGCCTCGTCCGGCAGCGCCTCGCCCGGCCGCGGCTCGCGTCTGCCGCCCGATGATCTCCGCTTCATAGCCCCCTCCTCGTTCAACCCGAAAACGGCTCTAACCAGGACCAACTGCGCCCCGTGGGAGTAAGACGCCCGCCCGGATGACCTGGTTGACACCGCTAAACCTATCTTCCATGGGATTTCGGATGAAATCTACCCCTGGATCCGGGGAGTCCTGGCCGCCGGGCGGCCACGCCAGGACACGGCCCGGCCGCTGTAGTGCCGCCGGGCGGAGTCGACTGTCATGCCGGCGTACAGGAGGGCGATGAACGGTAGCAAAGGGGCCCTAAGTGGTGACAGATGGTAATAGCGGAGCATGGGCACGAAGCTGGCCGCCATGAGGACCAGGGCCGCCAGCCCGGCCGCCCCGGCGAGGGCAGTGCCCGCCCCCCCGCCCGCCCCCCCGCCCGCCGCCCCGCCGGCCCCGGTCCCGGCGCTGGCCACCGCGGCGAGCAGGCCAGCCAGCGGCAGCGCGAACAGGAACGCCAGGCCCGCCACCGTCCCGGCCAGCAGGAGCGGCGAGTACCGGAGCTGGACGTAGGCGGACCGGGCGATCATGTGCCAGAGGCTGGCCAGCCCGGGGTAAGGCCGGATGCTGGCGATGTCGCGGGTGAGGCCGAGCCAGCAGCGGTTGCCGTCCCGCTTCAGGAGCGTGCCGAGGGCGACGTCGTCGATGAGCGCGCCCTTCATCCGCACCAGGCCGCCGGCCTTCTCCAGGGCCGCCCGGCGGATCAGCATGACCCCGCCTGCCCCGGCCGCGACCCGGGAGCCGGGGTCGTTGACCCGGCGCGGCGGGTAGAGCTGGAAGAAGAAGTACACGAAGGCGGGCACGATGACCCGTTCCCAGCGGGTCCGGGTGCTCAGCAGCGCCATCTGGGAGACCAGCGCCCGGTCGTCGGACTCGGCCGCCGCCACCAGTGCCCGCAGGGCACCCGGCGCCCACTCGATGTCGGCGTCGGTGAACAGGAGGTAGCCCTCGCCGGGGCCGCTGGCCTCCAGGCCCTGCTGCATCGCCCAGACCTTGCCCGCCCAGCCGTCCGGGCGGGGCCGCCCGGGAATGACCGCGAGCGCCGTCCCCGGCCTGGTCCGGCCGATTTCCGCGGCGATGGCGCCGGTGCCGTCCGAGCTCCCGTCGTCCACCAGCGTGACCCGCAGCTCGCCGGGGTAGTCCTGGCCCAGCAGGGCCGGCAGCGTGGCCGGGAGCATGTCGGCCTCGTTGCGGGCGGGCACCACTGCCTGCACGGCGGGCCAGTGAGCGACGGGCCCGGCCGGCGGCAGCCGCTGCCCGGTCAGCCAGTAGCCGCCGTTGAACAGCAGCAGGTACGCCCAGGCGAGGGCACTGACGGCGCACGCGATTCCCAGGATGAGCACGAGGGCAGCCTAGGGCCTGCCCGGGCGGGCCCTCACGCGCGCCAGCCCAGCATCGCGCCGGACTGGACGGCGGGGCTCCCGAGGATCCCGCTGAGGTAATCGGCCAGCGGGGAGCCCGGGCTGGTGTCCGCGACCACGGCCGCGACCTTGGTGCTGGCGATCCAGGCGGCGACGGAAGCGGCCGGCTGGGCCTCCTGGGTCACCTGAAGCCCGGCCGAGCTGATGGGGCCGGTTCCCGAGGCTAGCCACAGCTCGTTCAGGTACTGGCCGGCCTTGTCCAGGCCGGGCCCGCCAACGTACGCCTGGCCGTTCCAGATCGGCCCGATGAAGTAGCCGCCCACCATGTCCGGTGGCGTTCCCGTCGTGGCCTGCCAGCGCAACGGGGCGGGGAACGCTCCGGTCGGCACCGGGACGACCAGCACGCCGGCCCCGGCGGGCAGCCGCAGCGCGTCCAGCACCTGGGTCCAGCCCGGCGGCACCGGCTCCACGGCGGTGGCCGGCAGCGGGGCGGGCAGCAGCGGGACGACGACGACCGCCGCGGCCAGGGCGAGCAGGGCCCGCGCGCGGGCCCGGCGGATCGCGGGGCCGGCGATCCCGTCGCAGGCGCGCCAGGCCTCGTCGACCAGCACGGCCAGGAGGGCGGCGGCGGCCCCGTCGGCGACGATCGAGAACCGGTCCACGATCGCGGAGCTGGCGAGCGGGTAGGACTGCAGGTAGTACCACGGCAGCTTGAGCCAGCCGTGGACGTGGCCGTTGAACAGCAGCGTCCCGCCGAGGGCGAAGACCTCCATGATGAGGAACGTCAGCGACAGGACCCGCACGGCCAGGCGGCGCCACAGGACGCAGGTGCCCCAGACCAGGATCACCAGCAGCGGCCAGCCCAGGTAGCCGAGGTACTCGGCCGGGCCGCCCGGGTACTTGTCCGCGAACGCCGCGCTGGCCTGCGAGTGGATCAGCTGCAGCCGGGAGGGCTGGACCAGCCCCTCCAGGTCGTTCTTGTAGTAGTCGATCAGGTAAGGGCTGCCGTGCTGGGCGAGGGGCCCGGCGAACTGCGTCCACACCGCGTAGCCGGCCAGCGCGAGGAAGACGGCCGCCGCCGCCAGCAGCCCGGCCGCCAGCGGGCGGGCGGCGTCGAGGACGGCGGGAAGCCAGCCGGGCACGGCCTTCCTGGTGAGCAAGGCCTTCCTGGTGAGCAAGGCGTTCCCGGTGAGCAAGGCGTTCCCGGTGAGCAGGGCCTCCTCGGCCGGGCGGTCGCCCGGGACGGGCGGGAGCGGCGCGGGCGCCAGCTCGCCTTGCTGGGCCGACCGGGCGACGATCACCCGGCTGAGCCCGGCCACGACCAGTCCCACGACGATCGCCAGGACGGTGTTGAACAGCAGTTCCTCGGCGCTCAGGAGCTGGAGGGCGGCCGTCGCGCCGAGTCCCGCCCCGTTGGCGACCGGGCGCCCCCGGCCGGTGACCAGCCGGGCGGCGCAGTGGGCGATCAGCGGCGGGAAGACCGCGAACTGCAGGTCGTAGTGGCCGACGGCGGCCTGCGCGAGGGCGGGCGAGAAGCCGTACGCCAGCCCGGCGCAGGCGGCCGCGAACGGGCCGGCCCGCCACCGTCGCAGCACCCAGTACAGGCTGCCGGCCGACCCGGCGAAGCCGAGGGTGAGCATGACGTTGAGGCTGACCTGAGGCCCGAACGCCAGCGTGACCGGGGACAGCACGACCGCCGGGAGCAGGATCGAGGGATTCCACATCGCGCTGACCCCGGCCGGGGCGTTCATCCCGGCCGTGATCAGCCCGGGGAGCCGCCAGCGGGCGACCGCCTCGGCGGCGTGGCGCATCCACCAGGCGGCCTGGTCGGGGTCACCCGGGTTCCCGGCCACGATCCGCGCCGCCGGGCTCTTCCACAGCAGCGCCGTCACCGCGATCGCGGCCAGCAGGTAGCAGGCGGCGACGATGGCCGGCTCGCGGCGCACGAGGCGGGACAGGCGCCCGGGGCGCCGCAGCACCGCCCCTGGCCCGTCGGCCTTCACGGCAGGGGCGGACACGCCGACAGGGTACCTTTTCAGCCCACTTCGCGCAGCCGCCCGGTCGCGACGTCGAACACGAAGCCGCGGACCTGGTCCTTGTGCGGGACGAAGGGGCTCGCCGTGACCCGCGCGACCGACTGCCGGACGTCCTGGTCGAGGTCGGTGAACGCCTCGGTGGCCCACGGCGGCCGGACGCCGGCGTCGGCCTCGATCGCGTCCTTCAGCCCGGCGTCGGTGAACTTCGCCATGCCGCAGTCGGTGTGGTGGAGGAGCGCGACCTCGCGGGTGCCGAGCAGCCGCTGGCTGATCACCAGCGAGCGGATGGCGTCGTCGGTGATGACCCCGCCGGCGTTCCGGATCACGTGCGCGTCGCCGGGGGCGAGGCCGAGCACGGAGTGCACGTCGAGCCGCGAGTCCATGCAGGCGATGACGGCCAGGCGCAGCGCGGGCGGGTGGGGCGCGGCCCCCGGGTAGGCGGCGGCGTACTTCTCGTTGCGGGCAAGCAGCTCATCGATCACGCCAGAAATTAGACCAGGCACCCGGCCAGACGGCTACCCGCGCCTCGCGGCCGACGACCTTTCGGCATGCTTGTCCGATTCGTTACCAAAGTGCCTGCAACCATCTAATGACATCGAGCGTCCCCATTTCTGAGGAGTCTCGAAGCTAGACGTTGAGAGGTCGGTATGAAATCGGACAGGCGCATGCCCCGCGTGCTCGGAAGACTGGCGATTGGCGCGAGCGCGGTGGGGATCGCCATGGCGGCCCTGGCCGTCCCGGCGAGCGCCTCGGCGCTCCGGCCGGCCACGACGGCGCAGCTCACGACGGCCCACCCGGCGGCCGCGGGGACCCCGCCAACGACGGCCCGGGCCACGCCGGCCATGCCCGCCACGTCATCAACGGGCGGCTACGTCGCGCCGTCGCGGACCCTGCAGTACGGCGACCGCGGCTCCGACGTGACCGCCATGCAGCACCGCCTGGCGGCCCTGCACTACTGGCTGAACGTCACCGGCGTGTTCGACTACGACACCCAGGAGGCGGTCTACGCCTTCCAGGCGATCAACAAGCTGTCGATGGACGGCGTCGTCGGCCCGATGACCAGGAACGCGCTCGTCCGCCCGCATGCCTACACGCCGCAGGACCCGTCGGTGGCGACCCGCGTCGAGGTCAACATCTACCCCAAGGTCCAGGTCCTCGTTTACTACAAGGACCACAACCTCGCGCTGATCAGCCACATCTCCAGCGCCGGCGGCTACCGCTTCTGCGACTCCAACGGCTGCTCGATCGCGACCACGCCAACCGGCTGGTACCGGGCCAACTGGTTCGCCCCGGGCTGGGTGACGGTCCCGCTGGGGGCGATGTACAACCCGGTGTTCTTCATCGGCGGGTCGTACGCGATCCACGGCGACACGTCGGTGCCGAACTACCCCGCCTCCCACGGCTGCGTCCGCATCCCCGACGACCTGGCGAAGGTCTTCCACACGATGATCTCCGTCAGCTACTCCAGCGGCACCCGGATCCACGTCTACAGCCGGTCCGGCACTTAGCCCCTGTCCCTGGCAGGAAACGCAGCCGGCCCGCTCTCGTCGCGAGAGCGGGCCGGCTGCGTGAAAGGGTGAAACCGGGCCGAGGATCCTAGCCCGACGGCAGCTAGCCCGGCGGGAGCTGTCCCGTCGGGCGCTGGCCTTGCGGGCGCTGGCTCTGGGCGCGGGCGCCGTTGGTGGACGGCCCGTCGTCGTCGGCCTGGATCACGTTCTTGCGGACCGACTCCAGGATCGTCAGGCCCTGGCTGACCAGGCCGGCCGCGATCTCGCCGAGGCCGTCGGCGCCGTTGAGCACGCTGACGTTGGCGCCCGCCAGGCCGCCGGCCGCCTCCTTGACGATCTGCGGGAGCTGGGTGATGAGCATCTGGTCGAGGGCGACGCGGTCGTTGGACGCGGCCGCCTCGGCCGCGATGCGGGTCCGCTCGGCGTCGGCCTTGGCCAGGATCTTGACCTTCTCGGCCTCGGCCTCGGCGGGGCGGATCACCTCGGCGATGAGCTGCTTCTGCCGCAGCTCGGCCTGGCGGGTCGCCAGCTCGGCCTGGGCGGCGAGCACCGCCTGGGTCGCCTCGGCCTGCGCCAGCGGCCCGGCCTGGGCCGCCAGAGCCTGGGCCTTGTCGATCTCGGCCTTGTACTGGGCCTGGACGACGGCGGTCTGCCGGGCGAACTCGGCCTGCTTGCGGGCCGAGGCCTGCTGGGCCTCGACCGCCGCCTGGTCCGCCGCCGCCTGGGCGATCTTGGCCTGGCGCTGGATCGCCGCGTTGTTCGGCGCGGCCATCGCCATGATGTAGCCGGCCCCCATGTCATCGATCGACTGGATCTGCAGCGAGTCCACCGACAGCCCGATGGTGGCCATCTCCGACTTAGACCCGTCGAGCACCTCGGTGGCGAGCTTCTGCCGCTCGGTGACGATCTCCTCGACGGTCATCGAGCCGATGATCGACCGCAGGTGGCCCGCGAAGATCCGCCCGGTCAGGACCGACATCTGGTCCTGGTCCGACAGGAAGCGCTGGCCGGCGTTGACGATGGACTCGGGGTCGTTGCCGACCTTGAACGCGATGACCGCCCGGACGTTCAGCGCGATGCCCTGCTTGGTGACGCACTGCTCGGCGACCTCCGCCTCCTGCATCGAGAGCGTGAGGTAGCGGACCTTGCGGAAGACCGGCATCACGAAAGCGCCGTGCCCGGTCACCACCCGGAAGGGGACGCCGGTGGCGCCGCGGCCACCCGATATCAGCATCGCCTCGTCGGGCGCGGGAACGCGATACCCAAACATGTCTACTCTCCTGACGAACTACTGGTTCTGCGCTGGACCATGAAGCTGGGGGGCCTCGCCGAGCGGGTCTTCCCATTGCACGACATCGACCGCCCGGCCCCCACGGGAATCGGTGACCAGGACGGTTGCCCCCCTCGGGAGAGGCTCCGACGACCATGCGAGGAAGTGCTCGGAACCGCCGCGAACCCGGATGCGGACCTCCCCCGGGCCATCAGGGCCCCGGGTCGCGATGGTAAGGACACCGACCACGCCGATGCAGGATTCGTCACGCGCCAACGGACGCCTCCTTCACATGAAGAAAGCTGGTACTACTGAGCCTAGTCCCCCATGGCAACGGGCCGTTTCACCGGGAAGTTCCGCTTGGCGGATACGTTCGTTACGCTAAAAAAATGTCCTCCCCCAAGACGCTGCCAGCCGGCGGTTCCGCCAGCCCGCCCGCGCCCGCGCCGGCCCGGACGGGCCTGGCCCTGACCGTGATCATGGCGGGCGTCCTCATGGCCGCCGTGGACACGACGATCGTGGTGCTGGCGCTGCCGGAGATCCAGACCGCGCTGCACGTGCCGCTGTCGTCCGTTGTCTGGGTCATCATCAGCTTCCTGCTGGTCATCACCCTGCTGGCCACCCAGGTCGGGCGGCTGGGCGACATGTTCGGCCGGGTCCGGATGTACGAGACGGGGTTCGCGATCTTCGTGCTCGGCTCCCTGCTGTGCGCGCTGGCGTGGGACGCGGGATCCATCATCGTCTTCCGCATCGTCCAGGGCGTCGGCGGCGCGCTGATCATGGCCAACAGCGGCGCCGTCATCGCCGACCTGTACCCCCGCGAGCGGCGCGGCCGGGCCTACGGGTTCACCGCCCTGGGCTGGACCGTCGGCGCGATCCTGGGAGTGGTCCTCGGCGGCCTCATCGTGACGTACCTGTCGTGGCGCTGGATCTTCTGGATCAACGTGCCGACCGGGATCGCCGCGATCGCGGTCGCCCTGCGGGTGCTGCACGACACCGGCGAGCGGACCCGGCAGCGGCTGGACTACCTCGGCATGCTGACGCTCGGCCTCGGCTTGTTCGGCGTGCTGTGGACGATGACCAGGCTGGCATCCCAGCCGCTGGACGGCCCGCTCATCGGGTACCTGGCCGGCGGCCTGGCGCTGCTGGGGCTGTTCGCCTTCATCGAGAGCCGGGTCGCGGCCCCGATGCTGCCGCTGCGCATCTTCCGGGTGCCGACGATGGGGGCCTCGCTGCTGGCCTCGCTGTTCCAGGGGCTGGCGTCGTTCGCGGTGCTGTTCCTGGTGCTGATGTACCTGCAGGGGCCACGAGGGCTATCGCCCCTGAATGCCTCGCTGCTGCTAGTGCCCGGCTACGTGGCCTCCTCGGGCGTGGGGCTGTACGCGGGGCGCCTGGCCGACCGGTACGGGCCGGTGCTGCCGGCCACCCTCGGCCTCGCGATCCAGGCCCTGTCCCTGATCGGCTACGCGCAGATGGACCTGGGCACCCCGCTGTGGGTCGTGGTCGTGCTGGCCCTGGTGAACGGCTGCGGCGCGTCGCTGTTCTTCCCCGCCAACAACTCCGCGATCATGAAGGCGGCCCCGCCGGACATGTTCGGCATCGCCTCCGGCATGATGCGGACGTTCGCGAACACGGGGATGGTGTTCTCGTTCGCGGTCGCGATCCTCGTCGCGTCCCGGTCGGTGTCGCGCGCGGTGGCGTTCCAGATCTTCGTCGGGACCACGTCGCTGCACGGGAAGCTGGCGGCCGACTTCGCCTCCGGCCTGCACGCCGCGTTCTACTACTCGGTGATCTTCATGGTGATCGCCGCGCTGCTGTCCGCCGTCCGGGCCCGGCCCGGGAGCCGCTAGAGCCAGCCATTGCGGATGGCGTCGGCGCCGTCATCGGCCGGGGCGACGCCAAGCTCGCCCGCGCGGACCTTGTCCAGCATCATCGCCGCGGCGGCGACGATGGCCGGGGCCATGTCGCGCAGGCCCGCCGCGTCGGCCGGGTGGGCGCTGCCTTCCGGCTCGCCGGCCCGCTTGAGGATGGCGGGCAGGTCCGCCAGCTGCTGGCCGAGCCAGCCGAGCGGGTCCGATGACAGCTCGCGCAGGAACGCCCGCGGCTGCGGGTCCCAGCTGTCGGGCGAGAATGCCTCGTGGTGATGGGTGCGGTTGTAGCTGCCGGGCTTGCCCTCGACCGACTCCAGCAGGTCGACCCGCCAGATCGGGCGGGCGGCCGCGATTGGCGTCGCCGAGTAGACGGACCCCTTCAGCTCGCCCCGGTCGAAGGCCCGCAGCTCCAGGCGAACCCCGTGCTCGGGGCCCTCCTGGCCCTTGAGCGGCTCCGGGTCGAGGAAGTAGAGGTCCCCCACGACCACGCCGACCTGCTCGAACACGAAGGCCTGCAGCATGTGCCCTCCCTTGCGACCGCGCGCCAAGATATGTACCGTCATCGATCTTTACTCAGATCGCCCTTGCCCGTCCAGCCCGCGTCGCGGCGCGGGTCACGAATCGGAGGGCCGGTCACGAATCGGAGGGCCGCGCCAGCACCAGGTTGATGGCGATCAGGGTCATCGCCGTCTCGCCGCCGGCGGTGGTGACCTCGAACCGGGTGCGGACCACGCCCCGGTCCGGCTTGCTCCGCGACCGCCGCGCCTCCAGCACCGTGGCCCGCACCCGCAGCTGGTCGCCCGGGCGGACCGGGCGCGGCCAGCGGACCTCGTCCACGCCCGCCGCGCCGAGGCTCGTCCCCGGGTCCAGGTAGCGTTCCACGACCCGGCGCATCATCAGGCTGATGGTGTGCCAGCCGCTGGCGATGATGCCGCCGAACGGGCCGGCCGCCGCCGCGGCCGGGTCCACGTGGAACGGCTGCGGGTCGTACTGCCGGGCGAACTCGATGATCTGCGCCTCGTCCACGTCGAAGCCACCGCAGTCGATCACGAGGCCGGGGACGTAGTCCTCCAGGTAGCGGACGGGGTGCCCAGGAGCGTCGGTCATCGCGCCAGTATCCCCCCGGCCCGCCTGGCGCCCGCCGGCCACCCAGCATGATCACGGGATCGTCACGGCAAAATCTCAGTTTGCCTGCGCACCGCCGGAGAGCCCTGGCATGCTTCCGCAAGAGCGCCCGGTCGGACTATTTGGCGGTAAATCGCCCCGGCCGGGTCGGCACGAAACGTGCCAGGGCCCGCCGATAGGCATTCGCCGTGTAGGTGGGGGGGAACCGACCATGGGGAGACCATGACCGCTGGGAGCACTACGCGCCAGACCGTGAAGCTCAGGCGCCGGGGCCGCCACGCGGCCCCCTCGCAGGTTGAGAAGGTCGCGGCGCAGGCCGGGAAGGCCGCTCCCGCGGTGGCGATCGCCGGGGCACTCGTCGTGCCCGCCGTGCAGGCAGCGTCGGCGTCAGCCGCCACCCTGCCCGCCGTCCCGGTCGCCGCCGCCACCAGCACCACCGCCGCGCACCCGGCCGGGCCCGCCGCCACCCTCGACGCCGTCGCGGTCGCCCAGGCCCGCGCGGTCGCGAAGTCCCCCGCCCAGCGCGCGTACACCGTCCGCGCCGGGGACACCCTGTCGAAGATCGCGAGCCGCTTCTACCACCAGGCCGACGACTGGCAGTACCTGTACCAGGCGAACGACGCCACGATCGCGAACCCCGACGTGATCCGGCCCGGTCAGCGGATCACGATCCCGGCCAGCCCGCCCGCGCCCGGAACGCCGGCCGGCTACCAGCCCCGGCACTCCAAGCCGGCCGGCGCGCCCGCGAGTGCCGTCACGACCACGGCGGTGTCCTCGTCGGCGGGGGCGTCCATGGCCTACTCCGCGTCCCCGGGGACCGGGGCCACCGGCGGCAGCAAGGCGCACCCGGTCCAGGTGACCCGCCCGAAGCCGCCCGCCCCCCCGGCGCCCCCGTCGGTCGCCCACCTGGCCCACTACAGCTGCTCCAGCCTGGAGACCCTGTGGAAGTCAGCCGGCGGCAACGCGGCCGACGCGTTCATGGCCGCCGAGATCGCGATGGCCGAGTCCGGCGGCAACCCGAACGCGCACAGCCCGACCAACGACTACGGCCTGTGGCAGATCAACGGCGTCCATGGCGCCATGGCCACGTACGACCCGGTCAGGAACGCGAAGGCCGCGATCAGCATCTCCGGCGACGGCTCCAACTGGCGCCCGTGGACCACGTACACCAGCGGCGCCTACCGCGGCAAGTGCTGACCAGCGCCTGCTGATCCAGCCCGCTAGCGCCCGCGCCGCCCGGCGAGCCCGAGGCCGGCCCCCGCCCTCACCGGCGGTGGCCGGCCTCGGCGATTCCCAGCCGCGCGAGCTCGTCGGCCCGCTCGTTGCCGGGGTCGCCGGCGTGCCCCTTGACCCAGGACCACTGCACCTCGTGCGGGCCCATCGCCGCCACCAGGCGCTGCCACAGGTCCACGTTCTTCACCGGCTGCTTCGAGGCGGTCTTCCAGCCGTTGCGCTGCCAGCCGGGCAGCCACTTGGTGATCCCGTCGAGCACGTACTTGCTGTCGGTGTACATCCGCACCTGGACCGGGCGGCTCAGCGCCTCCAGCGCCTGGATGGCGGCCATCAGCTCCATCCGGTTGTTCGTGGTGGCCGGGTCCCCGCCGTGCAGTTCCCGCGCGACGTCCCCGTAGCGCATGATGGCCCCCCAGCCGCCCGGGCCGGGGTTCCCGCTGCATGCCCCGTCCGTGTAGATGACCGCGTCACTCATGCCCGAAAGAGTATTAGCTCCCCGGACGGGCCGTGCCGGTTGAAGTCAGTGCCGGTTGAAGTCAGTGCCGGTTGAAGTCTCGGTGAACGCACGTGACCCGACCGTGACCGCAGATGGGGTGGTGTGGTCTGCTATTGCCGTGGAAAGAATCGTGCCCTCACCCGACTCGCAGGACCCGGCTGACCAGGAACTGCTCGCCGGCATGACCGTCGTGGACGACGATGACGACGACCCGGTGCTCTACTGGGCGGACGGGACCCCGGTCGAGACGTGGCGGGAGGACTACCCGTACCCGGAGCGGCTGGACCGGCCCACCTACGAGCGGGAGAAGCGGCTCCTGCAGATCGAGCTGGTCAAGCTCCAGAACTGGGTCAAGGGCACCGGCCAGCGCATCGTCATCGTGTTCGAGGGCCGGGACGCGGCGGGCAAGGGCGGCACGATCAAGCGGTTCACCGAGCACCTGAACCCGCGCGGCTGCACCGTCGTGGCGCTGGAGAAGCCCAGCGAGCGCGAGCGGACCCAGTGGTACTTCCAGCGCTACGTCGGGCACCTGCCCGCCGCCGGGGAGATCGTGCTGTTCGACCGGTCCTGGTACAACCGGGCCGGGGTCGAGCGGGTCATGGGCTTTTGCACCGACGGGCAGTACCACGAGTTCATGCGCGAGGTGCCGGACTTCGAGCGGCTGCTGGTGACCTCGGGCCTGCACCTGACGAAGTTCTGGTTCTCGGTCACCCAGGGCGAGCAGCGCACCCGGTTCGCGATCCGCCACGTCGACCCGGTGCGGCAGTGGAAGCTCAGCCCGATGGACCTGAAGTCGGTCGGCAAGTGGGACGAGTACACCGACGCGAAGAACGCGATGTTCGCCTACACCGACAAGCAGCACGCCCGCTGGACCGTCGTCAAGAGCAACGACAAGAAGCGGGGGCGCCTCGAGGCCATGCGCCATGTCCTGTCGAAGTTCGACTACGCGGGCAAGGACACGGGGATCGTCGGCAAGCCCGACCCTGAGATCGTCGGGGGGGCGCGGGAGCTCCTGGAGTCGAACGGGACGGAGTTCCCGCCGCTGCAGGGGTTACCGTAGCGGCATGGGACCTGGCCCGGCCGCAACGGCCACCACCGACATCACATCGCCGGAACGACTGCGCGAGATCCTTGGCGGTCTCCCCAGCACCCGCTCGGCGACCAAGGACCACCCCGAGTTGCACCCGCTGGAGATGGAGTGGCTGCGGCTGTCGCCGTTCTGCGTCATCGCGACGTCGGACCGCCGGGGAAACTGCGACGCCTCGCCCAAGGGAGACCCGGCCGGGCACCTCGTGCACGTCATCGACTCGCGGACCGTGGCGGTCCCCGAGCGCAAGGGCAACCGGCGGGCCGACGGCTACCTCAATGTCCTCGACAATCCCCATGTGGGCATCTTGTCGCTGATCCCCGGCCGCAATGACACGCTGCGGATTAGCGGGCGGGCCCGGCTGGTCAGCGACGCGCCGTTCTTCGACGACCTCGTCGTGCGCGGGGCGCGGCCGGTGCTCGCGCTGGTGGTGGAGGTCGAGCAGGTCTTCTCGCACTGCGCCAAGGCGTTCATGCGGTCGCGGCTGTGGGACCCGGCGGCGTGGCCGGAGCCGGATGCGCTGCCCTCGGTCGCCGAGCTGTGCAAGGCGGTCCAGAACCCGGCCGAGACGCTGGAGGAGCTGCAAGCGCACTACGAGCCAGGGCACTACGAGACGCTGCTGTACTGAGCGACGCCGTACCGGGTGATACTGCCCTAGTCGCGGGCGGCGCTCCACAGGGCCGGGATGGTCAGCCCGAACTCCAGGAACAAGCGGCGCAGCAGCGGCAGCGAGATCCCGATGACGTTGTTGTGGTCGCCGTCGACCGAGTCCACGAACCAGCCGCCGAGGCCCTCGATGGTGAAGGCGCCCGCCATCCCCATCGGCTCGCCGGTCGCGACATAGGCGGCGATCTCCGCGTCGTCCGGGGTGCCGAACCGCACGGTCGTGGCGGCCACTTCCAACGCCTGCTTCCCCGACGCGGCGTCGATCACGCAGTGCCCGGTGTAGAGGGTGCCGGCCCGCCCGCGCATGTCCCGCCACCGGCGCTCGGCCTCCGCCGCCGAGCCGGGCTTGCCGAGCGCGGCCCCGTCCAGGTCGAGCATCGAGTCGCAGCCGATGACGAGCCCGTCGTCGAGCGTCGCGGCCACGGCGGTGGCCTTGGCGGCGGCGAGGACGCCGGTCAGCGCCCCGGTATCGGGCGCGCTGAACGCGTGCTCATCGACGCCGCTGACGATGACGGCGGGACGCAGGCCCGCCGCCCGCAAGACGGCGAGGCGGGCGGGCGACGCGGAAGCGAGGACGACGCGCACCGTCTGACCTTACACGGGATATAACTAGTGCCATGAGGTTCGGCCTTGTCGGGACCGGTTACTGGGCCCGCGTGACGCACGCCGCCGCCATCGCCGCCACGCCGGGGGCCACGCTCGCCGCTGTCTGGGGCCGGGACGAGGCGAGGGCCGCCGCCCTGGCGGCCGAGCACGGCGCTGCCCCGTTCGCGGGCGAGGAGGCGCTGGACGCGTTCCTGGCCTCCGTGGACGCGGTCGCGTTCTCGGTGCCGCCCGACGTCCAGGCCCCGATCGCCATCCGGGCCGCCCGCGCGGGCAAGCACCTGCTGCTGGAAAAGCCCATCGCGCTGGCCGAGGCGGACGCGGACGCGCTCGTCGCCGCGGTGGAGGCCAGCGGAGTCGCCACCGTCGTCTTCTTCACGCTCCGGTTCTTCGGTGAGGTCCGCGCGTGGCTAGCCGACCAGAATGCCCGCGGCGGGTGGGCCGGCCGGGGCTGGTCCGGGGGCCACGGGGAGTGGCTGGGGTCGATCGCGGACCCCGGCAGCCCCTTCGACACGCCCTGGCGGCGGGTCAAGGGCGGCTTGTGGGACGTCGGCCCGCACGTCCTGTCGCTGCTGTGGGCGGCGCTCGGCCCGGTGACGGGCGTGCGCGCCGCCGGCGGCCGGGCTGATCTCACGCACCTGGTGCTCACCCATGAGAGCGGGGCGACCAGCACGGCGACGGTCACGCTGACCGCGCCCCCCGCCGCCGCCGGGACCAGCCTGTACGTCTGGGGCGAGGCAGGCCGGTCGATCATGCCGTCGACTCCCTGGGACGCGGTCGAGTGCCTGCGCACCGCCCTGGCCGAGCTCCTCGCGAACGCCGCCTCGGGCGAGGCCGAGCACCCCTGCGACGTCCGCCTCGGCCGCGACATCAACCACGTCCTATCGAGGGCCCAGCACCAGCTGGACCGGGCCGCCCGAGGCTAGGTCGGGTCGCCCCCGGACTGACGCCAGCGAACCGGGCCTGGGACGGCATGTCCCGGGAGGTTCGAGGAGCGTCCGCTAAGCTGGCCGTTTTTGCCAAGCGGGCGCGGATCGGGGGTACGGGGGTCGCCCCCCGGGAGACTAGAGCAGAGCGTTCTTGCGGCACCATTCGTCGGGGTCGGTGCCCTCGCCGGTGATCGCCGCCTGCCAGGCGGGCTCGGCCGCGATCGCCTCCGGCACCGAGGCGTACAGCGAGAAGGCGCGGTCCAGGCCGGTGATGCGGAACAGCCGGGAGATCCGGTCCGGGCTGGACGTGAGGGCAAGCGACCCGTTGCTGGTCCGCAGCCGCTTGTGGCCGCCAACGATGGCCCCGAGCCCCGTCGAGTCCAGGAAGCCCACGTCCCGCAAGTCAGCGATCACGTGCGACACCCCGTTGCCAATCAGACCCAGCAGTGCCTCCCGGAGGTCGCCCGCGCTAGACACGTCGATCTCACCTCCTACGCGGATAAGCGCGCATGTGCTGCCGACGGTGATGGTCTCAAGGCTGAGGGGCTGTGGCACGCCATTCTCCGCTATCTGTAAGGGGTTGGTCACAAAACTCTGAAAGTTCACGGTAGAGCATTGGACGAGCGTTGTCGAGGCAATCCCCTTTATGCCTCAGGCTGGCCCGGAGGTTTAGGCTTGCGGCCATGACGAACCCTTCCCCGGATACCCCCGGCCCCGAGGGCATGCGGGCCTCCGATTCCGACCGCGACCGGGTCGCTGAGGCGTTGCGCGAGGCGGCGGCCGAGGGCCGCCTGTCGATGGAGGAGCTTGACGAGCGGCTTGACCAGGTATTCGCGGCCAAGACCTACGCGGAGCTGGCGCCGGTCACCCGCGACCTGCCGGCCGCGGGAGCGAGTCCGGCGAATGCCGTAAAGCCCGCGACCAGCCCGCAAGGGATAAATAGGTATGGCGGCGCTCCCGGCGGCAATCTCGCGATCGCGATCATGGGGGGATTCAGCCGCAAGGGCGACTGGGTCGCGCCCGCCGAAATGACGGCGGTCGCGATCATGGGCGGCGGCGAGATCGACATGCGCGACGCCCGGTTCGCCGAGCACAGCTTCACGATCACCGCGATCGCGATCATGGGCGGCATGGAGATCACGGTCCCCGAGGACGCCAACGTCGTGGTCAACGGGATCGGCATCATGGGCGGCTTCAACCACGCGGCCTCCGGCGGCGGCTCGCCCGACGGCCCCCGCATCGTGATCAACGGGTTCGCGTTCTGGGGCGGCGTCGAGGTCAGGCGGCGCCCCCCGTCGAAGAGGGCGGTCGAGCGCGCCCGCCGCCAGGGCGAGCTGGACGGCGCCTAGCGGCGGCGCCCGCCCACGGCCCAGCCCTCGATTGCTAGCGCCAGCCCAGGGCCGGGGCGACGTGCTTCAGCACGTTCTCGATCACGTGCGCGTTGTAGTTGACGCCAAGCTGGTTCGGGACGGTGAGCAGGAGGGTGTCGGCCGCCGCGATGGCCTCGTCCCTGGCCAGCTGCTCGATGAGCTGGTCCGGCTCGGCGGCGTAGCTGCGCCCGAAGATGGCCTCAGTTCGCGGGTCGATGTAGCCGACGTGGTCCTCGCCATCGTTGCGGCCGCCGAAGTACATCCGGTCCTGCCCGTCCACCAGCGGGAAGATGCTGCGGCTGACCGAGACGCGCGGCTCGCCGGGGTGCCCGGCTTCCCGCCACGCCGACCGGAACGCCGCGATGTGCTCGGCCTGGGTGACGTGGAAGGGGGTGCCGGCCCCGCTGGCGGAGTCGTTCGCGACCAGCGTGGAGCTCTGCAGGTGCATGCCCTGGGCGCCGGCCCACTCGGCCGTCGGCCGGGACCCGGCCCCCCACCAGATGCGGTCGCGCAGGCCCGGGGAGTGCGGCTCCAGGCGCAGGAGGCCGGGCGGGTTGGGGAACATCGGCCGCGGGTTGGGCTGGGCGAAGCCCTGCCCCTTGAGGACCTCCAGGAGGACCTTGGTGTGCTCGCGGGCCATGTCGGCGTCGGACGTGCCCTCGGCCGGCTGGTACCCGAAGTACCGCCAGCCGTCGATGACCTGCTCGGGTGATCCCCGGCTGATGCCGAGCTGGAGCCGGCCGCCCGAGATCAGGTCGGCCGCCCCGGCGTCCTCGGCGAAGTACAGGGGATTCTCGTAGCGCATGTCGATGACGGCGGTGCCGATCTCGATCCGGCGGGTGCGGGCGCCGATGGCCGCCAGCAGCGGGAACGGCGAGGCGAGCTGGCTGGCGAAGTGGTGCACGCGGAAGAACGCGCCGTCTGCCCCCAGCTCCTCGGCCGCGACCGCCAGCTCGACCGACTGCAGCAGCGAGTCGGCGGCCGACCGGACCTGCGACCCCGGCGAGTTGGACCAGTGCCCGAACGAGAGGAACCCAATGCGCTTCACGAATTGCTTGAACGTTCCACAACTCTCCCGCATTCCGGCTTCCGGGCGGCGACTGGCGCTCAGCCGGGCAGGTCGGCCGGGTAGGGCTGCCCGAAGTCAGCCGAGCGGCTGACCTTCTCCCAGTCGGTGGCCTGGGCCAGCTGCCGGCGGGAGTAGTCCAGGGCCATATCGGCCGCGTTCACCCCGAGCAGCAGGTGCGACGGCGGGTCGCCCCGCTTGACTACCCGCACGAGGATCTCCGCCGCCCGGTCCGGGTCGCCCGCCGGGCCGTCGCCGGTCGCGCGCATGCGCTCGTGCATCACGCCGATCGTCTGGTCGTAGTCCGCCGGGATGTCGTGGACCGTCATCGACGACCCGGCCCAGTCGGTGGCGAAGCCACTCGGCTCGACGACCATGACCCGCACCCCGAACGGCGCCGTCTCCACTGCCAGGGACCGGCTGAAGCCGTCCACGGCGAACTTGGCCGCCTGGTAGCTGGCGATGCCGGGTGAGCCCCCGGCCCGGCCGCCGATCGAGGAGACCTGCACGATCGTGCCGCCGCCGTGGGCGCGCAACGGCCCGATGGCGGCCCGGGACACGTTGTAGACGCCCCAGAAGTTCGTCTCGAACTGGGCCCGGAAGTCCTCGGCGGTACCGGTCTCAACCGGCGCCAGGTTGGCGTACCCCGCGTTGTTGACCACCACGTCGAGCCGCCCGAAGCGCTCCGTCCCGGCCGTGATCGCCGCCTGCACGGCGCCCGGGTCGGTCACGTCGAGGGCGACCGGCAGGACCCGCGCCCCGTACTCGCCCGCGAGGTCAGCCAGCTGCTCCGGGCGGCGGGCGGTGGCGACGACCGAGTCGCCCGCCGCCAGCGCCGCCCGGGCGAGGGCGCGGCCGAGGCCACGCGATGAGCCAGTGATGAACCAGGTCTGTTCCATGAGTCTTAGTAAAACACTGTTGCGCTAATTACGCAACTCAGTTGCACTATCATGAAGACGTGGCCACGTCCGAGTTCCAGCGCGCGCGCTCCGCCGAGGCGAAGCAGCAGCGCGAGAATGCCATCCTCGCGGCGGCGACCCGCCTCAGCGCCGGCCAGGGGATCCGCCGGGTCACCCTCACCGACATCGCGCAGGCGGTCGGCCTGCACAAGTCCGCGATGCTGCGCTACTTCGAGACCCGCGAGCAGATCTTCCTCATGCTCACGGCGGCCGGCTGGCGCGACTGGTCGGCCGCGCTGCGGACGCACCTGGCGCCCCTGAGCCCCGGGCAGCCGGAGGAGCCGCCCGACGGCAAGCTGCGGGACGCGGTCGCCCGGGCCCTGGCGCAGTCGCTGGTGGCCCGCCCGATGTTCTGCGACCTGCTCGCCCAGGCCCCGCTCAACCTGGAGCGCAACGTGTCGCTGGAGTCGGTCCGCGCGTTCAAGCTGGTCACCCTGGAGGAGGTCGCCGCGATCGGCGCCGCCCTGACGCGGCTGCTGGGGCTCAGCGAACAGCAGGCGGTGGACGTGATCGCCACCGCGACGAGCATGGCCGGCGCCCTGTGGCAGATGGCCACCCCTGGCCCGGAGGTCCAGGAGCTGTACCGCGGTGACCCCCGCCTGGCCCACGCCGTCGTGGACGTGGGCCCGCGGCTGACCCGCGTGCTGGCCGCGCTGCTGGCGGGGATGACGGGCGGCTAGCGCTCCCGGGCCGCCCGCGGCGAGCCGGGGGCGAGACCCCGGCCTCACTCCGGCGCGAACGCCTCGCGCAGCCGGGTCTCCTGGTCGCTGGTCAGGTTCGTGCTGATGAGGTCGGCCTGGTGGCCGGGGAACTCGTCCTTGACCCGGTCGATGACGGCGTCGGAGGTGAGCAGGAACAGCGCTGAGGTGCCGGGGGTGACCTCCTCGCGAACGGACTTGATGAACGCGTCGCTGATCCCCACGTCAGCCAGCGAGCCGAACAGGGCGCCGCTGGCGGCGCCGATCGCCAGGCCCAGGATCGGGACGAAGAAGATCAGGCCGAACAGCAGGCCCCAGAACCCGCCGCCGAGCGCCCCGCGCGCCTTGGCGTCGTGCAGCTGGTCTGTCCGGGGCTTGTTCTTCCCCTCGTCCCAGCTGACGACGGCCGCGTCCTGGACCGTGATCAGGTGCTGGGTCTGCAGCGCCTCCAGCTTGTCCAGCGCTGCCTCCGCGCCGTAGGGCGACCCGAACTTCCAGACGGTGAGTGCCGACATCTTCGCCTCCGTTGCACGAGGGCCGGCGGCTCTCCGCCGCCGGCCACGCTTGCTGACGGCTTAGCCCATGCCCGGCCGCCCGGGGGCGGCCCTCATCCTTTCCGGGTGAAGCGGTCAGATCAGCTCCAGCTCGCGGGCGCGCTGCACCGCTTCCCGGCGGCGGCTGGCCGTGAGCTTGCGGTAGATGGCCGCCAGGTGCGTCTTGATCGTGTTGACCGACAGGCACAGTTCCTGGGCGATCTCGGCGGTCGACATGCTGGTCGCGAGGAAGCGCAGGATCGTCAGCTCGCGGGGGGTCAGCGGGTCAGGCAGGTCGCGTGGCGGGCGCGGCCCGGGAACCAGGGACAAGGCGGGCAGCGGGGCGCGCGGGGCCAGCGGCCACTGCGCGGCGATGTCGGGGTGGCGGGCGAGCAGCCCGTCGAACGAGTGCCCGGCCCACAGGAACGGCAGCCGGATGTCGTCGGTGGCCACCTCGATCGCCCGCACGACGATCTCCAGCGCTTGCCCGTGGTCGCCGGACTCCAGCGTGGCCTGCGCGTCGCACAGTAGCGCGTCCACCACCGTGAACGAGCCGGCCAGGGCGCTGGGGGAGGTCAAGGCGGTGCGGACGCAGTCCCGGGCGGCCCGCGGGTCGCCCTGCGCGAGGTGAGCGCGGGCGCACGCGGTGGCCGCGAGCACGCCCAAGTCGGTGCCCCGGTACTCCTCCAGCCGCGCGACCGCCGCCCGGGGGCGCCCCCGGGCGGTGTCGAGCCGGGCGAGCAGCACGTCCCGGTACACCCGGGGCACCGGCGGGATCGCGCCGGCGCCCGGGTCGGCCAGGATCGCCCGCGCTTGCGCCTCCTTGCCCTGCACCAGCAGCGCGCCCGCCCGGCCGAGCGCGAGGGCGGCCGCCAGCCCCGGCTCGGCCGCCACCCCGGTCGGCGGCGCGATCCGCTCCAGCCGGGCGGCCCCGGCCACGAGGTCGCCCGCGACGAGCGCCCGCAGCCCGGTAGCAAGGTCAAGCGCGGCCGGGGCGGCCAGCCGGTGGCGTCCGCACAGGTCACGGGCGCGCCGGGTCGCCTCCTGGGCCTGGTGGGCCCGCGACCAGAAGGTGGCGGCGAACGCCATCATGGCCAGGATCTCGGCCTCCAGCCGGTGGTCACCCTCACGCCGGGCGGCCGCGAGGGCCTCGTCCAGCAGCGTCCCGACATCTCCCGGGCGGCCGTGCCACAGGTGCGCGCTGGCCCGTGCGAGCAGCACCGCCGCCCGCAGGCCGGCCAGGTCGCTCGCGTCACCCAGCAGCCGCCCGGCGGCGGCGTCAACCGCGTCGCAGTCCCCGGCCCGCTGGCCAAGGACGAGCCCGGCCAGGTCGCGGGTGATCGCCAGGCCCGGGTCGGCCACAGCGCCACCCGGTACAGCGCCACCCGGTACAGCGCCACCCGGTACAGCGGCCCGCAGCCGCGGCAGCTCCGCCTCGACCTCCGACAGGTCCAGGCGCCGCACGAACGCGTGCGCGAGCCCTCCCCGGGCCACCAGCGCGGTGGCCAGGCCCCCGTCGCCCGCCCGGGCCGCCCAGCGGATGGCGCTGCCCAGGTCACCGCTGGCGGCGAACCACTGCGCGGCGCGCTGCTGCAGGCGGCGCACGGACGCCTCCCCGCGCCGCTCCAGCAGGGCGCGCAGGACCGCGCCGAACATCGGGTGATAGCGGAACCGGACGGGCAGCGGGCCGGCGGCAGCGACGAAGCAGTCGTCGCGGGCGAGGCCCGCGAGGATGTCGCCCGACCCGGCCCCGCCGGTTACCGCGTCCGCCAGCGGCCCGGTCACCTCGTCGAGAAAGCTCGTCTCGACCAGCAGCCGGCGGTGCCGGGCGGGCAGCGGGCGCAAGACCTCCTCGATGAGGTACTCGCCGGCGCTGCCGGGGCCAAGCGCGGTCCGGGTGACCAGGGAACCCGCGTCGGCGGCGCCCGCCATCGCCATCGCCGACAGCCGGACCCCGGCCGCCCAGCCCTCGGTCCGTGCCAGCAGCCGGTCAAGGTCCCGCCCGGCCAGCGTGACCCCGTGCGCGGCCAGGACGGCCCGCGCCTCGTCGGCCGTCAGGGCCAGGTCAGCCGCCCGCAGCTCGCTCAGCTGGCCGGCGAGCCGGTAGCGGTGCAACGGCAGGCCGGGGTCCCCGCGGGCGGCGAGCACCAGCCGCAGCCCCGGGCGCCGTCCCCGGACCAGGGTGTCGAGGCCGTCGAGGACGCCGGGGTCGTCCAGCACGTCAGCGTCGTCAATGATCATGACCACCGGGTCGGACTCGCTGGCGGCCTCGCCCAGCAGCCCCCACGCCCGGTCGGCCCCGCTCTCGTCCCGGGCACCGTCCTGAGCTGGCGCACCGTCCTGAGCTGGCGCGCTGATCTTGACGGAAGCCGCGCCGGCCGGCGGCGAGGCGCCCGACTGGGCCAGGGCCGACGCGACCAGGGGCCAGAACCGCGCGGCAGTGCCGTCGGCGAGGCCCGGCCCCACCCAGGCGACCCGCGTCCCGGCCGACCTGGCCCACTGCGCCAGCAGTGCCGTCTTGCCGGCCCCGGGGCCGGCCCGCACGAGCGTGAGCGGCGCGGCCGCCGCCTGGTCGAGGGCGGCGAGCAGCCGGGGGCGGGGGGCGTACCGCGGCGGCAGCGGCGGCACGCTCACCCGCGGGTCACGCCCCGTAGTCACTCATCCACCCCCTCCTTCCTCACTGAGCAGGGGATTCATACCCGATATCGCTGACAGTCACCACGGTTACGACAAGCCAGGCATATAGGGCCCGCACGGCGGCATTCGGCTGGCGCCGATTGCCCGGTTCACCCCGGAAGGGTGAAGATCGCCCCCGCCGCCGCTGGCTAGCGTCGTTAGAAAGCGCAAAAGGAAACGCAGGAAAGCTAGGCCCACCGATTCGGAAGGAAGGCCAGCCTCATGAGCAGTACTCACGATCAGGGCCCTCGGGACACCGGCACGGGCGTCAGCACCGGCGCGGGCGTCAGCCGGGACGCCGGGACCGCGACCACGCAGGACACCCGGGCCCGGGAGGCGGGCCGCCATCAGGTGCCCCGCCCCTCCCCCCACTACGAGGGCACCGCGGACAGCGGGCCCGGCCCGCGGGGCGCGGCCCGGGGGTTCACCTACGCGGCGGCCGCCCTCATGATGCTGTCCGGGGCGTGGAACTTCCTGGAGGGCATCGCGGCCGTGGTCCGGGGCGCGTTCTTCGGCCGGCTGCCGGCCTACGCGTTCGACCTCTCGGTCCACGGCTGGGGCTGGTTCCACCTCATCCTCGGCGCGGTCGTGTTCGTCGCGGGCGCCGCCCTGTTCCTGGACATGTGGTGGGCACGGGCCATCGGCGTGCTGCTGGCGGGGGTCAGCGGCATCGTCAACTTCCTGTTCATCCCCTACCAGCCGGTCTGGTCGATCGTGATCATGGCCCTCGACGTCGCGGTCATCTGGGCCCTGCTGACGCCCCGGCGACGGCACGCCTGACCGGATCGGCCTCCTAGCAGCCAAGCCCCCGAGAGGGAGACCCGAGAGAACAGCCCCCACGCCGCTCACCCGCTCCGATTGGAGTGGGGGCGCCCCATCCCCAGGCCCGGCCGCGCCGGGCACGACAGGCCAGAGCAGCCAATGACGGCTGGCGCCCCGCGCGGGGCGCATGAGCGGGAGCACCGATGGCGAAGCCATTCAACGGGATCATCAACATCGACATCCGGGCGCGGGTTCGAGCGCTTCTACGGCTTCCTCGGCGCCGGGACCAATCAGTGGTACCCCGACCTCGTCTCGCCCACGCCGACCACCAGCTCGGGCGGCTGCTGGACTACCTGGAGGAGACCGGCCAGCTCGATAACACGCTCGTCATCTTGGTGCCCGACAACGGCGCGTCCGGGAACGGCCCGGCTCCGTGACCTGATCAGCCTCAGGTACGTGGAGGCCGGCGCCAACAACGCGCTGCCGCTGGACGACCGCAGCCCGGTCGACGTCCTCACGACTGTCGGCGTCGTTCGACAAGGAGGGAGAGAACCCGGGCGGCGTCGCGACCGGCATACTGTCGCTGTACCACGGGGACCAGAAGGCCGGCGAGGGCCGGATCAAGACCCAGCCGGGCAAGTTCTCCATCGCCGGCGAGGGGCTGTGCGTGGGCCGCGACTCGGGCGAGCCGGTGACCGACGATTACCCCGGCGGTGCGCCCTGGCCGTTCACCGGCGGCACCATCCACCGGGTGGGATCGGTTCTGCCCGGGCCGGGGTTCCCGCGCCCCGGCGCGACTAGGGCTGGTCCCCCGTCAGCACGGTTGGCCACTATGACCTGCGGGTATCGCAATCTGTAATGGATATGAAGCATCAGCCCGAGATGGCCAGCCTGCCCCGTGACGAGCAGGCCCGGCTGGGCAAGGCGGCCCGCAAGCGGGTTCCCCGGCACAGTCACGCCGACCTGCGGCCGTCGGCCGATCGCGATCCCGTCGGGCTGCTGGAACGGCAGGCCCGGACCCGGGTCGCCGACCTGGTCCCGGTCCGCTACGGCCGGATGCTCGCCTCGCCGTTCTCCTACTTCCGGGGCGCGGCGCTGCCGATGGCAGCCGACCTGGCGACCACCCCGGCGACCGGCTTCACCGTGCAGGCATGCGGCGACGCGCACCTGTCGAACTTCGGGCTGTTCGCCTCGCCCGAGCGGCGGCTGCTGTTCGACGTCAACGACTTCGACGAGACGCTGCCCGGCCCCTGGGAGTGGGACGTGAAGCGGCTGGCGGCCAGCCTGGAGATCGCCGCCCGGGAGAACGGCGTCGGCCGCAGGCAGCGGCGGGCGATCGTGGCCTCGGCGGTTGCCCGCTACCGGGAGGCGATCACGATGTTCGCCGGCATGAGCAGCCTCGACACCTGGTACTCGGCGGCTGACGTGTCCGGCCTGCGCGACGTGATCGACTCGCGCCTGACCAAGCGGCAGCGGCGCGTCTGGGACCGGAGCACCGCCAAGGCCCGCGCGTCGGACAGCATGAAGGCCCTGAGCAAGCTGACGACAATGGTCGAGGGCAAGCCGCGGATCGCGGCCGACCCGCCGCTCATCGTCCCCGCCGAGGACCTGTTCGACGTGGCCGAGGAGTCCCCCGAGGTGATCGCGGGGGTGCTCAGCCGGGTGCTGGGCCGCTACCGGCGGACGCTGGAGACCGACCGGCGGCGGCTGCTCGACCGGTACCGGTTCTCCCACATGGCCCGCAAGGTCGTCGGCGTCGGCAGCGTCGGCACGCGCTGCTGGATCGTGCTGATGCTCGACCCGACCGACTCCAGCCCGCTGTTCCTGCAGGTCAAGGAGGCACAACCCTCGGTCCTGAGCGACTACGCGCAGGCCACTACCTTCCGCAACGAGGGCCAGCGCGTAGTCGCCGGGCAGCGGCTCATGCAGGCGGCGAGCGACATCTTCCTCGGCTGGGACCGCGTCGCCGCCGACGTGGACGGCGAGCCTCGCGACTACTATGTCCGCCAGCTCCGCGACTGGAAGTTCTCCCTCGACATGGGGGCACTGCGCCCGGAGGGCCTGGAGCTCTACGGCCAGGCCTGCGGCTGGACGCTGGCCCGCGCGCACGCCAAGTCCGGCCAGCCGAGCGCGATCGCCGGCTACCTGGGCAGCTCACCCGTCTTCGACGAGGCGGTGGCCGACTTCGCCGCCGGCTACGCCGACCTGATGGAAGGCGACTACCGCGCCCTGGCGTCGGCGACCGCCTCCGGCCGGGTCGAGGCGCTCACTGGCGTCTAGGCGCTAGCGCGGGCGGACCTCGCGCAACAGCCGCCGGACGTCGCGGTACGCCTCGGCCGCTCCGGCGGCGAGCCCGGCCGCTCCGGCGGCGAGCCCAGCCACGAGGCGGACGCAGGGGCCGTGGCGCCGGCCAGGGCGGCCACCGTGGCGCCGAGGGCTTCCTCCGACGTGGGCTCCTGGCCGCGCGCGCGAAGCTCGGCCAGGTACGGCTCGCTGAGCCCTGCGCGGTCTTTGCCCGCCGACTGTGCCCGCGCCGCCGCGAACGCCTCCCGCCGTGACCGTGACC
The DNA here is from genome assembly GCA_036276115.1 of Trebonia sp. Classification (GTDB taxonomy): domain Bacteria; phylum Actinomycetota; class Actinomycetes; order Streptosporangiales; family Streptosporangiaceae; genus Trebonia. The sequence continues at coordinate 36,634 of DATBEM010000025.1, forward strand.
GATGCCGGATCTCGGCCCAGCCGTCAGCTTGGGCCATGCTCATCGTTCACGGCTGGCTGTCGGCTTTGGGCCGGGTGCGGATTGTCGCGTCGGTCTGCTCGGACGAGACGACGTGGCCGGCCGCGCACTTGACGGCGATGTCCAGGCGCTTCCCGCAGCCGGAGTGGAGCAGCTCGATGGGGGCGGTGCTGTTCTCCAGCTGGTCCCCCCAGCGCATCATGGCCACGAGGACCGGGAAGAACGCGCGGCCCTGGTCGGTCAGCACGTACTCCATGCGGGTGCGGGAACCGGGCTCGCGATAGGGCCGCTGGGTCAGCAGGCCGCCCTCGACCAGCTTCTTGAGCCGCTTCGCGGCGAGGGCGTCGCTGAGGCCGGTGTGCCGGGCGAGGTCCTCGAACCGGTGGGCCCCGAGGAACGCCTCGCGCATGAGGATCACGGCTGACCGGGTGCCGACCAGCTCCAGGGCGCGCTCGATCGAGCACGACATCTCGGCCGTCCACGCGTCGCGGTTGGCGAAGCGGCCAACGCGGCCCATGACGCCGTCGTCCGGGCCGGGCTGGCGGAGTTCTGCCGTCACGTTATTCACCATGCCTCACCTTTGACATTGACTAGACAGAAGCAAACTCAGCAGATATGGCCTGACCACGCCTCAGTCTGGTCAGGATCTAACCACGCCCGATCGGCCTAGCGTTACCGACGCGCCGCTGGGCCACCCATAGCGCCATGAATGACGCGTCTCTCGCTAAGAGGCGGGTCCCAGGGCGGTTCGGCCCTTGCGTTCGGGGAGACGGTTCCCTCGCTGGAGTACGTGAAGGTGCCGACCGCGATCGCCCAGTTCCCGGCCGACATCGCCGTCCCCGCCCCTGCCGCTGGATGGAGCGCACGTACAACCTCACCCGGCCCGCCCCCTTGGCCCGCAGCGGCCACTTCCCCCCCACCCGCGAGGAGCCAGGCCCGCTGGCCGACGACATCACCGCCTTCCTCCGCGACCTGCGCAGCCCGGCCTGAACCTGAGCACGCGGTAAGAAACGCGACTTTTCGGCCAGGTCGCGATAACGTCGCGACGTGACCGACGCTCCCGCCCCCACCGGCGCCGGGCACGGCGCGCCGAAGAAGCGGCTGGTCCGGCGGTTTGCGACCAGGCTCGGCGCGGCAGTGCTCGCGGTGATCATCATCGCGTGCGCGCCCTTCGGGTACCTCATCGTGATCGGGTCCGGCCGGCCCTCGGGCACGATCGCGGCGGCAGGCGGGGACGGGCTCTGGATCGGGCACATGTGGGTGGACGGCCGCGAGGCGCAGGCCAACGTGGCCCAGCTCGCGGCGACAGTCGAGGCCGACGGCATCAGGGACGTCTTCGTCCACGACGGGCCGCTCAACGACGACGGCACCCTCCCGGTCAAGCTCGACCCGAGGGCGGCCTGGTTCGTCGCGACCTTCCACAAGCTCGCGCCGGGCATCCGGGTGCAGGCGTGGCTCGGCCAGGAGGTAGGCACCGGCACGGGCGTGCTGGACCTGGCCAACAAGGCGACCCAGGCGCGGATCGTCGCCAGCGTGAAGTACGCGCTGGACGTGCAGGGGTTCGACGGCGTCCACTTCGACATGGAGCCGGTGCCGAGCGGCAACTGGGGGTACGTGCAGCTCCTGCAGCAGGTTCGCCCGGTTACCACCCAGCAGCACAAGTTCCTGTCGATCTCGGCCGACCAGGTTGAGCCGGCGGCCGGGATGATGGCGGTCAGCGACGCGATCGCGGGGCACCCGCACTTCTGGTCGGCGGGCTACCTGCACCAGCTCGCCGGCCTCGTCAATGAGGTCGCCCTGATGGACTACGACACCTGGATCCCGTCCAGCCCCGCCTACGCCGGCTACACGAGGACCGAGACCAAGGTCGCGCTGCGCGCCATGCCGGCCGGCGTCCGCCTCCTCATCGGCCTGCCCGCCTACCCGCCGAACCCGCCGACCCACGACTCCGGCGAGACCATCCCGGCCGCGATCACCGGCGTCCGCCTCGCCCTCGGCTCCGGCCCGCCCGCCAACGTCGGCGTCGCCTTGTACGTGGACTTCGCCGCCACCCCCGGGGACTGGCAAGCCTACGAAGAGGACTGGGTGAAGGTACTGCACCCCGCCTCGTCGCCGAAGGCCCTGCCCAAGATGCCGGGATACTAAGGGCCGGGCGGCACCGGCCAGCTAGCGGCATCACCGGCAGCGGCGCCCTGGCAGTCGACCCGACGGCACGCACCGCATCCGGCTGGAGTACCAGGTCGTTCCGGGCTAGCTGTCATTCGCCCGCGGCGCCCTCGGCCTCCCAGCGGAGCAGGTCACCGGGCTGGCACTGGAGCGCCTCGCAGAGCGCGGCCAGCGTCGCGAACCGCACCGCCTTGGCGCGGCCGTTCTTGAGCACCGCCAGGTTGGCGGGCGTGATCCCCACCCGGTCGGCCAGCTCGCCCACGGACATCTTCCGCTTCGCCAGCATCACGTCGATGTCGACGGCGATCGGCATCAGATCACCTCGTCCAGCTCGGCCCGCATCCGCGTCGCCTCCCCGTGGCGGGCGACGGCCTGGGCGAGCAGCATCCGCAGCACGAGCACGATGAGCGCCACCCCCAAGATGGCCACGCCGATCCCGCCCATGATGAGCGTGACCCCCGGGTCGGCGCGCTGGCCAGGCGCGTTCACGGCCGTGACCGCGAACCACACGAAGGCAGCCGCGACGATCGCGCCGATGATGACGTCCACGTACCGGAAGGCGCCGTGGGAGAACACGGTCCCGCGCCGCACCATCGCCACCAGGCGCCACACGCAGGCCCCGATGACCTCGACCGACACCAGGCCCAGGATCGTGAACACGCGGAACGCGGTCAGCGGGAGCGACCCGCCCTCCGGGTCACGCCCGCTGGCCAGCGTCCACACCATCAATGCCTGCACGAGCACGGCGCCGGTGAGCACCAGCACGAGCACGGCGCGCAGCGCGCGCACCGCCAGCTTTCCCATGATCCATCCTCCCATCGAACTGCGATAGGAATCTATCGAAATTCGATAGGTAGGTCAATCTTCAGACCCAGCCGGGTGAGTCTCGCTTAGCGCACGACGGTCAACGTCAGCCCGTCTCGCCGAGTCTCGTTCACGCATCCGTTCGCGAATACAAGCCAAAGGCCCGGCTCTCTGTTCGAGAACCGGGCCTGACCTTGGTAGCGGGGGTAGGATTTGAACCTACGACCTCTGGGTTATGAGCCCAGCGAGCTACCGAACTGCTCCACCCCGCGGCGACTCCTTCACTGTATGAACTACGGGGCGCGAACGCAAATCGATCAGGAGGCGGCCGGGGTGGCGAGCCAGACGGTGTAGTCGAGCTCCCAGGGAGCGGCGGGCGGGCCGGTCAGCAAGTGAGCGTCCTGCGCTGTCTTCAGGTTGACGAGCTGGCGGGGCTGGGCGCCGGTCACGGCGACGGAGGCGGACGTGCTGCCGAGCAGGACAGGCTGGCGGCCGGCGTGCTGGACGGCGGTGACAGCCTGCTGGACGGCGGAGGACGAGGTGTCCGTCAGGCGGGCGACCGGGACGCCGCACATGCCCCGTACGGTCTGCGCGAGCGCGTCGGTCGTGCTGGCATCCACGATGAGGACGCTGGTGGACTGGTCGATCGACTTGCAGATCCGGAACACGGCCGGGTACTCGCGGGTGTAGGTGGTCCGCAGGGCCATGCCGCGCACCGCCAGGTGGCGGGCACCGGTCGTACCGCTGGTGCTGGCGGCCGGGCCGGTAGCCGACGTTACCGAGCTGCTGGTCGTGGCCGACGCCGAGCTGCCGGAGGATGTCGTGGCACTGACGTAGCCGGGGTCGAACGTCGTGACGGCAGCCGGGATGGCCAGGGCGAGGACGGAGCACGCCACCACGAGCCCGCCTGTCAGCGGGCCGGCGCCGAGCTCGGAGCCGCGCATCCGGATGCGGGAGCATACCCACAGGGCCAGGCAGATCAGGGCGGGCAAGACGACGGGCACCAGCCTGCGGCTCGCCCAGGGCTGGTCGGGGAGGGTCGCCGGGTCCCACAGGGTGACGGCGGTCGCCCAGAAGAAGACCATCAGCGGCAGCGCCCAGAAGCGGGCCGCGACGGGGGTGCCGCGCCACTGGAACAGGGCGCGGACGCAGCGGCGGCCGAGCAGGGCCGCGCCGATGACGGCGAGCAGGACGGCGGGCAGCCCGACGTACCAGATCACCCAGTTCAGGCTCTGCTCGTAGTACTGCTGGCGGCCGTCCACGGGTAGCCCGGCCACCCGCTGCACGGCGGCGACGAAGTCAATGACGTAGGGGTCGGTTGCGCCCTTGGTCACCTGGACCGACGGCCGGATGGCGAGGCCGATGAGGGCCGCCACCGGGATGAGCAGGGCCACGCCCTCGGCCAGGGCCCGGACCACCGGGATGCGCCGGGTCTGGCCGCCCAGGCCCATGACCGGCATCCGCCACCGGGTGACCCGCCGGGCCCGCGCCCGGACGGCGGGGAACGCGAACGGCGCGATGAGCGCGGTGAGGACGCCGAAGGCGGCGGCCGCGAAGCCGATGTCGTGCAGCTGGGGGGCGAGGGTGGCCAGGTACGGCCGGGCCAGGGTGACGCCCTCCAGGACCGATAGTCCCGCCCCGATCACCAGGCCGACGGTGAGCGGGCCGGCTTGCGGGCGCCGGGCGATGAAGATGAGCGCCAGGAACGGGAACAGCGGCAGGAGGATGGCGAGCGACCCGATGTTGGCCAGGACGGTCAGGCCGAGGGCGATGCCGCCGAACCAGGCGAGGGTCATCGCCTGCCAGGCCACCCGCCGTCCCCTGGCCTTGGGGGCCGGCCGCAGTCCGGGCGGGCGGAACCCGGGCGTGTTGACGACCAGCGAGTCAAGTACGAGCGATAGGCCGCCAAACAGCAGGACCTGCACGAGGGGATCGCTGAGGGAGGTCCGGCTGGCGTACTGCTCGGGCAGCGTCACCGCGAGGACGAGGGCGGCCGCGGGCGCCCACCGGCCGCCGGCCAGCCGCCCCGCCAGGCCCGCGAACGACAAGATCGCGCAGCCGCCGAGGAACGGCGCGACGAGCAGCCCGCCGCCGACGCCGTGCGCCCATAGCCCCGCCGCGATCGCCAGCGGCAGCCCGGCCATGAAGGCGGGGGTCAGGCCGGACCCGTTCGCCAGGAAGCCCGGGCTGGTGAACTGCAGGCCAGGGATGCTGCCGAAGGCGCCCGGGTAGGTCGGGATGCGGGCCGTCCCGTGCTCGGCGATCCACCAGGCGTACTGGAAGTACTCACCCGGGTCGCGGAACACGATGAGCTGCTGCGACCGTTCCAGCGCCTGCCAGGCGGCGAACCCGAGGGCGATGGCGACCGTCGTCAGCACCGCCCACGCGGGCGCGTCCGGCCGGGCCCGGCGGCCGCGCGGACCGAGGGCCGGGGCGGGCGCGACGGCCGGCGCGGGACCGGTCGCCTGCGGGGCCGCGACCGGGGCGGCGGCCGGCGCGGGCGCTTCTGCGGCCAGGGCCGCGGGCCGGCCTGACGCGAACTTGGGCCAGCTCACTGGCAGCTGCCGCATCGCGAAGTAGAACAGGGCGATCGTCAGGGGGATGAAGATGACGAGCATCGGCGACGGCAGCAGCCGCCCGGCCAGCAGCAGGCCGGCTCCCGGCAGCAGCCAGGCGATCGCCAGCAGCACCGGCGCCAGGGTCACGGCCGCGAACACCCATCCGGGCAGCCAGGGCCGGGCGGCGTACCAGTTCCGGGTCGCCTTGGCCTGGGCGAGCGACCCGGCCAGCCAGCTTGGGGCGGGCTGGCCTGGCCGCGCTGGCCGGCGCCACCCGCGCTCGGGAGCGGCTGGCGGCCCCGCGTCCTCAGCCGGCGAGGCCTTGGATACGGGTGAGGCTTGATCCGATGCCGGCATCACCTGAGTGGCCGACAGCGCCTGCGCTGCTCCCGCCGATCCAGCCGCCGCAGGCTCCCCGGACGCGGCGGCCCGCACGCCAGGATCACCTGCCGGGGGCGTCCCCGACGGGCCCTGCGGCGGCGACGCTCCCCGTCGCTTGCCTGGCTGCGGCAGGATTCCCCGCGGCAGGATTCTCCGGCGCGGTGCGGCGCCGTCTTCCTCTTGCACGGCTGGCCGCTCACCGACAGCGGGCTTGCGCGCTCCTGGGAGTCGTGAGTGCACGGACCCACTGTAGACGGCCTAGCTGTGCGAGGGGCCACAGGCAGGGGCGACTACATGCTGGTCGTTGCCATCGCGGCTAGCCGTGACGGCCAGCAGCCACAAGGCGAGCGTCCCGGGGTAGATGAAGTAGCCAAAACGGGTCGATGGCGCCAGCAGGAACATCAGCGACATCGCCCAGACGAGCAGGAAGACCGCCCGGTGAACGGTCCGGGGCGGCCTGATCACCAGCGTCGCCGCCACCGCGAGGGCGGTCAGCCCCAGCAGCCCCACGACGGCCGTGTGCCCGGCGTGCCCCAGCCCGGCGAGCAGGTGGCCGGGCAGCGGGCTGGCCGCCGCCGAGCGGATGCGGGTCAGCCCGAGCGGGAACTCGATCGTGTTGACGACTAGCTCGCGGGGCGGGGACAGGAACGGCCCGATGCACACCGCCGCCACCGCCACGGCGACCCCGGTGAAGCGGGCGGCGGCCCGCCAGCCGTCGCGGGCGGCGAGCATGACGATCGCGACCACCAGGCCGGGCCAGGCAGTCGCCTTCATCCCGGCCGCGATGCCCAGGGCGATGGCCGCCAGCGTGACACGGGGGGCGGGCTGGCTGGCGAGCAGGGCGAAGCCGAGGCACAAGAACGCGACCATGGGCACGTCGGTGCCGCCCACCGCCAGCTCGAGCGCCACGACCGGGCTGGCGGCGACGAGCACTGTCCACCGCCAGGTGTCGCGGGCGCCCCCGGCGCGCAGCGCCCATGCGAAGACGACCAGGAACGCCAGCCCGAACCAGATCCGGGGATCGGTCACGGGACTGGCGACCAGTGCCCGCGGCAACCCGAACAGCGCCATCACCGGCAGGTAGGGGTTATAGGCGTTGGGGTCGGAGGTCGCCGCCAGGGCGGTGGCGCTGGCATAGGGAGTGCCGTGGTGGATGAGCGTGTACGCGGACCGCGCGACCACATCGACCTCGGGCTGGCGCAGGTGGCGGACGGCCATGACCGACAGCGGCACGAGGAGCGCCCCGAGCAGGGACGCCGCCAGGGCGAGGTCGATCCCCCAGCGCGCGAGCCGGCTTTCCAGCAGCAGCCCGCCCCGGGCGGCGAGCACGGCCAGGGCAGCGACCCCGTACCCGATCGCGGCCATGTCGCCCCAGAGGCGGTGCACTGGGTCGGAACTGAAGATCGCGACCGCCACCGCGTAGCCCGCCGAGACCACGAGCAAGCCAGCCAGCCAGTAGCCGGGCCACGTGACCGGGGACTGCCACGGGTCGCCGAGCCGCAGGGCCGACAGGCTCAGCGCCGGGCGCCCCGGGGCCGGCCGGCCGGCATCGGAAGGCCGCCCCGCCTCCGGCTCCTCGCGCCCCCGCTCAGTAATCACCCTCGCGATGCTACTTGGTTCGGAGATGTGCGATTCCTCAGCCCACGTTGTGGTCGCTTTCAGCCTCAGCGGCTAGGGCCGCCGGGTCAGGGCCGCCGGCGACCAGGCTGGCGCCCGGCGGCAGTTCGGGGCCAGCTGCCGGGACGAGGCCGACGCCGGCCACGTCGGCTCCCGCCGGACCAGCGGCGGTCACGGCGGCGGCCCGGGGTCCCGGGCGCGGCGCCACCAGGCTGGCGATTCGCCAGCTGGCGATGTAGTCGGCCGCCTCGAGCCCGGCCAGGTAAAGCCCCATCGCGACGAAGACCGGCGTGGTAAGGCTGCCGAGCAGGGCGATCCCGATCAGGATCATCCGGCCTTCCCAGCCGAAGCCGCGCCAGTCCGCCCGGGGCAGCCGCTGCCCTCGGCGGTCCATGAACCAGCTGAGCGGCACCCGCTGCCGCGCGCGATAGGCCATGTCGAGGTGCCGCAACCCCACCGCCGCGACCAGGCCGAACGTGACCGGTCCGGGCGTGTGCCCGGCATAGCCGGCCGCGGCCAGGAAGACGTACTCCCCCGCCTGCAAGAACGCGGGCACCCGCCAGTCGCCGGGCCCGTCGTGCAGGTGCGAGGAGCCGAGCGCGGCCAGCAGCATCGCCTCGGCCGGGGTGAGGACCAAGATCCCGGGCAGGTTCCGCAGCCCGAGGGCGGCCAGCATGCAGGTGACCAGTAGCCCGACCAGCAGCGGGGCCAGCGGTGGCAGTCGTCCGGCCACCAGCCCGCCGATCCAGGCCGACACCGGCCCGTCGCCCCGGTACCCGGCCACGCCGGTGGCGCCGCCGCCCGGCCGCAGGAGGGTGACCAGCAGCCCCAGCAGCGCCAGGACAAGGACGACGACCAGCCCCAGGCGCGGCCCGGCCAGCAGCACGGCCAGGCCGGCCAGCAGCAGCCGGACGGCGCCGAGCCGGGGCAGCCGCGCGGCCGGGCCGGCCGCGCAGAGGGCGGCGGTGTGGTTCAGCGTGAGGGCGACGGCGGCGACGACGGCGAGCGCCCATGCCCCGGAAGCGCCCAGCCCCCCCGCGTGGCCGATCATGGTGCCTTGCAGCGACGGTCCGAGCGGGCCGCCGAGCCCGTTGGCGGTGCTCCCGGCTGCGGCCCCGGCGAGGCTGACGGCGCCCGCCAGGGCGGCGTAGATGCCGAGCTCGCCCAGCAGCGCGCAGGCGGCCCGGCTCCACTCGGAGGCGACGGTGACCCGGTGCCCGGTCATCGCCCGGGCGGCCGCGGCGGCGAGGACTGACGCGACGAGGAAGGCGAGGGCGAGTACCTGCGGGCCGGGCGAGGACTCGGTGAACCAGGCGGCGGCGATGACGGCGAGGCCGAGGGAGGACGCGGCCATCGCGGCGGGAGCGAGCTGCCGCTCGTCCGCCCATCGGGCGATATCAGCGGTAACGCGATCAGCGACCCGCGTCGTAGCCGGTATTGACACCGCGATCACGATTACCCAGCGTACCGGGGGAAGGTCGATTAATCAGGGATCTCACCCCGGTAAAGTCCGGCATGTGACAGGGATTTCGGCGATTAAGCGGACCGTGGCGGTTGTTCTCGGTGGCGGCGCGGGCACCCGGTTCGGCGCGGACCGGCCCAAGCAGCTGCTGACGCTCGACGGCCAGACGCTGGTGGAGCATTGCGTGGCGGCGTTCAACGAGGCCCCCGGGGTGGATGAGGTGCTCCTCGTCATGGGCCCAGGGTTCACCGACGAAGCCGCGGCGATGTGCGGTGACCAGGTCAGCGCGGTGATCGAGGGCGGCGCGAGCCGGGCCGACTCGGTCCGCAACGCGCTGCGCCACCTGACCGCGCGGCACGACCCCTGGGTGACGGGGGTCCTGCTCCACGACGCCGCCCGGCCGCTGGTCGACCAGCGGGTCATCGCCGACTGCGTCGCGGCGCTGCCGTCTCACGACGCGATCGGCACCGCCATCCCCACCGCCGACACCATCGTCGTGGTGGAGGACGGCGTGATGACCCACATCCCGAAGCGGGAGACGCTGATGCGCTGCCAGACCCCGCAGTGCTTCCGGCTGTCGGTCATCAACGAGGCCCACCTGCTGGCGTCGCAGGACCCGGCCTTCATCCCGACCGATGACTGCGGCGTCGTCCTGCGCTACCTCCCCCAGGTCCCGGTGCACGTGGTCCAGGGCAGCGAGCGGACCCTCAAGGTCACCTACCCGGCCGACCTGGCGATCGCGGAGCTGCTCAAGATCTCACGGCCTGCTTGATCAGGGTCCGGCCAAAGTCCCACATCAGCCCGGAGCCGCGGCTAGCGTCGTCCAGCACGTCGTCCAGGGCCTCCAGGAACAGCGTCACCTCGGCGTCGCTGATCATCAGCGGCGGAATGAGCTTGATCACTTCCATGTGGTCGCCGGAGACCTGGGTCAGGATGCGGTGCCGCTGGAAGAGGGCGACCACGACCATCTGGGCGAACAGCCCGACCCGGGCCTTTTGCAGCATCGCCCACCCGGCTCGCGCCCGCATGCCCGACGGCCGGCCGAACTCGATGCCGATGATCAGCCCGCGCCCGCGCACGTCCGCGATGAGGTCGTACTTCTTGCGCAGCCCGTCCAGCCCCGCCAGCAGCGCCGCCCCGGTCCGGGCGGCGTTCTCCACCAGGCCCTCGTCCTCGATGACGGCCAGCGCGGCCAGGCCCGCGGCCATGGCCAGCGGGCCACCCTTGAAGGTGGTCGAGTGAACCATGATGCGGTCCATGGAGGAGTAGACCGAGCTGAAGATCTTGTCGGTCGTCAGCATCGCCCCGACCGGCACGTAGCCGCCGGACAGGGCCTTGGCGACGGTGACGATGTCGGGCTGGACGTCCGGCTCGTGCTGGTAGGAGAAGAACCGCCCCGAGCGCCCCATTCCGGCCTGGACCTCGTCGCAGATCAGCAGGGCGCCGTGCTTGTGCAGGAGCGCGGCGGCGGCGGCGAGGTACCCGGGGGGCGCGGACAGCACGCCGTGCCCCTGGATCGGCTCGATGATCATCGCCGCCACGTCGCCCCGCTTGAGCTCGGCCTCTAGGGCCTCTAGCGACCCGAGCGGGATCTGGGCGCCGGGCAGCAGCGGCCCGAAGCCGCGCTTGAACTCATCCGCCCCGTTGACCGACAGCGACCCCGCGCTCAGCCCGTGGAAGCCGTGGACGGCGTACACGATCCGGCCCCGGCCGGTGAAGTAGCGCGCGAACTTCAGCGCCGACTCGACCGCCTCGCTGCCGCTGTTGCAGAAGAACACCCGCTCCATGCCCGGCGCGTGGGCCAGCAGCCGCCCGGCCAGCAGGCCGGCGATCGGCTGGCAGTCGAACTGGGTCCAGCTGGCGAAGTCCATGTCCAGCGCGTCGGCTAGGGCCTGCTTGATCACCGGGTGGCTGCGCCCGGCCGCGAACACGCCAAAGCCGCTCAGGAAATCGGCGTAGGCGTTCCCGGCCTCGTCGTACAAGTACGCGCCCTCGCCCCGCACGTAGACCTTGTCGAATCCGATCGTGTGCAGCGTGCGCGGCAACTGGTGGTTCAGGTACTTGGTGTGCAGTTCGTACCCTTGCCCGGCGACGGCGTCCAGTTCAGCCTTCAGGTCAAAGCCCATGGAGGGCATTTTAGGCTGAGTCTCAGCCCTGCTTGGCCGCGCGCCGGGCGAGGCGGCGGGGGCTGGTGAGGAACCCGAGCCCCCACGTCATGTGCATGGTGGCGAGCACGGCCGGCACCCGCGCCCGCACCGGCGCTGGCAGGTCCCGCGCGAGCACGAGGGCCGCCCCCGTCACCCCGGCCAGGTAGGCGGCGGGGATGACGAAACCGAGCGTGAGGTAGGGCAGGAGGCTGACCATATCTTCAGCGAGAGCTACCGCCCCCACGACGCCGAGGACGGTCCCGGCGATGTTGGCGGCCGCGGCGGCCGGGGGCGCCAGGTACCGCCGGTTCACGGTCTCGGGGTAGCGGCGGGCGACGACACGCCGCCATCGTCCGTAGCGGAAGTGCTGGTGGGCCAGGGTGTAGAGGCTGGCCCGGGGCCGGTAGGTGACGCGCAGATCGGGGGTGAACCAGATCAGCCCGCCCCCGGCCCGGATCCGGTAGTTCAGCTCCCAGTCCTCGGCCACGATCATCGTCTCGTCGTAGCCGCCGGCCCGCTCGATCGCGTCCCGGCGATAGACCCCGAGGTAAACGGTGTCGGCCGGGCCGGCCTCGCCGCCGGTGTGGTTGGCGGCCGCGCCCATCCCGACCGGGGAGGTCATGCACCAGGCGACGGCCTGCTGGAACGGGGTGACGCCCTCGGCCGCCATGAGCCCGCCGACATCGGCCGCACCGGTCTCCGCGAGCGTGCGGACGGCGGTGGCGAGGTACCCGTCGGGCAGCATGGCGTGGCCGTCGATGCGGGTGATCACGTCGTACCGGGCGGCCTTGATCGCCACGTTCATGGCCGAGGCGATCTTGCCCGAAGGATTCCGGACGACGGTGACCCGGGGGTCGGCCGCAGCGAGCTGGAGCGCGATCGGCTCGGTGCGGTCCCGCGAGGGCCCGACGGCAAGGACGAGCTCGAAGCCGCCCGCGTAGTCCTGCTCAAGCACGCGCGCCACGGCCTCGGCGAGGTGCCGTTCCTCGTTGCGGACCGGCATGACCACCGACACGGCTGGCAGCGCGGGAGCTAGATCATCGTGAAAGTCGCCCGTCACGCGAAGAAGTGTATGGGGCAGTACCGGATAATGCGGCGCGCTCCGCCGGAGCGCGCCGCATTCCGGTCTACAAGCTGGTGTCCTCCAGCATGTCGGTCACGAGCGCGGCGATCGCGGAGCGCTCGGAACGGGTCAGGGTGACGTGCGCGAACAGCGGGTGGCCCTTGAGCTTCTCGATGACCGCGACCACGCCGTCGTGCCGTCCGACCCGCAGGTTGTCGCGCTGGGCGATGTCGTGGGTCAGCACGACCCGCGAGCCGGTGCCGATCCGCGACAGCACGGTCAGCAGCACCCCGCGCTCCAGCGACTGCGCCTCGTCCACGATGACGAAGGCGTCGTGCAGGCTCCGGCCCCGGATGTGGGTCAGCGGCAGCACCTCGAGCATGTCGCGGGCGATGAGCTCGTCAATCACGTCCTGCGTTGTCACCGCGCCGAGGGTGTCGTAGACGGCCTGCGCCCACGGGTTCATCTTCTCGGCCTCGCTGCCCGGCAGGTAGCCGAGCTCCTGGCCGCCGACCGCGTACAGCGGCCGGAAGACGATCACCTTGCGGTGCTGGCGGCGCTCCATGACCGCCTCCAGCCCAGCGCAGAGCGCGAGGGCGGACTTGCCGGTGCCGGCCCGGCCGCCCATGCTGACGATCCCGACCTCGGCGTCCAGCAGCAGGTCGAGGGCGACCCGCTGCTCGGCCGAGCGGCCGTGCAGCCCGAACGCCTCCCGGTCGCCCCGGACGAGCTGGATCTGCTTGTCGGGCCGCACGCGGCCAAGGGCACTGGCGCTGCCGGTGGACAGCACCAGGCCGGTGTGGCAGGGGAAATCGCGGGCGGCCGCCAGGTCGAGCACACCGTTCTCGTACAGGTCCTCAATGTCGCGGCTGGCGACGGCGAGCTCCGCCATGCCAGTCCACCCCGAGTCAGCCGGCAGCTCCGCGCGGTACTCCTGCGCCTCCAGGCCGATCGCGGCGGCCTTGACCCGCAGCGGCACGTCCTTGCTGACCAGGACCACGTCGTGGCCCTCGTTAGCGAGGCTGCGGGCTACGGAGAGGATGCGGGTGTCGTTGTCCCCGAGCCGGAATCCGGCCGGGAGCACCTGCGCGTCGATGTGGTTGAGCTCGACCCGGAGCGTCCCGCCAACCGGGCCGACCGGGAGCTCGGTGTCCAGCCGCCCGTACTCCACTCGCAAGTCATCGAGGTGGCGCAGGGCCTGCCGGGCGAAGAACCCGAGCTCGGGGTGGTCACGCTTGGCTTCCAGCTCAGTGATGACGATGACGGGGATGACCACGTGATGCTCATCGAATCGCGTGATCGCCGCCGGGTCAGAGAGCAGGACGCTCGTGTCGAGGACGTAAGTACGCCGGTGGAACTCAGAGTTGGCCACGCAAACTCCCCTGGGCGCTGGCCAAGGCCGAGCGCCGCGGACAGGGACCCGTTGCCTCCGGTCCACCGGAAACATACGAGTCCAGACGGACCGGGGCCGCCCCCGAAACGAGGGCCACGCCGGCCCTCTCGTGACGCGAACGCGTACAGGGGGCCTCCCGTGGGGACGGCCATGAAGCCGCCCGCCACTTCTGAAGGTACCCGTGATCCTGGCGTTATTAAAGCCTTTAATCCTGTGACTTTTGCCTGGCTATGCGGCAAAGCGGTGGTTACGTTCGCCTTAGAACCGAAGCGCCCATCCCGCCGGGCACGGGCCAGCCCCGGGTCTAGTCGCGCCCGACCAGGCCCGTTGGGATTACTACTTGACTTACTACCAATTCGCGCTAGAGTTCTAAGTGGATAGCTCGTGGCGATGGCGGTCAATCAGGTGATCGCCACCCCGGCGCCGACGGGAGGTGCGCGATGGGCGGCTTCGTCACGGGGGACGACCCCGCCGGGCAGGCAACTCGGGCGCCGTCGCCTACCGCGGACGGCAGCTTCGCGCAGGGCGGCCCGAGCGATACCGCGCGCCCTGGTCCATGGCAGGTGCTGGTTCTCAGCCATGCGTCGGGTCCTCATGGCCGGTGCGCGGGAATGGCCGACGATGAGGTGTTCGGCGTGCTGGGCCGTTGGGGGGCGGCGGAGTGCTGGGTAGCGGCCCGGAAGCTGGCGGTGGCCCGCGAACTGATCCGGCGCCGGCCCAGCGAGGAGAATCCCGGCGAGGCCACGCACTCCGGCTTGCCCTGGGAATGGGACGACCGGCTGGCCTACGAGGTGGCCTTGCACCTGCGGATGTCGATCCCGGCGGCACGGAAGCTGTTGCAGGCGGCGTGGGCGCTGGAGGCACGCCTGCCCCGGATCGGGCAGGCCCTGGACGAAGGTCGCGTCGACCTGGGACGGGCGCGGATGCTCGTCCAGGAGACCGACGTCCTCAGTGCGCCGGAGGAACTGCGGAGGGCCGAGGAACTGATCCTGGCCGGGCTGGACCGCTGCCAGACCTGGACCGACCTGCTCCGGCTGGCTCAGCGCGCCGTGGTCACGGTCGATCCCGCGGGCGCGGCTAAGCGCCGGCAGAAGGAGGAGCGCGAGAACGCCCGGGTCTCGTTCTGGCGCGAGGCCGCCGGGACCTGCGCCCTGCTCGGCTCCGGCCTGCCCACCGACGAGGCCCTGCAAGCCCACGCCCACGTGGACCGGCGCGCCCAGCAGTACCGCGCCGCCGGCATCAAGCGCCCGATCGGCATCCTCCGCGTGGCCGCCTACCTCGACCTGCTCAACCTCGCCCCCGCCGCCGACCGCATCGCCCGCTTCCAAGCCGAAGACGCCACCGCCGGGGCGGCCCAGGCCGGCGACCGGGCCGGGAGAGCCGGGACGCCCCGCGACGCCCGGGACCCCGAGCATCCCGCAGCTACCCGGAATCCCGAGCCCGCCGCTCCCACCACGCCGAGCGCCGACGCCAGCGCGGGTGCCCAGGCCAGTGCGAGCACGGAGGCCAATGCTGGCGCCCAGGCCGCTGCTGGCGCCCAGGCCAATGCTGGCGCCCAGGCCAGCGGCGGCACGGAGGCCAATGCTGGCGCGGGCACGGAGGCCAGTACGGGCACGGAGGCCGGTGCCCGCGCGGAGGCCGGTGCGGGCAGCGGTCGCGGGACGGACGGATCCGGGCCTCCCGTCGCGGCGGAGGTCAACCTCGTGCTCAGGCACCTCGACATCCCGTTCCTCACCGCCGCCGGGCATGCCCAGCGAGCAGGGGAGGCCCGCAGCCTCGGCGTCCTGGACCCCGTGCTCGCCCGCCGGATCGCCGAGGCAGCCGCCCGGCACCCCGATAGCAAGTTCTGCCTGACCATAGTCGACGAAAACGGCTGCGCCATTGGCCACGGCTGCTGCCGGCCTCGCCGGGCGCGGGGCGCGCGAAGTTCCCGGGAACGCCGCGAGGGGCAGTTCGACGGCCCGCCGCCACCTCCCGCGCAAGGGTTTGCCCTCGCCCGGGCCGACGGGACCGGGCCACCGGGGGGCTTCGGCTCATGGCTGCTTACCCTGCCCGGCCAGGGCCGGGACTACGTCGTTGACTTGCACCCGGTCCCGACCGGGGAGTGCGGCCACCAGTATGAGTCCGCCGGCCACGACCCGGGCGATCGCCTCCGGCACCTAGTCAACGTCCGCGATGGCAAGTGCGGCTTCCCGGCTTGCTCCCGCCATGCCAGGGAGACCGACTTCGAGCACGCGCGGCCATACGACCAGGGCGGCCGGACCTGCGGCTGCAACTGCTGGTCCTGCAGCCGCTCCTGCCACCGGGTCAAGCAGTCCCGCGGATGGAAGGTAGAGGAGGTCAAGCCCGGACACCACCAGTGGACGACGCCTTCCGGCCGCACCTACACCCAAGGCCCCTGGCGCTATCCCGTGTGAAACCTAGCCGCCGAAGCGGCGGTTGCGCTCGGCGTAGGCCCGTAGCGCCCGCAGGAAGTCGACCTTGCGGAAGGCGGGCCAGTAGGCGTCGCAGAAGTAGAACTCCGAGTGGGTCGACTGCCACAGCAGGAAGCCACCCAGGCGCTGCTCGCCGCTGGTGCGGATGACGAGGTCGGGATCGGGCTGGCCGGCCGTGTAGAGGTGCTCGGCGATGTGCTCCACGTCGAGGATCTCGGCCAGTTCCTCGATCGTGGTGCCCTTGCTGGCGTACTCGTAGAGCATCGAGCGGACCGCGTCGGCGATCTCGCGGCGCCCCCCGTAGCAGACGGCGACGTTGACGAGCAGGCCCGGGTTGTCGGCCGTGTCCTCAGCCGCCTGCTTGAGCGTCCGGGCCATGTCGTCGGGCAGCAGGTCGAGGGCCCCCATGGGCTTCACGTGCCAGCCCTCGTCGACCAGGCCGGTCACGGTGTTCTCGATGATCTTCAGCAGCGGCCCGAGCTCCTCGGCCGGCCGGTTCAGGTTGTCGGTGGACAGCAGCCACAAGGTGACGACCTCGACCCCGGTCTCCCGGCACCACTGCAGGAGCTCGAAGATCTTGTCGGCCCCCTTGCGGTGGCCCGTGCTGACGTCGCTCAGCCCGGCCATGCGCGCCCAGCGGCGGTTGCCGTCGCACATGACGCCTACGTGCTTGGGGATCCCCTTGCCGTGGAGCGAGGCTTCAAGCCTGCGCTCGTAGATCCGGTATGCCGGGCCGCGCAGATCCATGAGTCGACCTTCCCCGCCTGCGGGCGACAGCGTCCGCCAACTTGATCATCCCTAGTCACGGTATCCGACCGGCACTGAGGCGGGGGTGAACTCAGAGAACGCTAAGAATCCGTGACCTCCTGGTCATCCGGGGTTTGCCCGGCGGATCCGGCACCCGGCCCCTGGGCGCGGACCTCCTCGACGTGCCGCAGCGCGGACCGCAGCTCGCTCAGCCAGGCATCGGCGTGCTGGCCAGTGAGCCGCACGCACCACGCGAGGGCGTCGGACCGGCTGCGGGCGACCCCGGCGTCCACGAGGGTGTCCAGGACGCGCCGCTCGGCCTGCCGCAGCCGGGTCATGACCGGGACCGACAGCGTAGTGAAGGTCTCGCTGGTGTCGCCGCACCGGACGCCCCAGGCGACCTTGCGGCGGAACCGGTGCTCGGCCTCGCGGGCGATCTCGATCCGCCGCTCGCGGGTGTCCTCGCGAAACCGCTTGATCCGCCCGGCGGTAAAGCCCTCGTCGGCCCCGTCACCGTCGCTGGCCGACAGGGTCCCGATGACGGTGATCTCCTCGCGGTCCACGACGACCTCGGCCGGCCCGGTGAACCACTCGCCGGGCAGCCGCCCGGCGAACCATCCGCTTACCTGCTCCTGTGTGCTCATGTAATTATGATTACACTGCAAGAAGTATTCGGTCAAGCCGGGGCGAGGGAACGCTCCCTCGCCCCGGCTCGCGGGCTACTGGACCGCCACCGCCAGCAGGTCGTACGGGTCGGTCGCCGGGCTCGTGTCGCTGACCGGTACCGAGGTCCCGGCCGCGGGGGTGGCGGCCCGCAGCGACTGCACCCAGACGGTGCGCCCGCCCGGCGCGTTGAGCTGCGCGAGGATGCCCTGGCCGCTGCCGGCGGCGTGGGCGGCGTACCGCTTCCAGTCGGCGCCGACGGCGAACACCCAGGAGTTGGCGGCCGGCGTCGTCAGCGCCACGTGGGGTGCCCCGGTCCCGGCGGCGAACGCCTCGGGCCCGATGCCGGACGCGTTCTGGTAGGACAGCAGCGTCAGCGTCTCGTCGTAGCCCTTGACGGCACCGGTAACCGTGATCGCGGCGTTGGACAGCGGCCCGGCCGGGATCGCGGCCCAGATCTCGGTGTCGCTGCCGGCCGGGTCCTGGCGGCTGATCAGGTACCAGGTCAGCCCGCCGCCGCTGACGGTGGCGGACTGGCGGCCGGCGGCGGGCCCGTTCCCGGCCACGAACGCGACTAGCAGGTCGCCCGCCACCGGGGTGGTGACGTGCGCGGTGGCGGCGGTGGCGCTCCAGGCGGTGGTGATGGAGGCGATGGACGGGGCAGTGCCGGGCGTGCCCGCGGGCTTGCGGACCGTCAGCACCTCGCCCCCGCAGGCGCTGGTGGACCCGAGGTTGGCCGAGTTGCCGCTGTAGCTGGCCCGCCAGTAGTAGGTTCCGGCCGCCAGCGTCTCGGCGGAGGAGCTGGCAGGCTTGCCCTTCGTCACGGTGCCGGTCCCGGCGGTGGCGACGAGCCTGGTGCAGGCGGCGTCGGAGTACACCCGGTAGGTGACCGTGCCGGTCGCGGTGGCGGCGTTCTTCCCGGTCAAGGTGGCGGTGTCAACGGCCGGCTGCCCGGCCGGGAGGCTGATCCTCGCGCCCGTCTGGGCGTCGCCGGCCAGCGCGGTAGTGATGGCGGTGCCGGGCGGGGCCGGGGTCACGGTCTCGACCTCCCCGGCGGCGCCGCAGGTGCTGGCGGACGCCTTGTCCCGCGCGTCGCCGGAGTAGGCGGCCTTCCAGTAGTAGGTGCCAGCGGGCAGCGCGACGGCCGCGGAGCGGGGCGCCGCCCCGCCCGCCACGGTGACCGCGCCGGCCGCCTTGGCGACGGTGGTGCACGCCGCGTTGGAGTACGCCGTGTATGTCACGGTCCCGGTCGCGGTAGCCGCGTTGGCGCCCGCCAGGGTCGCGCCGTCGGTCACGGCGGTGCCCGCCACGACGCTGATCTTCGCCCCGGCCTTGCCGCCCCCGGACAGCGAGGTCGCGACCGTCGTGGCCGCCGCCGCCGATGCCCAGCTGACCGTCGCGGTGTTCGACTTCTCCGGGGCGCCGTTCGCGTCGGTGAAGCTCACCTGGACCACGTCCTGGCCAGCTGCCTTCCCGCTGTAGGTGAAGCTGGCGCTGCCCGCGGCGTCAGTCGTCGCGTCGCCGGCCGTCCCGGCGTCCGGCCCGGACAAGACCGTGAACGTGACCGCCTTGCTGGCGACGGGATTGCCGTCGTCGTCCTGGACCCTGGTCGTCAGGGTGTACGGCGCGCCCACCGGGCTGGTGCCAGTCGCCGGGCTCAGGGTGGCTCCCTGGCCGACCACCGCGATCGCGGAGTCGAGCTCGAACCCGGTGAAGAAGATGTTGTCGTCCTGGGACGGGTTGTCGGTGCTCACCGTGATCGAGGTATCGCCGTTGTGCACGAACGGCAGCAGGTCATACAGCTCGTCGTCGCACCGCGGCGGGCCGGCCTCGCAGTCCGCGTCGCCGCCGGCCGGGTCGGGCGGGTTGGCCGGGCTGTCGCCGACGCCGCCCACGGTGATGAGCTCGCCATTGCCGCAGGCAGTGAAGTCCGGGGGCGTGTCGTACTTGCAGATCGAGTCGTCGTTGCCGCCGGCGGACGACGTGAGCCTGGTCCCGTCGACGCTGATGTCGCTGTCCTGGGGTACCTCCTGACCCTGGTAGCTCCAGGAGTCGCCGATGCTCATCGTCAGGGCCAGGTTCTTGTTGGCGAGGTTGAGCGGCTGGGCCAGCCCGATCGAGTAGTTGTCACCGGTCGCCTTGAGCGCGCCGAACTCCAAGCTGACGGTGTTGTCGGTCGGCAGGGCCGGGTCCTGCATGATGACGGCCAGGATCTCGCCGTCGATGTTGTCGGCCTCGTCGGTGGTGTTCGGCTCGGTGACGGTGAATGAGACGTTCCCGGCCGGGGCGGTGTCCACCACCGGCCTGACGATGGACGTGACATCGGTCCAGACGCTGTTGACCGGGCCGTCAGTGCCCGCCAGGTCGTTGAAGACGCTGTTCGCGGCCGGGAACGACAGCGGTTTCCCGTCCAGGGCGACATCGCCGTTCGCCACCGTGTAGCCCGGGACGCCGGCGGCTAGCAGGTACGCGGCCTGCACGGTGACCCCGGCGTCGCGCTTTTGCGCCAGGACCGGGCCGCCGGCGGTGTCCGCGGGGCCGATGCCGATGCCGTCCTCGGACATGTAGACCTTGCCCGCCGCCGTCGCGAACGGCGCCAGGCCACCGGCGTCTGCCTGGGCGGCCGGGCGGGCGGAGTGCGCCCGGGCGGCCGCGGGAGCGGTCCCGGTAGTGCCCGGCACCACGCGCGACGTGGTCGCCGCGCTGGCCCCCGGGCCGGCCGCGAAGCTGGCCCCGAGCACCACTGCGCCGGCCGCCAGCCCGGCCAGGACCTGGCGCCGCCGGCCCGCGATCCGCGCTGGCGGGGGCGCGTGCTTGCCTCTGCTCATGGCCTGTCCCCTCATTCCCCGGCCTCCTGGCCGCCCCCGGGCCGTAGTCAGGTCAGCGCCCCGGCCCGCGCGGCCACGTGGCCGCCGCTAACGGGATGACGCGCGACGACGGGCGCTGGTTCACGGGACAGGCCGCGATTTCACCAGAAATGCACCACCCGGCGGTGCCACCGCCGGGTAATCAGGCGACGTGGGCGGCGACCGCGGCGGCCTGGGCGGGGTTCACGCGGACGGCGCCGGCGAACTCGCCCCCGAAGGCGGCGGGCACCACTTCGACGTTCTCGCCGGGCTGGGGAGCCTGGATCATCCACCCGTTGCCGAGGTAGATCGCGACATGCGAGATGTAATTCGGCGCGGTCGCGTCGGTGTGGTAAAAGAGCAGGTCGCCCGGCTGCAGCTGGCTCATCGGGACGGCCGGGCCGGTGAGCGCCTGGTCGGCCGCCACCCGGGGCATCGTGATCCCGGCCTGCCGGAAGGACCACTGGACG
Organism: Trebonia sp.; assembly: GCA_036276115.1. GTDB lineage: Bacteria > Actinomycetota > Actinomycetes > Streptosporangiales > Streptosporangiaceae > Trebonia. The sequence goes on from DATBEM010000025.1 coordinate 57,404, forward strand.
AGGCCCGAGCAGTCGAAGACGTTCGGCCCGTTGCCGCCCCAGACGTAGGGCAGGCCCTGGCGGCCCATCGCGGCGGCGAGCATGGCGTTGATCGCGCTGGCAGGGGCGCCGCTCAGCGTGGATGACCCGGAGCCGGCCGCGCCGCTGGTGCCCGTGGCCCCGCCGGTGGTGACCACGCTCACGAGCTGCTGGACGCCCGCGCCCTTGGGCAGCAGCTTGGACACGGCGCTGGCGACCGCGGCGATGCCGGTGCCGCGCACGCTGATCACGACCGCGTTGTTAGCGGGGGCGCCGAGGCCGCGGGCGACATCGTGGGAGACGACCGCGTCGACCCCGCTGATGCCGAGGGTGCCGAACGCGACGACCTTGAGCTTCTCGTTGACCTTGCCCGCCACGGCGAGCTTGCCGCCGAGCGGGAGCTTGTCAAGCTTGCCCATCGTGTACGAGACGGCGATCCCGCCGTCGGCGACGCCGCTCCACAGCGCGTCGGACTTGGCCGTCGCGGTGGCCGCGAACGACCGGAACCCGGACGGGTCCACCCCGAGGACGGCCGTGTAGCTGCCGCCCGCCTTGATGCGCACCGCCTCGACCGGCTCGGCGGCGGTCACGTCGCCCACGTGCCTGATGGAGCTCAAGACCGAGGCGGGCAGCGTGGAGGGGGAGACCACGATCAGGTCAGCGGTCCGCGTCCCGCTGTACGGGGCGACCGCGGGGGCGCCGGGCTCGCTGGCCACGGGCACCGCCATGGTGGACTCGACCGACTCGGTGGTATCGGGCAGGTAGCTCACGACCGGGGCGTTGCTGGTGACCGGCTGGACCGGCGGCAGCGTGGCCACCGCGGCGGGGGCGGAGCTGGCGCTGGCGGGCGCGGCCGCGCGGACAACCGGGGCCGGGCCGCCGGACGCCGGCGGGTGGCCGAGCACGGCGACCCCGCCGCCGACGGCCACGCCGAGCGCGGCGGTCGCCGCGACGCCCGCGGGCAGCAGCTTGCGCCAGCCTGCCTGCCGCCAGCTAACGCCCGGCCACTGGCCTCGCCTGATCGCCCGCATGATCTCGCGCGTCCCTTCGCCGGTCAGCTGCACAGGTGTAAAGATGCCGCAAAAGCGGGGCGTGAGTCCAGTCTAATGCCCCATTGTTGGGTTATTCGTACGATTCGTTCATCTCGCGCTTGAGGCCCGCGTCAGTTCTTCCCGCAGGTCAGCGGCATTAGTCACCGGCAGGCGGCACGTGAAGCCGCGGCACACGTAAGCGGCCGGGGCGCCGTTCACCGCGCCCCGGCCGGCCAGCAACGGGACCGGCTCGCTGGCGCCGTCCCCCAGCGCCAGGACGGCCCCTCCCCCGGCCGCGTGCAGGCTCGCGCGCAGCAGGTCCCCCGTCCGCGGGTCCTCGGGCGAGCCGACGACCGCGATCTCGACCGGGCCGGCCAGCAGCGCCTCGGCGACCGCGAGGCCCGCCCCGGCCGCGCGGGGATAGCGGGCGGTGATGGCCGCCAGCACCCGCAGCGCGCCCAGCCCGGCGTCGCGGTGGCGGGCCGACCCGGTCAGCGCGCCCCAGGACACCAGCGCGTCGGCGGCCGCGAACGTGCCCGAGGGGGTGGGCCCGTCGAGCGGCTCGGCGGGCCGGAAGATCAGCGGCTCCCCGTCGGCGGGCGCGTCGTAGAAGCCGCCCGCCCCGTCGGGGAACTCGGCCAGGACGGTGTCGAGCAGGCCGCCCGCGAGGGCGGCCCAGCGGCCCTCGCCGGTCACCCCGAACAGTGTCATCAGCCCGGCCGCGACGCAGGCGTAGTCCTCCAGCTGCCCGGCGCTGGCGCCCGCGGCCCCGTCCCGTGAGGTGCGGGCCAGCCGCGGCCCGGAACCTGGCCGGGCCGCCCCGTCCAGCGGGCGGCCCTCCGCCAGGTGGACCGAGGCCAGGTGGACCGAGGCCAGGTGGACCGAGGCCAGCAGGCCGGCCGCGGCCGTGGCGGCGGCGGTGAAGTCGGGCCGGTCGAACAGCGCGCCCGCCTCGGCCAGGGCCGCGATGGCCAGGCCGTTCCAGGCGGCGACGACCTTGTCGTCGCGCGCGGGGCGGGGCCGTCCCTCGCGGAAGGCCAGCAGCTCGCCCCGGATGCGATCGAGCCGCTCGCCGTCGGCGGCCGCGGAGCGGCGCTGGAGGACCGACCGGCCGTGCTCGAAGGTGCCCTGCCCGGTGACGCCGAGGGCGCGGGCAGCGAACGCGCCGTCGTCGTCGCCGAGCAGCTCCCGCAGCTGGACCGGGGTCCAGGCGTAGAACGCCCCCTCGGCGCTATGGCCGGCGCCGTCGTCGCTGTCGGCGTCCAGCGACGCCGCCAGGCCGCCCTCGGGCGTGCGCAGCTCCCGGAGCATGAAGTCGCAGGTCTCCTCGGCGACCCGGCGGGCCAGGGGGTCCCCGTCCAGCCGCCACCAGTGCGTGTAGGCCCGCACGAGCAGCGCGTTGTCGTACAGCATCTTCTCGAAGTGCGGCACCGTCCACGTCGCGTCCACGCTGTAGCGGGCGAACCCGCCGCCGACCTGGTCGTACATCCCGCCCGCGGCCATCGCCGCGAGCGTGCCGGCCGCCATCTCCCGGGCCGCCCGCGACGACGGGGCCGCCTCGCCCAGGCGCTCGCGGTGGCGCAGCAGGAATTCGATGACCATCGACGGGGGGAACTTGGGCGCGCGGCCGAACCCGCCGTCGCGCCGGTCGTAGGCCGCCTGCAGCCCGCCGACCGCCTCCTCGGCGGCCGCCGCCAGCCACCCGGCCGTCAGCGGCTCCGGCGCCCCGTCGCCCGCACCGCTTTCCCCGCCCCCGCCTTCCCCGCCGTCACTGCCCGCGTGCCCGGCCAGCGCCGCGGACTGGCCCGCGAGGATGGCCACGTTCCGGGCTGAGTCGGATGCCAGGCGGTCGCGGTCGGACTGCCACGCGCGGGCAACGGCCTGCACGAGCTGGGCGAACTGGGCCTTGGGGAAATAGGTGCCGCAAAACAGCGGATGGCCGTCCGGGGTCGCGAAGACCGTCATCGGCCAGCCGCCCTGCCCGGTCATCGCCTGGGTGGCGGTCATGTAGACGGCGTCCACGTCCGGGCGCTCCTCGCGGTCGACCTTGATCGCGACCAGGCTGTCGTTGACGAGCGCGGCGACCTGCGGGTCCTCGAATGACTCGTGCGCCATCACGTGGCACCAGTGGCAGGCGGCGTAGCCGACGGAGATCAGCACCGGCACGTCCCGCCGCCGGGCCTCGGCGAAGGCCTCCGGGTCCCACGGCCACCAGTCGACCGGGTTATCCGCGTGCTGCAGGAGGTACGGGCTCGTCGCCGTCGCCAATCGGTTCGCCATGCCCTCATTGTCGCCGCTGGCAGGAGCTGATACGGCCCTGTCACCAGTGCCAGGCCCGTGACAGCGCCGTGTGCGCGCCCTGCCAGGGCCGCCCCGCAGACTAAGGGACATGACAGACCTAGCGATTGAGGCCATCGGGCTCACGAAGTCCTTTGGCGAGACGAAGGCGCTGACGGGGGTGGACCTGTCGGCCCGCAAGGGGACCGTGCTGGGCGTCCTGGGGCCGAACGGCGCCGGGAAGACCACGGCGGTCCGCATCCTGGCCACGCTGCTGCGAGCGGATTCGGGCAAGGCCCGGGTCAACGGCTACGACGTCCGTGCCCAGGCCGACAAGGTCCGCCAGAGCATCGGCCTGACCGGCCAGTTCGCGTCGGTGGACGATGACCTGACCGGGATGGAGAACCTGGTCATGATCGGCCAGCTGCTGGACTTGACCGCGAAGGCGGCCAAGGCCCGGGCGGCCGAGTTGCTGGAGTGGTTCGACCTGACCGAGGCGGGCAGGAAGCGGGCGAAGAACTACTCGGGCGGCATGCGGCGGCGGCTGGACCTGGCCGCGTCCCTGGTTGGCCGGCCGCCGGTGATCTTCCTGGACGAGCCGACGACCGGGCTGGACCCGGCCAAGCGCGAGGACATGTGGGACGTCGTCCGCTCGCTTGTCAGCGACGGGTCCACAGTGCTGCTGACCACGCAGTACCTGGAGGAGGCGGACGCCCTCGCCGACGAGATCACCGTGATTGACCATGGCGCCGTCATCGCCCACGACACCCCGCACGGGCTCAAGCGCGTGGTCGGCGGCCAGCGGCTGACCGTCCACCCGATCGACCCGGCCCGCTACGACGACCTGATGGCGGTGCTGTCCGGGATCACGGCGGTCGACGGGCACGCCCCCGAGACCAACGGCCGCGGCTCGGTGACGGTCCGCGTCGCCGGCGACGACGTGCTGCCCGACGTGGTGGCCAAGCTCCGCGCGGCCAGCATCGCGGTGGACGAGCTCTCCCTGCACCTGCCCAGCCTGGACGAGGTGTTCTTCACGCTGACCGGGACCCGGTCGCACGACTCCCTGGCCTTCCAGGAGGTATCGGCATGACCGCCATGACCCTGACCACCACCGCCGTCGCGCCCGCGCGGTCGCGGTTCAACCCCAAGCACGCGCTGGTCCTGGCCAAGCGCAACGTCATCAAGTCCATGCGCACGCCCGAGCAGTTCATGGACGTCACGCTGCAGCCGATCATCTTCCTGGGCTTGTTCACCTACATCTTCGGCGGGGCGCTGGCCGGCGGCTCGCAGCACTCCTACCTGGAGTTCCTGCTGCCGGGCATGCTCGGCCAGACGATCGCGATGAGTAGCATCGCCATCGGGCAGAACCTGCACGCCGACATCGACAAGGGCGTCTTCGACCGGTTCCGGTCACTGCCGATCGCCCGGGCGATGCCCCTGATCGGCGCGGTGATGGCGGAGTTCATCCGCTACACGCTGGTGTTCGTGGTCACCGTCGGGTTCGGCTACGTCATCGGCTTCCGGATCGGGACCGACCCGCTCAAGGTGCTCGGCGCCTTCGCGCTGTGCATCGCCTTCGCGCTGGCGTTCGCGTGGGTCTCGGTGTTCGTCGGCATGACCGTCCGCAGCGCGGGCGCCGTGCAGGGCATCATGTTCCTGTTCATCTTCCCGCTGTCGTTCGGCAGCAACGTCTTCGTCCAGCCCAAGACGATGCCGGGCTGGCTGCAGGCCTTCGTGAACGTCAACCCGATGTCGCACATGGTGTCGGCCGTGCGCGGCCTGATGCTCGGCGGCCCGGTCGGCACGCAGGTGCTGTGGACGCTCGCCTGGTGCGCCGGCCTGCTGGTCGTCTTCTTCCCGCTGGCCCTGCGCGGCTACATCCGGCGGGCGTGACCCCCGGCCGGGCCCGCGGGGCCTACAACGAAGCCGGGTCGAGGAGCGCGAGCGCCTCGGCCCGGCTCAGGGCCTTTCCCCGGTCGTACGCGGCGGCGTACGGGCCGGGGCCGATCTCATCCCGCAGCCGCGGCCCCAGCATCGTCAGCGTCAGGTCGGTGCGGTCCTCCGCGCCGCGCACGGCGGCGCAGGCCCCGAGCATCTCGGCCGCGTGCGCGGGCCGGCCGAGCGCGCGGGCCAGGTGGGCGGTCGCGCCCGCCACGGTCGCGACGAGCGGCATGTCGCGGGAGTCGATCGCCTCCTGGAAGGCCCGCACGGCCCGCTCCCGGGCCAGCGGCAGGTCCGCGTCGGCGATGGCGAGCAGCAGCCCCGCCGCCCAGACGACGGCGGTCAGGTGGTGCCGGGCCGGGTGGTTCGGGCTGAGCAGGGCGATCCCCTCGGCCGCGGTCGCGTGGCGCACCCGCGCCAGCTCGGCGTTCCCGAACGTGACCTCGAACATCGCGAACCCGGCCGACACGATCGCGGCCTCCATGCCCGAGCCCTCCCGCTCGCAGGCCTCCAGCGCGGCGGTGAACAGCGCCCGGGCGCCGTCGAGGTCACCGCGGCGGGCGGCGATGTCGGCCAGCTGCAGCCGCATCTGCGACTCGTCGTCGCGCGAGCCCATCTCGTGCAGCACCCGCCCCGCCTCGCCGTAGCAGGCGGCGGCCCCCTCCAGGTCCCCGTCGAGCATCCGCACGCTGCCGGCCACGCGCAGGGCGCTGGACAGCCCCCACCGCTCGCCGAGCGCGCGGAACCGCTCGAGCGCCTGGACTGAGGCCGCCCGCAGCGCGTCCATGTCGCCGTCGTTCTCGGCGATGGCGGCCGAGATCATCCACGTCGCCGCCACCAGCCACTCGTCCCGGCTGGCGAGCGCGTCGTCGACGTACGCGCGGGCGCGCGCGCTGTCGTGCAGGAACATCGCGTACCCGGCCCGCAGCAGCCCGGCGAACGGGTGCTTCTCGATGTCCAGCGCGTCGACCCGGTCGGCGAGGTCCCGGAAGTTGACCTCGGCGTCCGGGTCCTCGCGGGCCTCCGGGGTGATCGACGCGGTGATCAGGTGAATGGCCTCGGCGATGGTCCGCAGGTCCGGGTCCGCCTCGCCGGGGACCCCGACCGCCTGCCCGACCAGGTCCACGATGTCCCCGTGGTTGCCGAGCAGGAACGCCAGCCAGGCCACCGATACCGACAGGTCGATCGCCGGGCCGGCCTCGCCCGCCTCGCACCAGTAGCGCAGCGCCGCGAGGACGTTGTCCCGGTCCGCCTCGACCCGCTTCAGCCAGGTGAGCTGGTCGCGGGTCAGCAGGTTCGGCATCGCCTCGGCCATCAGGCCGGAGTAGTACCCGGCATGGCGCCGCCGCCACTGGCCGGGCTCGCCCGCCGCCCGCGCGGTCATCATGTCGGCCGCGAACTCGCGGATCGTCTCCAGCATCCGCAGCCGGGTCCCGTCGGCCGCGAGCTGCAGCAGCGACTTGTCGACGAGGGACGACAGGAGCTCGTCAACGTCCTCCTGGCGCAGGTCCCCAGTGCCGGCCACCGCGGCGACCGCCTCCGGGGTGGCGCCGGCCGGGAAGACCGAGAACCGCTCCGCCAGCAGCCGCTCGGCCGGGCTGAGCAGGTCCCAGCTCCACTCCACGACGGCCCGCAGCGTCCGGTGCCGGGGCAGCGCCGTCCGGCTCCCCCCGGTCAGCAGCCGGAACCGGTCGTTCAGCCGCCGGGAGATCTCGGCCAGCGGCAGCGTTCGCAGCCGGGCGGCGGCCAGCTCGATCGCCAGCGGCAGGCCGTCGAGCCGCCGGACGATCTCGGCCACCAGCGGCAGGGTGTCGTCGTCGAGCCGGAAGCCGGGGCTGACCGCGGCCGCCCGGTCGGCGAAGAGCGTAACGGCCGGGTCCTGGCCCAGCGGGGGGACGACGAACAGCGACTCGCCGACGATGCCCAGCGGCTCCCGGCTGGTCGCGACGATGCGCAGCCGCGGGCTGTGGGCCAGCAGGCTGTCGGCCAGGTGCGCGCAGGCGTCGATGAGGTGCTCGCAGTTGTCCAGGACGATCAGCGCGCGGGCGTCGGCCAGGCCGTCGAGCAGCCGGGTCTGCGCGTCGCGGGCGCTAGCCCGCTGGCTCCCGTCGATCATGATCCGCGACTCGCGGATCCCGATCGAGCCGAGGACGGCCTGCGGCACGTCGGCGCCGTCGGTCACCGAGGCGAGCTCGGCCAGCCAGACCCCGTCCGGCGCCTGGTCCCCGATGCCCGCCGCCACCTCGCAGGCGAGCCGGGTCTTGCCCGCCCCGCCCGGCCCGACCAGGGTGACGAGCCGGTAGCCGGCCAGGGCCGCGGCCACCCGGCCGGCCTCCTCATGGCGGCCGACGAAGCTGGTGAGCTGGGTGCGCAGGTTCGTGCGGGGTCGCGGGCGGGCCGCGTAGGCCTGGGCCTGCGGCTCCAGCGGCCGCCCGGCGTCGCCGGAGCCGGCCTTGCCCCGCAAGACCTCCAGGTGAACCGCCTGGACGGCGCTGCTGGGGTCGATGCCGAGCTCGTCGGCCAGCCGGGCGCGCAGCCGCTCGTAGGCGGCGAGGGCGCCGGCCTGGCGCCCGGTGACGGCCAGCGCCCGCATCAGCAGGGCGGTGACCTTCTCGTTCAGCGGGTGCTCGGCGGCCAGTGACTCCAGTTCGGACACCCGGGCGTCGGCCTGGCCCCGGTCCGCCTCCCGGGTGAGCTCGGCGATGGTCGCGTCCGTCCGCAGCCCGTCCAGCCGGTGGGCGTAGGGCAGGGCGAACTCGCCCGCGTCGGCGAGGGCAGGCCCGCGCCACAGGGCCAGGGCCTCCGGCCCGCGCCCCTCGGTGACCAGGCGCTCGAACCGCAGCGCGTCCACGTCGTCTTCGGTGACCGCCAGCCGGTAGCCGGCGGCGGACTGCTCGACCGTCCCCGGCCCGCCCAGCGCCCGGCGGGCGCGGGAGACCAGGGTCTGCAGCGCGTTGGCCATGTCCGCGGGCGGCTCCTCGCCCCACACCGCCTCGGCCAGGGCGGCCGTGCTGACCGGGCGCCCGCCCGCCAGGGCCAGCCGGATGACCAGGTCGCGCAGCCGGGAGCCGGCGACCGGCAGGCAGTCGCCGGTCCCGTTCCTTACCTCGAAAGGTCCGAGGATAGCGACCCGCACACCACTATTGTCCCCGACCCGGGTAGCGATTTACGCCGCGGCGGCCCGGGGGCCGCTGCCGAGCGTCCGGGCGGCCAGCCCGAGCAGGTAAAACAAGGCGCCCCCGACCCCCACGAAGAAGCCCAGGGGCCAGTTGGTCCGGTAGGACAGCGCGATCGAGAGCCACACGATGGCCAGGGCGATCGCCACCGACAGGGCCAGGGCCACCCCCGGCCGGGCGGTGACCGACCGGGCCGCGGCGGCCGGGCCGATCATCAGGCTGAACATCAGCAGCGCGCCGACGACGGGAACCGTCATCGATGTCGCCAGGGCCATCACGACCAGGAAGTAGACCTCCATGCCGCGCACCGAGACGCCACGCGCCTCGGCGACCTCGGGCATCGCCGAGGTGAGCATGAGCCGCCGGAACGCCAGCCCGATCGCCGCCAGGGTGGCGATCCCGAGCCCGGCGATCGGCGCTACCTCCACGCTCGACACCCCCAGCACCTGGCCGAACAGCAGCGCGTAGGCCTGCTGGGCGTACTCGGTGCTGACGCTGACGAACAGCGCCCCCAGGCCCAGCATGACCACCAGCGCCAGCGCGGTCACCACGTCGTGGCGGGCACGGCTCCCGGCCGCGCCGATGCCGAGCGCGCCCACGACGGCGAAGACCACCAGTCCCCAGATGACGTTAACCCCGAGCAGGGTGGCGCCGGCCGCGCCGGCGAACGCGCCGTTCGGGATCGCGTGGGCCGCGAACGTCTCTCCCCGCAGCACGGCGAAGAACCCCGTCACCCCGGCGATCACCGCCACGATGCTCGCCGCGATCCACGTGTTGGCCATGAACCCGCTGAAGATCAGGCTGGAGAACATTGCGGCACTTCCTCCTCGTGCGGGGAGCGCGGGACCGGCCGGCGGGCGGGGCGGGCGTAGGACAGCAGGTAGCCGAGCAGGACGAGCGCGACCACGAAGAAGCTCACCGGCCAGCCGTGGGCGCGCGGCGGCCAGTAGTAGGACTCGTAGGCGAGCCAGATGCCGGCCCACGTCGCCGCCAGGCCCACCGCGGCCGAGACGGCCATCGCCTTGCCGGGCGACCGGGTGAGGCGCAGCGCCGTGGCGGCCGGGCCGACGAGCAGCGCGGTCGACAGGACCGCCCCGATCGCGACGGCCGACAGCGACACGGTGACGGCCAGTGCCATCAGGAACACCACGCCGGTCAGCCGGAGGTTGACGCCGCGGGCACGGGCCAGGTCGGGCGAGATCGAGGCGAGCAGGAGGCGGCGGCCGAGGACGGCCACCGCGAGCAGGGCGACGACCCCGCCGCCGACGACGGCCGGGACGGTGTCCGGGCTGACCACGAAGATCGACCCGAACAGGATCGAGAACGAGGCGCCGGTGGTGGAGGTCCGCAGCGTGCCCAGGTACAGCAGGAGGGCCGCGACCCCGAGGGCGCCGCCGAGCACCACCCCGGTGGCGATGTCCCGGCCCCGGCGGCGCTGCACGCCGATGGCCTCCATCGTGCCCGCCGCGGCCATTCCCGCGACCAGGAACCCCCAGAACTGGTTGACCCCGATGAGGAAGGCGGCGGCGCCCCCGGTGGTGGCGATGTCGGCCAGGGAGTGCCCGGCGAACGACTGGCTGCGCAGCACCGAGAACACGCCGATGATCCCGGAGGTGATGGCGGCGATCCCGCCGATCAGCAGCGCGGTCAGCACCGGGCCGCTAGTCACCGGCGACCACCACGACCCGGCCGCGGACCCGCAGCACGTCCACCGGGTGCCCGTACAGCCGGGTCAGGCCCTCGGAGGTGACGACCTCGTCGGTCGGCCCGGTGGCCACCTTGCCGCCCGCGATGTAGACGATCCGGTCCATCACCGGCAGCAGCGGGTTCATGTCGTGGGCGGACAGCAGCACGGCGATCTCCTGCTCGCGGGCGAGCTTGCCCAGCAAGGTGACGATCTCCTGCTCGCTGCGCAGGTCCAGGTTGGCCAGCGGCTCATCCAGCAGCAGCAGCCGGGGACGGCTGACCAGCGCGTGCGCGATGAGCACGCGCTGCTGCTCGCCACCAGACAGCTCCCCCACCCGGGCGTCGGCGTACCCGTGGGCGCCGACGTCCCGCAGCGCCTGCTCGATCCGCTCCCGGCGGCGGCGCGAGGGCAGCGAGATCCCGAGCTTGTGCCCGTCGAGGCCGAGGGACACCACGTCGCGGGCGCGCAGCGGGATGTCGGAGTCGATGACGATCTTCTGCGGGACGTAGCCCATGGTCGCGTGGCTGGTGATCACCTGCCCGGCCGAGACCGGGAGCAGGCCGAGGATCGCCCGGATCAAGGTGGTCTTGCCCGCGCCGTTCGGCCCGATGATGGCGGCGAACTCGCCCTTGCCGATCGTGAAGCTCACGTCGCGCAGGACCGGGTGGCCGCCGAGCCGGACCTCGGCCCGGTCGAGCCGCAGCAGGGTCTCGGCACCCTGGGTGAGATCTGTCACAGCCGCTCCGTTGACTGTCGGGTGGTGATCGCCCTGGCCAGGGCGCCGGCCTCGGCCAGCATCCAGCTCTGGTACTGGTAGCCGGGCTGCGGCATCGTCTCGTAGACGCCCACGACCGGGATGCCGTGCGCATGGGCGAGGGTGACCAGCGATGTCGTCAGCGGGTCGGTGACCTGGACGTTGTAGACCAGGGCGCGCACCGCCCGGGTGGCCAGCAGGTCCCGGACCGTCGCCACCGCCTGCGGCGACGGGTCGACCCCGTTCATGATGTCCGCCTGGAACGCCCAGGGCGTCTTGTTGTCCATGCCCGCCGCCTGCAGGAGGTAGTCGGCCACCGGCTCGGTGGTGGCGACCGGGGTGCCGTCGCGGCCGGCCCGCAGCGCGGCCAGGGCGGAGTGCCAGGGACCGAGCGAGGCGGTGAACGTGGCCGCGCTGGCCCGGAAGTAGGCCCCGTGGGCCGGGTCGATCCGGGCCAGCCCGGCCGCGACGGCGGCGGCCACGGCGGGCATCGCCGCGGGCGAGTACCACAGGTGCGGGTTGGGGGTGCTGGCGGGCAGCCGGAGCAGGCTGGCGACGGTCAGGACCTGGCGGCCGGCGCTCGGCTCGGCCCGCTCGATGCCGTCCATGAACGAGTCGTAGCCGAGCCCGTTCTGGACCACGAGCCGGGCCGCGCCGACCTCGCGGGCGACCACGGGCGAGGCCTCGAAGGTGTGCGGGTCCGTGCTGGGGTTGCTCAGCAGCGCCGATACGCTGACGAAGCGCCCTCCGACCTGCGCGATGACGCTGGCGTACTGGTTCTCGGCCGCCACCACCGGGATCGGGGCCGCGCCGGCGGCAGGCGCGGTAGCCGGCCCGGACGCGGCGCCATCGGGGGAGCTGGCCCCGGGAGAGCTGGCCCCGCCGGTCCCGGCCGTGGCCGCGAGGGCGACGGTCGCCACGACAGCAGCGCCGATCGCCGATATCAGGACGGCGACCGGTCGCGATCGACGCCACAGCCAGGTCATACTCTTAATGATAATCGTTCTTATTACCAGTATGGCCGGTTCGCGGCAAGCGCTTCATGGCCAGCAGTCGACAGGCCGGGTAACGTCTAGATGTGCAAGAGCAGCCACGGGGGACCCGCGTGCGCGGGACGAAGCAGGCGTCGGCGCTTGCGGCCGTGCTGGCGAGCACGGGCGGCTTCACCAGCGCCCAGGAGATCCATGCCGAGCTGCGCCGCCGGGGCGAGAACGTGGGCCTGACCACCGTCTACCGCCACCTGCAAGTGCTCAGCGAGAACGGCGGGGTCGACACGATCCGCGACCCGTCGGGCGAGATCCTCTACCGCCAGTGCGCGACCCAGGTCCACCACCACCACCTGACCTGCCGCGTCTGCGGCCGCAGCGTCGAGGTCGAGGGCCGCGCGGTCGAGCAGTGGGCCGGCAAGGTCGCCGCCGAGGCGGGCTTCACCGACGTCGACCACACGGTCGAGCTGTTCGGCCTGTGCCCCGAGCACTCGGCCGCCGCCCTCAGCGCGGACTAGGGCCCGAACGTGACCTCGGCCGGGAACGGCACCGTGGCCCGGACGTGCCCGATGAACACCTCGTCGTCCCGGTACCGCCTGCCCGCCGCGTCCAGGACGTAGGTGTAGACGACCGGGACGCCCGCGACGGTCAGCTCAACTCGCCAGTAGAACGGGATGCCCACGGCCGCGTACTGGCTGTACTTGACGATCCGGTCGGTAGTCTCCGAGCCGGGCGATACGACCTCCGCCGCCAGCAGGACATGCTCCGGCCGGGTGGGCGTGACATCAATGGTGTCGGCCCGGTAGACGACCACGTCCGGGCGGCGGTTGGTCAGCGGCGCGTCCGCCAGCCGCACGTCGAAGTCGGTATCGGCGTTCCACTCCGGCCCGCAGGCGTCGTCGAGGGCGTTCGCGAGCATCCGGGCGACCCGGTTGTGCCGCTTGGACGCGCTCGGGCTCACGACAACCATCCCGTCGACGATCTCGATCCCCGCGCACTGCTCCGGGGTCCAGGAGTCATACTCCAGCGCCGTGATCGGGGCGTGCATCCACTCGGGAGCGATCATCTCCACGCTCATGACATACCCCCTCGGGCGCGGGGCAGGCACGTGCCCGCCCCACAGCTTACCGCCGGGCGGTCACGCGGGCAGGAGCCGCGCGGCCTCGCGGGCGGCGTCCGGGTTGAGCTGCCCGCCGCGCGAGCCCGCCAGCTTGGCGGCCAGGTGCTCGCCGATCGTGACCGGCTCGTAGCGGGCGGGGGACCGGTCCGACACGCAGCCCGGCAGCGGCTCGATCACGGCGTCGGCGTTGCCGTCGTGGAAGAACGCGGCCGACCGGCGGGGCACCAGCTCGCCGTCCACCCGGGGCGGGGCGACCCGGTGCATGGTCGAGATCCACTGGTCGTTGGTCCAGCGGGCGAGCGCGTCGCCCAGGTTGACCAGGAGCGCGCCGCCGGCCGGGAGCACCGGGTGCCAGGCAGCGTCGGCGCCGAGGATCTCCAGGCCCGGCACCTGGTCGGCCCAGAGCACGGTGACGATGCCGTAGTCGGTGTGCGCGCCCATGCCGAGCTGGGCCGGCTCGAGCTCGACGCCGGCCGCGGGCAGCCGGTAGTTATTCATCCGCAGCACGTCGATCGAGTGGTCGGTGAACGGGGCGAAGAACGACTCGCTGCCGCCGAGGGCCACGCCGAAGATCCGCGTCATCGTCCGCGCCACCGCCCCGGCCGCCCGGAACCAGGCGGTCACGGCGCCCTCGAAGTCGTCCACCTCGGCCGGGTAGACGTTCGCCGCGTACACGTCGGCGGGCAGGTCGAGGCCGGGGTAGTCGGCCGCGCAGGAGCCCACGTTGACTGCCTCGAACAGGTCGGCCGCGCTGGCCAGGCCGAGGCTGCTGGCCAGGCTCTCGGCCCGCGGCGGGGTGTAGCCGCGGTTGATGCCGGGCGGGCAGCGGTACCTCGCCTTGGCGGCCGGGTCGAGCGCGAAGAACGCGTCGGTCGCGTCGGTCAGCTCCTCCAGCACGCAGTCGGGGATGCCATGCCCGGTGACCTGCATGAACCCGACCGTCCGGGCCGCGTCATCGACCTGCCGGACGACGCCCGCCCGGGCGGCCTCGTCGGCGTACGGCATCCGGAACGGCGAAATGTCGATGACGGGCACGGACAGGACGCCATCGCGCAGGGCCGCCGAGGCCCCGGAGGCGGGAGAAGGCACAGGCACGACAACCACTCCAGACATAGCCGTGGTCCCCGCGCCACTGGCATCAGTATGACAGGTATCAATATCGGCAACCAGCATGACGCCACGGTTCCGCCCGAATGACGGGCGGATGAACCCCCAGATCAGCTCGCCCGGCAACGGCATTACACGGGCCCGGCCGACTCGCCTCGCCGAAGCTGCCCGGCTAGTCCTTCGGCTTCTGGCTGGCGGCCGCGATCTCGGCCTTGCGGTCCGAGGCGTACATGTGGACGTACTCCTGGCCCGACAGCTCCCCGATCGCCGCCATCACCCGGTCGGCCACCTCGCGCCGCGCCCGGGCCGGGGGCGCCCCGGCCAGGTCGGCGAACGTCAGCGGGGGCCCGATGGCGACGGAGATCTTCGTCGGGCGCAGCACCTGCGAGCCGGGCGGCATCATCTTGCGGGTGCCGATCATGGCGACCGGGATGACCGGGGCGCCGGAGTTGAGCGCCAGGTACCCCAGGCCCGACCGGCCGCGGTACAGCTTGCCGTCGGGCGAGCGGGTGCCTTCGGGGTAGAAGCCGAACAGCTCCCCCCGGGCCAGGATCTCCACCGCCGCGTCCAGCGTCTCCTGGGCCGCGCGGGCACCGCCCCGGTTGATCGACAGCTGGTTGGTGGACCGCAGGTACGCCGCCCACACCCGGCCGACCGGGCCCCGGGCGTTGAAGTACTCGGCCTTGGCGGGGAACACCACCGGCCGGGGGACCATGAACGGCAGGTAGACCGAGTCGATGATCGACAGGTGGTTGGAGGCGAGGATGGCCGGGCCATCGGCGGGCACGTGCTCCAGGCCGGTCACCGAGGGGCGGCCCACCGCGTGGAGGAAGGGGCCGGCGAACACCCGAGAGAGCTGGTACTGCAACCCTTTGTCCTCCGCCTTTGCCAAGTTTTACGAGGGGATACCACTTCGGGCATACCGCCATTGGCCTGCCCATGTGCGCTAACAAGATAACGTCCCCGGCCAGGCCACCGCGAAACGCGTCACCGGCCGTCCGCCCGGTGGCCACCTCCCGGTCACCGGATCGCCTAGCCATCGCAGATGCTCTGGCTCGCGGTCCGGGCCTGCAACGATACCGACGGCGCGGGCTTCGCGGGCTTAGTCGGGCTAGCTACCGCTGAGCTGCCAGTGACCCCTGGGGAGGCTGGGGCGGTGCCGCCCGGGGACGCGGCCGTAGTGGGATTCGCCACAGGGCCGACCGTAGCCCGGGGCTGGAGGAAGGCACCCGGGTTCACGGGGGCACTGGGATTCGCGGGGGCACCGGGGTTCGGGGAAGCACCGGGGTTCGGGGAACCACTGGGGTTCAGGGGGGCACTGGGACTGCCGGTGGCGCTGACAGCCGGGCCGAACAGGGACGGGCTGGCGGGCACGTCGTTGATGAAGGACCTGAAGATCTCGCCGTCCTCGGGCTGGGTCCACACCACGTTCGCGACGTCCCCCGGCACCACCTCGCCGCGGGGAAAGTTCGGCAGGGTGAAGAAGGCGATGTCCTGGCGAGGGATGGAGCGCAGGCTCTCCCCGAGGTCGTACAGGCCGGTGATGCCGCCGAGTTGCTTGTCGATCGTCAGCGCCGACGTAGCCGCGTCCAGGAACCGGTACACCGCCACCGGGTTGTAGAGCTCGCCTTGCACCCGGCTGATCAGCGACGACATGAACGCCTGCTGGCGGCCGATCCGGTCGATGTCGCTGCCGTCGCCCAGGGTGTACCGGGCGCGCACGTACCCGAGCGCCTGCTTGGGGGTCAGCAGGTGCCGCCCGGCCGACAGCACCAGGTGCGAGTTCGGGTCGTTGATCGGCGTCGGATTGCACTCCGGCACCCCGCCCAGCGCCGACACCATCGACTGGAAGCCGGTGAAGTTCACCACGATGAAGTGGTCGATGTGGATCCCGGTGTCCTGCTCCAGCGTCTTGACCGTGCAGGCCACCCCGAGGGCGGTGCGGTTGCCGTCGAGGTTGCCGAGCGCGAACGCCTCGTTGATCTTGAACTGGGTGGGCGAGGACAGCTGCCCGTCGCCCATCTCGCAAGCCGGGATCTTCACCCACGAGTCGCGCGGGATCGACATCACCTCGGCCCACTTACGGTCGGCCGGGACGTGGACGATCATCGTGGTGTCGGACTGGTCGGTCACCAGGTTCTGGCCGTACTGTCCGCCGAGGCCCTGCCGGGAGTCCGAGCCGAGGACGAGGATGTTCTCCGCCTGCGGGTGGGTGTCGACCGGCTGGTTGCCGAGCAGGCTGGTGATGTCGTCTTGCTGGATGTTCTCGTTGAAGTGGCCCAGCAGGGTGTAGGCACCGCCCGCGAGGCCGGCCAGCAGGATCACCATGCCAGCCGAGATAGTAGAAGCAATGAGGACCCGCCGCCGCCTGCGCCCCATAGGCCAAATGTCCCCCGGGACGCCCCTTTTATGCCGTTCGCGACGTTAAAGGTTCCTGAGGATTCCGTTCCTGAGAACCCCATGGCGTGAGCACCGGCAGCCCGGGCGGGCGCGACAGCGCGGAGAGCGAGCAAGCTAGTTCTTATCAGGAAGGTGAGAAGGAAGCCTGCTCATGGCCGCGCTATCGCGCCCCCATGCTACTGCTGGTCCGACGTTACTGCGGGATCAGGCGGGCGAGGTTCGCCAGCGTGTAGACGGTGGCCCCGGGCGGCAGGTCTTCCGGCCGCTCGACGCCGACATAGGTAACCGGCTGGTCCGCCCCCTCGCTGGTCGCGGCCTTGCGCTGGAGCAGTTCGGTGAGGTAGGCCACCCGCAGGTACTCGCGGTCCATGATCGACTGGGCGAGCAGCCGGGAGGTGACCCGGTTCTCCTCGACCCGGGTGCCGCCCCAGCTGGCGCAGTTGCCGCGCAGGTACAGGTGCAGCCACTTGGCGTACCAGCGCCCGTCCTCGCCCCGGTAGAACAGCAACGGCATCGCGGCCCGGCCGTCGCCTGCCAGGCCCGACCGCGCCCGCACCGTCCGTGGCTCGAACGGCGCGCCGCGCTGGTCCTCCCGCAGCGCCAGGTAGCCGAAGAGGCTCTCGGCCACCTCGCCGAAGCCCTCGCCGCTGTAGACGAAGACCTGCGGGATGACGAAGCCCCGCCCCAGCCGGTCCAGGTGCACGTTGATGAACTCACTGGCCCCCTCGGGGGCACTGGTGATGTCACCGGAGTGCTCGCCGCCGAAGTTCGACAGGTTCGTGTAGCTGAGCCACCGCACGTTCCCGAACTGCTCGTCGGTCATCAGCGCCGACAGGTCGAAGTCGGTGGTCCGGCGGCGCTGCTTCCAGTAGATGAAGAACCGGAGCACGTCCAGTCCCTCCGGAACCGGAGTGACCGACCCGCGCGGGAAGACCCGCAGTCCCTCCGGCGCGCCCTTCCCCGACAGCGGGAGGGCGACGGACTCGATCGCCGGGTCGATGATCAGCCGCCCCGGCTCGGGCAGCCGCCGGAGGATCTCCTCGTCGATCAGGGACAACAGCCGCCCCACGACCGCCGGGTCGAGCGGGCCCCGGGCGTCCGGGATCACGTGGCCCCGGCCGTTGCGGTTGACGAAGACCCGGCGGCCGCCGGGCTTTGCGGCCGCCCGGTTCACCAGGTGCTCGCGCACCGACAGCAGCACCCGCCCGGAGACCTTCGGCGCCGTCTGGGCGAAGGCCTCCAGCAGCCGGGCGGTGACGTCGCCCGGCGCCGGGCCGGCCGCCGTACCGTTCTGCGCGCTGCTCTGCGCCGCCGTGCGCAGCACGCGGTCCGCTGCCCGCCACAGCATGCCGGGCGAGGCGGCCAGCGTCCGGGCCGCCCGGGTAACGTCGCCCGAGGCGAACGCGGCCTCGGCCTGCGCGGCGAGCGAGGGCGCGGCCAGCTCGCCCCGCGCGACCGCGAACACGCTGGCCGAGCCGGGAGCGGATCCGTGAAAGGCAGCGTTCGCCTCGTGCGGATGCAGGCGCTCGCCGAGCCGCTTCCACTGCTCCGCGTGCCGGCCGACATCGGCCAGCCGGGCCGGGGCGGCCTCGATCACCGCGTCGAGCGCGGCCAGCAGGGCGCGCCGCTGGGCGCGCGGCAGCGAGCGGAACCGGGGCGGGGTCGTGAGGGTCACGTCGGCGCCGGACAGCTCGGCCGCGAGCCGGAGCACGTCGGTGGGCGTGTCGGCGGCCGGCGCCAGGCCCGCGCGAACGCGGGCGGCGTTGATGACCGCCTTGTTCTCGCGCACCTTGATTTCGCCCTCGATCACGCCCTCGACAAGGCCGCCGTGGTAGGCGGCCAGGAAGCGGAGCGCGTCGAGCGCCTCGGCGCTCAGCGGCACCGGGCTGGCGGCCAGCTCCCCGTACAGGGCGGCGGCCTCCCGGGCGAGGGTCGCGCCGAGGTGCACGACGGTGACCCGGTCGCTGAGGGCCGGGACCAGCTCGTCGTGGCGGGCGACCATCTCCTCGTAGGTGTGCTGGTAGCGGCCGTAGCGCGGCAGCGACAGCAGGTTGAACGCCGGGCCGTCCCCGTCCCCGTCCCCGTCCCCGTCGGTGCCCGGCATCGCCTGGACCCGGGCGGCGGTGGCCGGGCCGGCCAGGGCCTCGCGCAGGCACGACAGCCAGAAGTCCAGCGTGTCGGGCACGCCTGCGGGGAAGTCGATGAAGTACGCGTTGTGCCGGACGTGGTCGCCCGCCAGCTCGCGCGCCCAGCCGATCAGCTCAGCCCCGAGGTCGATGACCGCCGCCGGCGCGAGCGCGCCGAGCGCCGCCAGCAGTTCGCCCGAGCACTTGAAGCCGGCGTCCATGAGCACGGCGTCGACCTGCCGGGCCGCGACGGCACCATCCTGAGTCGGCGCCTCAGGGGCCGCCGGCACGATCACCCGGTGCCGCAGGCTGAAGACGAGCTTCTCCACACTGGTCACGTACGCCTCCCTTGCGCCAACTTTATGAGTTTCGCGAGCCATGCGGGTGCCAGCACGGGCATCCGCAGGCTGCCTGGAGCCGAGCCGGGGAATCGAACCCTCGCTACGACGGTTTTGCAGGCCGTCTCCCACGCCAGTGAGTTACTCGGCAGAGTGCCTCCGCCTGGAGTCGAACCGGGCAGCCGTCCTTCGGAGGGACAGCGGTAATTCCGTTACCGGAAGCAAGTGGGCGAGGCAGGATTCGAACCTGCACTTCCGAGGAACACGGCCTTACAGGCCGCTGGGCCACCTGACTGCCCAACTCGCCCTGGGGACTAGTGATGCTGGGGCGGTCAACCGGTACCGGGCCGGTACTTCCAGGGCCACAACCTGGCGTGCAGACCTCTACACCATGACCGCCGTACCTGGTAAGGGTGTCGAACCCTAAGCCTTCGCTTTGTAAGAGCGACGCGCTACCGTTACGCTAACCAGGCTTGCTGCGTTTGTTACTGTGCTTTCTTTCACTGCGCGTCCCCGGCAAGACTCGAACTTGCAACGTCAGCTTCGTAGGCTGGCATGATATCCGTTTCACTACAGGGACTTGGTCCCCCTGGCAAATCATGAAAGACCAGGGGGTCGCTCTCGCGAGAGGACTCGAACCTCCAGATGGCGGGTTAACAGCCCGCTGCCCTGCCAGTTGGGCGACGCGAGATTGGCGCGGGGCGGACTCGAACCGCCATCATCCGGCTTATGAGGGTGACGAGAGTCAGGTTCGAACTGACGACCTGCGCCTTATGAGAGCGCTGCTCTGGCCGGCTGAGCTATCTCGCCTTGTTTCCTGGTATAACGCTTCATCCTCCTTGTTTCATGCTGTTGCGCGGAGAGCGGACGACTCGAACGCCACGGGGAATCCCCGCGCAGTCGTTAGCAGCGACGCCCAGTGCCCTGACTGGTTCACTCTCCATCGTGCCGCCCGTGAGATTCGAACTCACACTGTCAAGGTCCTGAACCTTATAAGTGCTCACGCTATGGAGTTCTCAACAGTCTCGCGACTGACTAGCCTGTTTAAAGGCACGCAAGGGCGACAGGAATCGAACCTGCGACATGCGGCTTTGGAGACCGCTGTTCTCCCGCTGAACTACGCCCCTAAGAAGGTGTTAGGGCAAAGAAAACCGCTCGTCAGGGTGTCCCTGAGAGCGGCTCCGTCGATCGCCTGACCAGGCGCTACGAGGGAGGCCGCCTCGGGGCGGAACTCAGTATTGAGCCGAAGATGGCATAACCGGGCAGCGACCACGCGCATAGCTGCTCGTGTCGCTCGTGTCGCTGATTCACCAGCATCTTCGTGGGTTCCACCGTGGTCGCCTCCTTCCGTGCCGTCCTCATGTCTTTAATACTAAAAGGGCC
The DNA here is from genome assembly GCA_036276115.1 of Trebonia sp. Taxonomy (GTDB): domain Bacteria; phylum Actinomycetota; class Actinomycetes; order Streptosporangiales; family Streptosporangiaceae; genus Trebonia. Next base: position 77,748 of record DATBEM010000025.1, read on the forward strand.
AGCCCGCCACCGCAAGGTATTTATTCCACAGATCGCGGGCGCCAACGACGAAGCCCGCGACGGCCATGCCGTCACGGGCTGAAGTCTCGTTCGTCGTTGCTACTTGATGGCGCTGGTGAACTTCGACCACGCGCCAGTGCTCACGCTGAGCCTGAAGCCCTGCCGGTCCCTGGTGTCGCGGATGGGCACCGCGCCCTCGGCGGTACCTGCCTCGACGCACTCGCCGTTGCCGGTGCTGTAGCTGCTTGTTCTCCAGTTCATGCGGTCCATCGCGTCAGTGCCTCTCCGAGAATGACCCGCGTCTCGCCTGTGCTCTTGGCAGCACCGCGCACGGCGTCAACGATAGCGCTGGCTGCCTGCACCTGTTGCGCGTCAGCGGTCACGATGTCCTCCAGCGTACTGCCGCTCAGCAGTACCGTCCCCTGTGAGCCGTCAGCGAGCGCCAGCATGCCGCCGAGGCCGGCCGACGCACCACGCACGACCTGGATGTGTACCGAGGGATGCTCGCTGACGTCAAGCAGCCTCTTGCACTGCTTCGCCATGACTTCCCGGTTTCCTATCTCACGGTGCAAGACGGTCTCGTCAATGATCGCGACCACCACGGGCGGGCTGCTGCGTTCGAACACCTTCTGGCGTTCCATCCGCCCGTCGGTGAGCTCAGTGGCCCGGTCATGGGACAGTCCGCCCGCCCGGAACACGTGGTAGCTGTAATCCCAGGTCTGGAGCAGGCCAGGAACTATCAGCGGAGCCCATAGCCGGATCGTATGCGCCTTGCCCTCCGCGTCAATCCAGCCGATGAACCACACTTGCACCGGCTGGTCGGCATTGTCGCCATGCCGCCGCGCCACATGCCACATGCCCCTAACGCCCTCGACCGCCAGGCCAGAAACGTTCGCCTTCTTGAGCCACGTGTCTACCGTCGCGAGCGTGACTGTCCGCTCTCCGGCCTCCACGCGTGCCACCCCGGACCGGTCGATGCCCGGTTGCCCCTGAGGGGCGAGTGCGCGACACCGAGATCCAGGCTGGCCTCACCACTTGCCCGTAAGAACCCCAACCGAAAGGACCCACGATGCTGACCGAAGATCACCGCCGACGCCGTGAGGTGCACGAGATCAGCAGCGACGACCTCGTCACCGGCACCGAGCTCGCCGCCCGCCTCGTGGCCTTCGACCTGGAGCAGTACTTCGACGGCTCACTCCGGTCCTGGCTATTCAAGGCCCGCGAAGAACTAGCCAAGCGCGGAGAGCTCAACCGCATCCGCGACCACCTGCCCCACTGGATCACCGACATCGACCGCTACCAGGCCGACATGCGCCCCCGCACCGCGCTGCCGGCCGCAGCGCCATCCCTGAACCCGTCGGCCGACCGTCCCGCCAAGGCCATCACTGGCCAGGTCATCGGGTCTGTAATTGTTCACGGGTAACCATCTTTGGTGACTTGGGAGCCGGAGAGGGGATTCGAACCCCTGACCTACCGCTTACAAGGCGGCCGCTCTGACCAACTGAGCTACACCGGCAAGGTGCTGCCAAGGTTACCGGCTCGGGGGTTGACCCGCATCCGGGTAGCGGCAGCGACGAACTGGTGGCGCGCCTACTTGGCCGCGTTCTTCCGGACAGTGGCGATCTCGTACAGGGCGATCGAGCCCGCGATGCCAGCGTTCAGGGACTCCATGCCCGACGACATCGGGATGGCGACCAGCATGTCGCAGGCGGCCGCGACGATGCGGGACAGGCCGCGACCCTCGGAGCCGACGACGAGGACCATCGGGCCGTCCGCGATCGACATCTCGTGGATGTCCACGCTCCCCTCGGCGTCGAGGCCGGCGACGAACAGGCCCCGCTCCTTGTACGTCTCCAGGGTGCGGGTGAGGTTGGTGCAGCGGGCAACCGGCAGCCGGGACAGGGCGCCGGCGGATGCCTTCCAGGCGCCGGCGTTGACGCCAGCGCTGCGGCGAGCAGGGACGACGATGCCAGAGGCACCGAAGGCGGCGGCCGAGCGGACGATCGCGCCCAGGTTGCGGGGGTCGGTCACCCCGTCGAGGGCGACGATGAGGGGGGCGGCCGACGGGACGGCGCGTTCCAGGAGGTCCTCCGGGTGCGCGTACTCATAGGGCCGGATGCGGAGGGCGACGCCCTGGTGGACGGCGTTGTCGGTCAGCCGGTCCAGTTCGAACATGCTGGTCTCAAGGACGGCGATGTTCGCGGCGGCGGCGATCTGGACCGCCTCGGCGACCCGCTCGTCTTCCTGCGCGCGGCTGGTCACGTAGAGGGCCAGGGCCGGGACCTGCGCCCGCATGGACTCCACGACCGGGTTGCGGCCGGCGACCATCTCGGGGGCGTCGTCGCGGCGCTCGGCCGACCGCTCGGGACCGGGCCGCTCGGCGCGCTCGGGGCGGCGCACGGCCCCGGGGCGACCGGGGGCGCCGCTGGGCCGGCCGGGAGCCGCCCCGCCCCGGCCGGAGGCAGTGCCATTCCGGCCAGCGGCCGCGCCACTCCGGCCAGCGGCCGCGCCACTCCGGCCAGCGGCCGGGCCGCCCCGGCCAGTGGCCGCCGCCTTGGCGGCGCGGGTGGCTGCTCGCTGGGCGGGGTGGCCGGGGCGCATCTCGGCGGGCGGGGTCGGGCCCTTGCCCTCAAGCTTGTGCTTGCCGTGGCCGCCAGTTCCCGGGCGAGGCTTGCCCGACTTCGCGAAGCCGCCGGCACCCGGCGCGCGGTCCTGGCCCTTCTTGGCGCCCTTGCCGCCGGCACCAGTGTTGCGCGCGCTCATCTGTCGTCCTATCGGTTGATTTCCCGGCGGGCTCGGTACGGGTCGAGCGGGTCCAAGCCGAGGACCCCCAGCATCGACCGCACGTAGGCCAGGGAGGTGGCAACCGACTCCCGGTCGCCCGAACTTATAGCGTAGTTGCCGTCATGCACTGTCGCGTGCACCGAGGCGAGGGCAGCGGGGACGCTCAGGTCATCGTCCATCGCGTCGATGAACGACAGCGGCAGCGCGGCAGCGGGGACCGCTGCCGCAGCCGGGGCGCAATCGTCGGCCGCCTGCCGGACGAACTGCTCTATCTGCTGGTACGCGAAGGCGGCGTTCTCCAGCGCGCTGTCGGAGTAGGCGAGCGCCTGGCGGTAGTGACAATGGACCAGGAAGTAGCGCAGTTCCTGCGGCCGGGCAACGTCAAGCGCGCGGGTGACCGGGACGGCGGGCCGGACCGGGCCGACGTCCAGCCCGCGGGCGGGCGCGCCGGTGAGGGCGTCAGGGCCGAAGAAGCCCTGCCGGGGGATCGTGGTGCCAGGGGGTAGCAAGCCAGCCAGGCGAGTGCCGGCGGCCGGCTGGCCAGGCCCGCCCGGCCCCTGTGCTTCGCCGGCGCGAGCCTCGAACGCATGAGCCTCGAAGAGCAGGACCTCGAAGAGGTGGGCATGGCGTGCCTCGCGCGCGGCGAGCTGGTGGTCGGCCGCCACCCAGCGGGCCAGGATGTCGAGGAAGACAGCCTGCCGGGCCTGGCCTACATCAGGCGGTGGGAGCGTCATCAGGCCCAGCCTACGGGAGCCGGTGCCCGCCGGCCGGCGAAACCGGAGCCACCGGGCACGACACGGGCGCCCCGCTGGCCGATATCGTTCCATTGCCGCGCAAATCTGGCTAACTTCGGGATCGTGAACCGTGAGTGGCCCGGGCGTCTCGTGCAACTGGCAACCGTCATCGTGGTGGCGGCGGTGGCGGCCGGCGCCTTTATCTTGTCGTACGCCGGAGTCCACGCGATCGCCCTGCAAGCCGGGGTCTCCGCCTCGCTGGCCCGGTTCTACCCGGCCGTCTTCGATGCCGTCCTGGTGATCGCGTGCGCGGCCGCGCCGCTGCGGGGCGCCCGCTGGTGGACCCGGTTCTACACCTGGGCCGTCATCGTCCTCGTGGTCGGGGCGCTCGGGGCCATGGACGCACTGCACGCGATGAGCGTGTCGGTGCCGCACCGGGCGCTTGCCGGGGTGATCTCCGTCGTGCCGTGGGCGCTGCTGCTGCTCGGGTTCGGCTTGTGGCTCGCGATCGTCCGGCACTACCGCCGCCAGGCCGCCGTCCAGGCCTTGGCCGAGGCGGACGGTCCGGCCATGTCGCCCGTGCCGCTGGGGCCGCTTGCCCGGCCCGCCTTGCCCGCCGCTGCGGCACCGCCCGCAACTGAAGCACTGCCCCCCGCTGCGGCACTGCCCCCCGCTGAGGTAGTGCCCGCCGCTGAGGTAGTGCCCGGACAGCCAGCCGACGACGCGCCTCGTTCCACTGGGACCGCGCCCGGGCCGGAGGCAGTCACCGGGCGGCGGGCCGCATCCGAGGCGAACGAGGCCGCCACCGCGTCCGCTGAGGCCGCGCGGGCCAAGACGCCGGCCGAGAATGTGCCAGTCAGGCCCGTGACGGCCAGGACGGGCCACGCCAGGGAGTTGCCGGCCGGGTCAGCGCCGGCCAGGCCGACGGCGAACCAGGACGCTCCGGGCCAGGATGCCCCGGGCCAGGAGGCTCCGGGCCAGGAGGCTCCGGGCCAGGAGGCGGCGAACCAGCACGCTCCGGCCGCCGGGACGCACCCGGCACCGGCCGGCTCAGGAGCGGCCGGCACGGTGCCGGGTACTGCGGCGCCGGGTAGTACGGCGCCAGGTGCTGCGATACCGGGTGCTGCGATGCCGGGCGGCTCGGCGCCGGCCGGCTCAGCGCAGGACCCGGCTGCCCGGCCTGCGGATTCCGGGGAAGAACCCGCGCCCGCCGAGCTGGCCGAGGTACCGGGAGTTACCTACTCGACCGGGCCGCGCCTGCGGCGCGTCCGCTCGCTCCCTGCCCCGCCCGTGGATGATGAGTTATGCCCGGGCCTTGAGGGCCTCGGCGAAGCGTCGCCAGGACCCGGCCTGGAACCGCAGCGCGCCGCCCGCCCGGTTCTGGGTGTCCCGTACCAGGATCTGGCCGTCGCCGTTGGCGGCGGTCTCGACGCAGTTGCCGCCCTGCGACCCTGAGTAGGAAGATTTAACCCAGGCCAGGCTGCTGTAAGTCATGAATCTCGCTCCTTATCTGATGAATGAGCGCTCTGGATGCACGTTCAGGCAAGGCGGCAGCCCGGATCAAGTTGATGACCGTCATGAGGTCGGCGACCTCGCCCCGGCTCTCTACGATCCTGCCACCCCCGTAGCATTCCGTGTAGCACACGCTCGGACTGTCGGCGAACTCATAGAGGGAGATGGGCCCGTCCGCCCCCGCATGGTTATCCGCAGCGTACGGAAGCACCTGCAGCAAGATGCCCGGCCCAGCCGACGCTTCAAGGAGCCGGTCGAGCTGACCCCCCATGACGCTAGGTCCCCCCACTATGTGACGGACGACACTCTCGTCTAGTACGAACCATAGCAATGGTGGATTCTCTCCGGTTATCACTTCTTGCCTTTCAAGCCGCGCAGCCACAAGCTGATCAATCTGCTCGGCAGTGTCCATCGGCCGACCGGAGCTGATCAGCGCGCGGGCGTAGTCCTCGGTCTGCAGTAGCCCCGGAACCGCGCCCAGCTCCCACCCGTGGATCCGCACGGCCTCCCGCTCGAAGGGGATCACCGGGGCGAAGAACGCCGGGTACGCCTCCCGGGCGACCAGTTCCTGCAGCGTCGCGAAGGTCCCGGGCGTATGGAACAGCTCGTCGCAGCGCGCGGCGAAGTCCACCGTCGGCGCCTTGTCCATCGTCTCGATCCCGCTGATCAGCGAGGCCGAGTAGCCGAGCTTGATGCCCATCTCGACCTGCGTCCAGCCCAGGTGCAGGCGCCACGAGCGAAGTTGCGAGGCGAACGCGGCCAGGGCGCTCGCCTTCATGTCAGGCACGGAGAACTGCATCGGACCACCCCCGACTTCACTACTCTGAGTGTTACTGCACTCACCCCTAGTGCAGTCGTTCAGGCAACAAAGCTAGTACGGACCTGGCATCGTTTTCCTGAGAACCCCCGCAAGGCTCAGATTGAGACAGGACACACCCGCCAGATGGGGGCAACACGGCCTTGATGATGTACCTCTGGACCGCGCCCGGGCGCGGCGATGACACCTCACGCAGCGTCAGCCCGCACAGTGCAACCGATAAGCACGGCGCAACCGATAAGCACGGCGCAACCGAAGACCACAGTGCAACCGAAGACCACAGTGCAACCGAAAGACACGCCAGCGGGGTGACCGACAGCGTCATCGCGGCCCGCCGGGCGGCCGAGTCGCTGCTGCGTGCCGGCCAGGCGGCCTGCGCCTACATCGAGTGCGCGTACACGGCGATCGGCGCTCCCGCGCTCAGCTTCCGCTACGTGCGCACCGGGAGCGGCTGGTCGGGACACCTCGGCCAGGCGGGCCAGGTGGTGTGGACGCCATTCGCCCCGGAGGACCCGCGGCCCTCAGGCGCTGCCCACTCAAGCGAGGCGGACGACGAGGGCGTTGGCCATCGCGGCTATGCCCTCCCCGCGGCCCGTCAGGCCTAGCCCGTCAGTCGTGGTGGCCGACAGGCTGACCTGCTCGGCCTTGACCGACAGGGCCTCGGCGATGACGGCGATCGCCTCCGCGCGGCGCGGACCGACCTTGGGGCGGTTGCCGATCACGCAGATCGCCACGTTGCCGATGACGAAGCCCGCCTCGGCCACGAGGCGGGCGGTCTCGCGCAGCAGGGCCGTTCCCGGCGCGCCGGCCCACTCCGGCCGGGATGTCCCGAAGTGCGCGCCCAGGTCGCCGAGCCCGGATGCCGACAGCAGCGCGTCACAGGCGGCATGAGCCGCCGCGTCACCATCGGAATGCCCGGATAGCCCGGTCTCCCCGGGCCACGAAAGCCCCGCCAAGTGCAGTGGACGCCCATCCTCGAACGGATGGACGTCCACTCCGACCCCAACCCGCGGCAAGTTCTCCACGGGCGGCAGCTTACCGACTACCAGCCAGGCCAGTGCACAGGCAGCACGAACCGCCCCGACAACGACGTGGCCGCCCAGTGCCACAGCACCGAGCAGCCACGAGGGTCTTGCCGGGGTCCGGGGGCCGCCCCCCGGGCAAGCACGAAGTCCTTGCCCCCGGCGAAAATGCCCGAAGGGCATTGAGCAGGGTTAGCTAGTAAGGACTTCGTCGAGCAGGGCCTCGGCCTTGTCCTCGTTGGTCTTCTCGGCGAGGGCGAGCTCGCTCACGAGGATCTGGCGAGCCTTGGCCAGCATGCGCTTCTCGCCGGCCGATAGGCCGCGCTCCTTGTCCCTGCGCCACAGGTCCCGGACAACCTCGGCGACCTTGTTGACGTCGCCGGACGCGAGCTTCTCCAGGTTCGCCTTGTACCGGCGCGACCAGTTGGTGGGCTCCTCAGTATGGGGAGCGCGGAGCACCTCGAACACGCGCTCTAGACCCTCAGCGCCTACCACGTCCCGCACGCCCACGAGCTCTGCGTTATCGGCCGGCACCCGGACGGTGAGATCTCCCTTGTCGACCTTCAGTACTAGGTAGGTCTTCTCCTCGCCCTTGATGGTGCGAGTCTCAACGGCTTCGATGCGAGCAGCCCCATGGTGGGGGTAAACGACGGTATCGCCGACCTTGAAAGACATCTGGCAAGTACCCCTTCCGCTGAAGGCCATCTTACCACGCTGCGCACCGTCTATAAACTGCCGCTGGTGCTAAATATGCAGGTCATTGGCCTATTTTCGAGCATACGCGAGCGCGTTCGGATGCCGGAACGCCTCGTGCATCCGGCCATCTGGCGCTGTCTTGGTACGGCGCTGTCTTGGTACCTAGACTGTCCGGATACCTACGGACGCTGGAGGCCAGTGGAGCGCGGCCTGCCTGTCCGTCGCCGCTGACGCTTAGGTATCTAGTCTACCCCGGTTTTCGCGATCAGTTCCGGAGATCGCCGGTCGGCCCGCTCCCCGACCCGGCTCGCCGTGGCTCATACTAGGCAGTGGAGGTACGCCGTGAGCTTCGACTATGACCCGGGAAGGGACGACGCCAGCCTGCCCCCGGTCGATGTCGTGATCCCGGATGACGCCCGGGAGCTAGCCCGGGACGTCCTGGCGTACCGCCGGGAGGTACGGGCCCGGCGGCGCCGCGAGCGCCTCCTGCGGCTCCTAGGGCCGCTCGGGCGGCTCAGGCTTGTCCGCCACGGCACCGTCTTCCCCTTGATCGCCACCTGCGTGGCACTGTCGCTGCTGGCCGGGACGATGCTGTCGGTGGTGACGATCGGCCCCGCGTCGGCGCCCACGACCACGCCAGTGGCAGCCGATCCGGCTGAGCTGCCCGCGGACACGCTCGAGGTCGACTACGCGGTCCGGGCAACCACCCGCTCCCTGGGCGGCTCGGTGCTCGCGCTCGTCCCCGCCGGGTGCGACTGCCAGGCGGCCCTGCGGGCACTGGCCACGCAGGCGGCGCGGGCAGGCGTGGACGTGTACTTCGTCTACCACGCGGACGCCGCCAGCGCGGCCGCCGGGGCGCTGGCGGCCCAGACGGCGCATTACGGCCAGGACACCGCCCGGACCGCGTTCGACGCCAGCGGGGTGCTGTTCAGCGAGTACCGGGCCGACCGCCTCACCGCGCTGCTGGTGCGCCAGGATGCCACCGTTGTCGTGGTGCGCGCGTTTCCGGCCGGGTTCAACCTGACCCCCAACCTGTCGGCCATAGAGGCTACCCACTAGCATTTCTACGCGCCGTAGTGGAGGCGCGGGGCCGCTGGCCATGACGGGAGTCCGCCAACCCTCCCGACACCCATATCCGAGGAGGCATTCGCCGTGATCCGCAAGAGCCTGCTGGCCGGGGCCGTCGCCATGCTGGTGGTGCCGGCGCTCGCCGGGTGCGAGGCCGGGCTCAACGCGCCGACGCTCGAGTTCCACTCGGCGTCGAGCGGCGCGCACACCGTGGTCAACGGGATCACCGTCAACAACATGTACGTGCTCGCCGCGCCGGTGGGCTCGTCCCTGCCGGCCGGGTCGAACGCCAGCGTGTTCCTCGGCCTGTACAACAACGGCAATAGCGCCGACTCGCTCGTCGGGGTCTCGGTCGCCGACGGCAGTGCCAAGGGCGCGACAATCGACGGCGGCGCCATCGGCCTGCCGGCCAACTCGAGCGTGAACCTCACCGGCCCGGAGCCGAAGGTCGTCCTCACCGGGCTGGCCAAGCCACTGACGGCCGGGGCCGACATCGACATCGTGCTGACGTTCCAGCAGGCCGGGCAGGTCGAGCTGGACGTGCCGGTCGAGCCGCAGTCGTTCTACTACGAGAACAACTCGCAAGCCCCGAGCTCGACGCCGACGCCGTCAGCCACCCCCTCGGCGACCGGCACGCCGTCCGGGTCCGCCACGCCGTCCGGGCCCGCCACGCCGTCGACGACGCCGACACCGTCCACGACCCCCACCCAGTAACCGCCCGCGGCAACCGCCCGCCCGAAACGGCGGGGCTAGCGGCCGCGGGGTCCGCCCGGCGAGACGAGAAGGGCCGGCCAGGATTCTCCTGGCCGGCCCCTTCTCGCGTCCGGGCCCTTAGGCGATGGACTCGAACTTGTATCCCAGGCCGCGCACGGTGACGATGTGCCGGGGCTTGGCGGGGTCGGTCTCGATCTTGGCCCGCAGCCGCTTGACGTGGACGTCCAGCGTCTTGGTGTCGCCGACGTAGTCAGCCCCCCAGACCCGGTCGATGAGCTGCATGCGGGTCAGGACCCGGTCGGCGTTGCGCAGCAGTACCTGCAGCAGCTCGAACTCCTTGAGCGGGAGCTGGACCTGCTCGCCGCGCACGCTGACGACGTGCCGCTCGACGTCCATGCGGACCGGGCCCGCCTCCAGCGTCGACTCGGCGACCTCCTCGACGTCGCCGCGGCGGCGCAGCACGGCCCGCATCCGGGCGACTAGCTCGCGCGAGGAGAACGGCTTGGTGACGTAGTCATCGGCCCCGAGCTCAAGGCCCACGACCTTGTCGATCTCGCTGTCCTTGGCCGTCAGCATGATGACGGGGACGCTGGAGCGCTCGCGCAGCGCCCGGCACACCTCGCTGCCGGGCAGCCCGGGCAGCATCAGGTCGAGCAGGACGAGGTCGGCCCCCGTGCGGTCGAAGGTCTCCAGCGCGTCCGGGCCGGTCGCGCAGACCGCGACCTCGAACCCCTCCTTGCGGAGCATGTAGGAGATCGCGTCGCTGAAAGACTCCTCGTCTTCAACGACGAGCACGCGTGTCACTGAACTGCCTCCTGGCGCAGTGGTATCCACAAGGTAAACGTCGAACCCTCGCCCTCCACGCTCCGCACGGTGACGCGGCCGCCATGGGCGGCCATCACGTGCTTCACGATGGCGAGGCCGAGACCGGTACCGCCGGTGGCCCGCGAGCGGGCCGGGTCCACGCGGTAGAACCGCTCGAAGATTCGCTCTAGGTCCCGTTCGGGGATGCCGAGGCCCTGGTCGGCGACGCTGACCTCCACGCCGCCGTCGCCAGTGCGGCGCACGCCGACGACGACCTTGGTGCGCTCCGGGCTGTAGACCACCGCGTTCTCCAGCAGGTTGCGCACCGCCGTGACCATGAGATCCTCGGCGCCGAGGACGCTGAGGCCGCGCGTGCCAGACGAGGTGAGCGTGATGCCGCGGGCGTTGGCCTTCATCCGGCACCGGTCGAGGGCCTCGGCGATGATCACGTCGATCTCCACCGGGCGCGGGTCCGGGACCGGCTCGGCCGCCTGGATGCGGTTGAGCGTGATCAGGTCCTGGACGAGGAAGGTCAGCCGGGCCGCCTCCTGGCGCATCCGGCCGGCGAACCGGCGGACGGCCTCGGCGTCGTCGGCGGCGTCCTCGATCGTCTCGGCCAGCAGCGCGAGCGCGCCGACCGGGGTCTTGAGCTCGTGGCTCACGTTGGCGACGAAATCGCGGCGGACTTCCTCGACCCGGCGCGACTCGGTCTGGTCCTCGGCCAGTACCAGCACCAGGCCCCCACCGCCGACGGCGCCGGACAAGGGGGCGACCCGGACCGCGAAGTTGGTCGTGCGCCCGGCGTGGCCGGGGGCCTGGACCTCAATCTCAGTGTCCCTGATCTCGCCATCGCGGCGGACCTGGCGGGCGAGGGCCAGTAGCTCGCCCACCATCAGCCGGTCGCCCTTGACGATGCCGAAGGCGCGGGCGGCGGCGCTGGCCCGCAGGACGCGGTCCTCACTGTCCACCACGACGGCGGAAGAAGACAGCACGGACAGGACTGAGGCAATGCCGGGCGGCAACTTCGTCGGCTGCACGCCTCGCCCGCGCGGGCCGCGAGGCTGGCGCGACATGCCGCCGACCCGGGTCCTTATCGCCACGGGATTGCTCGCGGCGGCGGCGCACATCGCCGTGACCTGTCCATACTCACGTATCCGATGGTATGCGGACTCGGCCAGCCGTCCACAGTCCGGCGATTGCGGGAAAATTCACACTTTCCTCAATGTTCACCTATTAATCCTTAAGCTGACATCTAGGATTCATGTTGAATTTGCCCGCTCGCCGTCTATTCCTGCTTTGGCCTAATCCGGCCAGGACCGGGCTACCGGCCCTGGTTCTTGACGGCCTCCGCCGCCGCCACCGCGGCCTCCGGGTCGAGGTAGCGGCCGCCCGGCGTGACTGGCTTGTAGGCCTCGTCGAGCTCGTAGAGCAGCGGGATGCCGGTCGGGATGTTCAGCTCGGCGATCGCGGCGTCGCTGATGCCGTCGAGGTGCTTGACCAGTGCCCGCAGCGAGTTGCCGTGCGCCACGACCAGGACGGTCTTACCCGTCGCGAGGTCCGGCACGATGGCGTCGTACCAGTACGGCAGGAGCCTGCTCACGACGTCGCGCAGGCACTCGGTGCGCGGCCGCAGCTCGGGCGGCATCCCCGCGTAGCGCGGGTCGCCCGCCTCCGACATCGGGTCGTCGTCGGCGATCGGCGGCGGCGGGACGTCATAGGAGCGGCGCCAGGTCATGAACTGCTCGTCGCCGAACTCCTCGCGCGTCTGGGCCTTGTCCTTGCCCTGGAGCGCGCCGTAGTGGCGCTCGTTGAGCCGCCAGCTGCGGCGCACCGGGAGCCAGCCGAGGCCGGCCGACTCCAGGGCGTAGTTGGCCGTCTGGATCGCGCGGGTGAGCACCGACGTGTGCACCACGCCAGGGCGCAGGCCCGCGTCCACGATCATGCGGCCGCCGGCCGCCGCCTCCTGGATGCCCTTCGCCGCGAGGGTCACGTCCACCCAGCCGGTGAACAGGCCCTTGGCGTTCCATTCACTCTCACCATGGCGCAATAGCACGAGGGTTCCCATGGCAGCCAGGGTAGCCGCCGCCTCGGGCGGCCGACAGGGGCCCTGCCCTGCCCCGCCCGGCCAGGCGCGGCGGCGAGAGAACGCGCGCCCGCACCCCGCGCGGGGGAACACAGACCGATTCCCGATAGTTGGTTACATCTGTGTCGACTAAGCCCCCATCTATTCCCAGGCGGATCGCCACGCTCAGCGTGCACACCTCCCCGCTGGACCAGCCGGGAACCGGCGACGCCGGCGGGCTGAACGTCTACGTCGTCGAGGTGGCGCGGCGCCTGGCGGAGCGCGGCACCGAGGTGGACATCTTCACCCGGGCAGTCTGCCGGGACACCCCGCCGCTGGCGGAGCTGGCGCCGGGGGTCATGGTCCGCAGCGTGGTGGCCGGGCCCTTCGAAGAGCTGGACAAGACCGACCTCCCAGGCCAGGTCTGCCAGTTCACCCTGGAGGTGCTGCGGGCCGAGGCGGCCGCCGATCCTGGCCGCTACGACCTCATCCACGGGCACTACTGGCTGTCGGGCAAGGTGGGCGCGGCCGTCAAGGCCCGCTGGCACGTCCCGCTCGTGCAGTCCATGCACACCCTCGGGAAGGTGAAGAACGCCGCGATCGCGGCGGGCGACTCCCCCGAGCCGGCGGACCGGCTCGCGGGCGAGGACGAGGTGGTGAGCGCGGCCGACCGGCTGATCGCCAACACCGCCCACGAGGCCCGCCAGCTGACCGAGCTCTACGGGGCCGACCCGGCCAAGGTCCGGACCGTCAGCCCCGGCGTCAACCTGCGGGTCTTCCGCCCGGGCGACGAGCCGGACGCGCGGGCGCGGGCGCGGCGCAAGCTCGGCCTCGCCGCCGACGCCGTCGTCTTGCTGTTCGTGGGGCGGGTGCAGCCGCTCAAGGGCCCGGACGTGGCCCTGGCGGCGGCCGCCCGGCTGGTCCACGACGATCCCGCCCTGCGGTCCCGGCTGCAGGTAGTCCTCGTCGGCGGCCCCAGCGGCCAGGCGTCGCGGGCCGACCCGGACGGGATGCGCGAGCTGGCCGCCCGGCTCGGCATCGGGGACCTGCTGCGGCAGGAGCCGCCCTGCCCGCAGGCGGAGCTGGCGGACTGGTACCGGGCCGCCACGCTGGTGCTGGCCCCCTCCCACTCGGAGTCCTTCGGGCTGGTGGCGCTGGAGGCGCAGGCGTGCGGCACCCCGGTGGTGGCGGCGAGCGTGGGCGGCCTGCGGACCGCGGTGCGCGACGGCCACTCCGGCGTGCTGGTCGACGGGCACGATCCGGTTACCTGGGCGCGAGTGATCCGGCCGCTGCTGGCCGCGCCACGGCGCCTGGCGGCCCTGTCGGAGGGCGCGTGGCGGCACGCGTCCGCTTTCGGGTGGTCCGCTACGGTAGAGCGGCTAACGGCGGTGTATACCGGAGCCATGCAGTCCTATCCGGAGGGATACTCCACTGAGCAGCCCTACCCGGCCCGGCGCTACCCTGCGCCCCCCGGGGACGTGGCCGCCGCTAGAGTTGGCGCATAGGGGATTCAGGCATGGCCACCGGGGACGACAGGGCGAGCGGCATCGGGCAGGTGCTGGAGCGGCTCGGGCTGCCCTACGAGCACCCGGAGCCGGGCGCGTACCTGGTCAAGCTGCCGGGGACGCACAAGCTCGCCACCGTGACGTGGCTGATCGCCGGGCAGCACAGCCTCCAGGTCGAGGCGTTCTTCTGCCGCCAGCCCGACGAGAACCACGCCGGCTTCTACCGCTTCCTGCTCACCCGGAACGCGCGGATGTTCGGTGTCCACTTCGCCCTCGACAAGCTGGGCGACGTCTACCTGACCGGGCGGCTGCCGCTGGCGGCCGCGACCGAGGATGAGCTCGACCGGCTGCTGGGGTGCGTGCTCGCGTACTCCGACGAGGCGTTCGACGAAGCGCTGAAGATCGGCTTCGGGACGGCCATCCGGCGGGAGTGGGCCTGGCGCGAGAAGCGCGGCGAGAGCCTGGCCAACCTCATGGCGTTCCGCTCGCTCATCGACGAGGATCCCCGATGAGCCTGGCCGGGCCGGGCAGCCTCGCCGCCGCCGAGCTCGCCGGCCACGTCGTGCCGCCGGTCCACGTGTCGGTGGACAACCTGCTGTGCGTCATCTTCGCCCTGCTGACCGCGGCGAGCAACGCCGGCGCGGCCGTCCTCCAGCGGAGGGCGGCGGCCCAGGTACCGCCAGAGCGGTCCATGCACATCTCGCTGATCAAGGACCTCCTCGGCCGCCGGATCTGGCTGGCCGGGATCGGCCTGGTGATCGTGGCGGCGGTGTGCCAGGCGACGGCCCTCGCGACCGGCCCGATCGCCCTCGTGCAGCCCATCTTCATCATCGAGTTGCCGGTCACGCTGCTGCTGGCGGTCCTGGCCAACAAGCGCTCGCCCCGGCTGCTGCCCTGGGCGGCCATCGGCCTCACGACGGCGGGCCTCGGGGCCGGCCTGGCATGCGCGGCCCCGGGTGGCGCCACCGAGAGCGCTCCTAACACGACCTGGATCATCGCGCTGATCGTGACCGCGGGATTCGAGCTCGCGCTGATCACGGCGGCGCTGCCGCAGCGAGGCGAGACCCGGGCGGCGCTGCTGGGTCTCGCGGCCGCGTGCGGCTACGCGCTGACGGCGGCCCTGATGAAGAACGCCATGGCCGACCTCAACACCGGCGGCGGGGCCGGGATGTTCACCGAGTGGCACATCTACGCGACCGCCGCCGCCGGGGTCGGCGCGCTGTTCCTGCTGCAGAACGCGCTCCAGGCGGGCACCCTGGTCGCCTCCCAGCCGATGCTCACGGTCGGTGACGCGCTGATCAGCATCAGCTACGGTGTCACCCTCTACAACGAGGAGCTGCGGACCGGCTGGTGGCTGGTGCCGCAGATCATCGCGGTCGGCGTGATCATCATCGGCTGCATCCAGACCGCCAAGTCCCCGCTGGCATCGCAGACCACGCCTCTGGTCACGGAGACCACCGCCCGGGTACAGTAACGTCGTGAACAGGCTGGGCGAGCTCGAGCGGGCCATCATGGAAGTAATCTGGCGGACGGACTCGGCGCTGACGGTCAGGGAAGTCAGCAACGGGCTTCCGCAGAACCTCGCGCACACGACGGTCATGACTGTGCTAGACAGGTTGGCGAAGAAGGGCTTCGCGCGCAGGGAACGGGATGGTCGCGCATGGCGGTACCGCCCGGCCGCGACTCGAGAAGCATACGTAGCTGAACTGATGCTCACCGCGCTCGACCAGACCGGTGACCGGGACGCCGCCCTCGCGCGCTTCGCGCAGAGCGTGACCGGGACCGAGGCGGAAGTGCTGCGCGACGCGCTCGCGCAGATTGAAGGGGATCAGCCCACCGAAGGGGACTCCGGGACGGGGTTATGACCGAACTGGCCGATGCGACATTGCTCGCCGCGGTCGCCGTGGGAAGCGTGCGCGGTGCAAGCGCGCTAGCGTGTGCCGCCTGGCCACGCAGGTCCCCGGCGGCCGCGATTTTGCTCTGGCAGGCCCTCGGCCTGGCCGGTGGCCTCGCGGCGGTAGGCGCGCTCATCTCGGTCGGCACCAATGACCCGGGCACCGGGGTGGCGGACGGCGTGGTCGTCGCGGTCCGCCGGCTCGCGAGCGGCCAGCCGGCCGGGCAGCACCAGCCGCCCATCATCACCCTCGTGCAGATCCTCTGCCTCGCGGCCGGCATCACGCTGCTAGCGGTCCTGTGGTGGGTCCTGCTGACGGCGTTCGCGGCCGGCCTGCAGGCCCGGCGGCGGCAGGAGGAGCTGCTCTCGCTGCTGGCCTACGGCGACCCCAAGGCACCGGGCGCGCTCGTGGTGGACCACCCCGCCGCGGCGGCCTACTGCCTGCCGGGCATCCGCTCGTCGACGATCGTGGTCAGCGTCGGCACGCTCGACCTGCTGGCCCCGGCCGAGCTGGCAGCGGTACTGGCGCACGAGCGCGCCCACGTCCGCGCCCGGCATGACCTCGTCCTCATCCCGTTCACCTCACTGCGGCGGGCGTTCCCCAAGTCCACGTTCATCGCGCGGTCCTGCCGCACGGTCGCGCTGCTGGTCGAGATGATGGCCGATGATCACGCGCTGCGGGCGCTTCCCGTGAGCGACCTGCAGGCCGCCCGCGAGCAGCTGCCCGCCCGGGAGCTGGCCAAGGCCCTCATCCGGTTCGGCACCGCCGGGGCGAGCTGCGCCCCGGCGGGCGCCCTGGCGGCCGCCGAGGGCGAGATCACCGCCCGCGTCACCCGGCTGCTCGAGCCGCCACCGCCACTGGCCCGGGCGGCCCAGGCCGGCGTCGTGCTGGCCGCCGGCCTGCTGGTCACGAGCGTGATCCTGCTGCTCGTGCTGCCCGTAATCCTGTAGAGCCCGGTTCTACTTACCAAGGGCCGTAGGGGCCGTTGCCCGTCCCGCGGTTCTTGCTGGGCTTGGAGTACTCCCTGACCTTGGGCCGCACGTCGACGTGGTACACCGCCGCGGCGACGAACGCGGCGATCGACAGGAAACCGGTCCCCCCGCCGTAGATGACGCTGATGGCCCCGAGCACGAAGGCCAGGCCGAGCAGGATCAGCCACAGCTGCTTGGTCTGCTTGCCGGCCGCGATGAAGGCGCTCGCCGGGCGCGTGATGCTGTCTATGAACGCCCAGGCCTCGATGACGAACGCCGCCAGCGTGAGCGCCAGGAAAAGGATGGCGAGAGGGGTGTAGACCCCGTCTCCGAAGATTCCCAACACGACGTCAACTTACCTCGTCCGCCGGCGGCTGGGCACTACCGGCGCCCGGGGCGCCCTCGCCGTCGGCCGCGGCCGCCCGGGGATCGCGGGTGACCGCGATGATCTCGGCGGTCGCCTGCGTGGGCTGCTCTTCCCGGCGGAACGACTCGTAGATCTCCATCAGGACCTGCTTTTGCCGCTCGCTCAGGTACGGGTCGGCCAGCAGCGCCGATCGGACCCCGGAGTCGGCCGGCCGGTCCTCCAGGATGCCCGCCTGGACGTAGAGCGCCTCGGCCGAGATCCGCAGGCCCTTGGCGAGCTGCTGGAGGATGTCCGCGCTCGGCTTGCGCAGGCCGCGCTCGATCTGGCTCAGGTACGGGTTGGACACCCCGGCCGCCTCGGCGAGCTGGCGGACCGACTTGCCGGCCTGCTCCCGCTGCTGCCGGATGTAATCACCAATGCCGCTCATGCGCTGCCTCCCGTTTCGTATGCCCCCATGCTACCTCGTACGCTTGCAAATGCAAGCCAAAAGTAAGCCAGTTGCAAGCACCCGGGCGGGCGGTCAGGGCGCGGGCACCGCCGACAGGTGCTCACGGGCGAACGCGAGGGCCTCGGCCAGGTCGGCCATCCGGTCCTCGCGGCTGGCCGCGCGGCGGGTGTTGATCTCCGCCACGATGAGGCCGCGGTAGCCGCTCGCGGCCAGGCCCCGCAGCAGCTCCGCGCACGGCTGCTTGCCCCGGCCGGGCACGAGGTGCTCGTCGGTCACGATGCCCTGCGGCGCGGCGCCGATGCCGTCGGCCAGGTGGACGTGGGCCAGCCGCGGGCCGAGCTTGTTGGCCATGTCCATGGCGTCCGAGCCGGAGGCGGCGGTGTGCGAGAGGTCCAGCGTGACCTGCGGCACGTCGAGCCGGTTGGGGTCCCAGTGCGGGGCGAAGCCCGACATCTCGGCGGTGCCGGCCCGGATCGGGAACATGTTCTCGACCGCGAAGGTGACGTCGGTCTCCCCGGAGATGCGCGTCATCCCCTCCTCGAACCCGCGCACGTAGTCCCGCTGCCACCGGAACGGCGGGTGCAGCACCACGGTCTTGGCCCCCAGCCGCTCGGCCAGCTCCTTGGCCCGGATCAGCTTCTGCCACGGCTCGCGGCCCCACACGAGCTGGGTCAGCAGCAGGCTGGGCGCGTGCACGGCGAGGACCGGCACCTGGTGGTAGTCGACGAGCCGGGCCAGGGCATCGCCGCTCTGGCTGACCGGGTCGGTGTACACCATCACCTCGACGCCGTCATAGCCGAGCTTCGCGGCGGCGTCGAAGGCGTCAGGCGTGCGGAGCGGGTAGACGGACGAGGTGGACAGCGCGACGGGGATCAGCGGTAGCGCGGGCACCTAGCTAGCTTATGCGTCCCCTCAAATGTCAGTACCCGCCGATAGGGTGCGGGCATGGCGAAGTCGGTGTCGGGATACCACTGCACGGAATGCGGATGGCAGGCCCCCAAGTGGACCGGGCGCTGCGGGGAGTGCCAGACGTGGGGGACGGTCGAGGAGATGGCCCCGTCCCGGCTCGTGCGGGCGGGCATCCGGGCGGCCGGGTACGGCGGCGGGAGCGCCGCGGGCAGCGTGCGCGGGCTCGGCGGCGGCCCGGTGAGCACCCCGGCCGTCCCGATCGGCCAGGTGGACGCCAGCGCCGCGGGGGCCCGCCCGACCGGGCTGGACGAGCTGGACCGGG
>DATBEM010000026.1:0-2133 GCA_036276115.1 Trebonia sp.
TGGCTCAAGACGGTGCGAGAGCGGCCCGGCAACAGGGTCGCCCGACGCTGCGGGCGGTTGCCGCCGCAGCCGGGGTGTCCCAGATGACCGCCTCCTACGTGTACTCACAGCCGGACCGGGTGGCGCCCGCTACCGCGGCGAAGGTCCGGGCGGCGGCGGAGAAGCTCGACTACCCCGGCCCGCATCCCGGCGCCCGGTCGCTTCGCCGGGGCCGGGCCGGCAGCCTCGGCGTTGTCCTCGGCGAGCGCCTCACCTACGCCTTCGACGACCCGCAGGCGGCCCGGTTCCTGGCCGGGGTGGCAGAGGTCTGCGCCGACGAGGAGACCGGCCTCACCCTGGTCCCGACCACCGGAGCCGAAAGCGACGTGCAGCGGGTCGCCGAGGCGGTGGTGGACGGGTTCATCGTGTGGACTACCAGCGACGACGATCCGGTGCTCGACGCGGTCGCGGCCCGCCGGCTGCCCGCAGTCGTGCAGGCGGGCCCAGGACGCCCCGGGCTGCCCGTGGTCGGCATCGACGACAGGGCCGCCGCCGCGGCGATCGGCCGGCTGGCCTTCGCCGGCGCCGCCCGGCCGGCGGTGCTCAGCTTCCCGGCCAACCGCGACCGCGTCCGGGCGCTGGTCACCGGGCCGCCGGACTCCTCCGTTACCTACGCGGTGACCAGGCGCCGGTGGGAAGGTCTGCTCGACGCCTGGCGCGAGGCCGGCGGCGCCCCGGGCGACCTGCGGATCGCCGTGTGCCAGGCCAATGCGGCCGGGCTCGGTGAAGCTTTTGCCGACGAACTGTTCCGCACCGGCGATCCGCCCGACGCGATCGCCGCGATGAGCGACGAACTCGCCCTGGGCGCGCTCCGGGCCGCGGCGCGAAGCGGCCTGGCCGTGCCCGGCGCCGTCGCGATCACCGGCTGGGACGACACCGACGCCGCGACCCCGGCGGGACTGACCACGCTGCGGCAGTCGCTGCGTGACCAGGGGCGCCGCTGCGCCCGCATTGCCCTCGGCCACCGCCTGCCGGACGGGCAGGAGCCGCCCGGCTGGGAGGTCGTCGAGCGCACCAGCACCCGCTGACGATCAGGGCCCGGCCGAGCGGGTCGCCTTCGGGGCCGAGGCCTGCGGCAAGCTCGCGGTCGCCCCGGCGGGCCTGGAACCGGAGCTTGCCCGCCTGAGGCGCAGTGACCGCTGACTGGCAGGCCGACGAACTGCCGCTCTACCCGGCTCTAGCGATGGCTGCCGCAGCACGTGCACGACGCCCGCGCCAACGCCACAGCTGAGACGAGATCGCCCGGCACTGGCCACCAGCCCCGCCGAGGGCCGCCTGCGGTTCGACCCCAGTCCCCGGTCGCCGACGGCAGATGGCCCTACGACTTCTGACCCAGCCAGAAAGCGGGGCCACTTTCCAAATGAAACCGTCCTGACCACTCCACGTCATCGCACGCCAGCCTGCCACCAGCTGTCCGGTGACACGTAAGACAGCCCTTGACAATTAATGCGGCCCGTCTGGAGATTTTGACAGTAGAGTTGGCCCGTTCCTGATCGTGGCGATGACGGGCGGACGGGTGATGAGTGCTGCGGTCGCGGCTGCAGCCCGGTACCGTTGAGAAGCCAAAACACCCGATGCACGCGCTCACCACGTACGAACTAGGCGAGTACCGCCGCCAGCTCGAAAGCGCGATTGCGTTCTTCGACCGGCAGGACCCCCGTACCCCCGGCCCGGCGCCGCCTCCAAGCCAGCCTCGACGCCGTGACAGCCGAGGAAGACGACCGCGCGAGGCTCGCCCGTGCCTGATGACCGCCCGCACGATGTCAGCGGGCTGACGACCGGCGAACTTCAACGGACCGCCGTGACCTTGCGGTCAGCCTCGCCCTGGCGTTCCCCAGCTCGCCGTGCGCGGACCCATCCTCGCGCACCTGAGCGCCATCGACACCGAGCTGGCCGATGATCATCTACCTGTGCTCGTGCGGATTCGCCACCGACGACCCTTAGAGCCATCAGCATCAGGTTGTCACAACCATCAGTTGGGCCAGCTGCTCGGTCGTTAACGCCGGAGACGGGTGGGGCGGGGGCTAGGGCTTGAGGGCGTGCTGGACGGCGGCGGTCAGGGTAGGGATGGAGAGCCAGCCGTCGTGGGACCAG
>DATBEM010000027.1:0-1795 GCA_036276115.1 Trebonia sp.
TTGCCGCCCGCGCTGTCGCCCGCGACCACCAGCGGCCGCCCGCCCGCGATCCCGTCCGGCCCGGCCGCCCACGCCACCGCCTGGTAGGCGTCGTCGGCCGCGGCCGGGAAGGCGTGCTCGGGCGCGAGCCGGTAGTCGACGCTGAGCACGTCGCAGCCGGACGCGACGGCCAGCGCCCGCGCCGAGGAGTCCCAGCCGTCGACCGACCCGACCACCCAGCCGCCGCCGTGGTAGTAGACGATCACCGCGGGCGCGCCCGGCGCCGGGGAGTACACCCGGGCCGGGATCTCGCCCGCGGGCGACGGGATGGCGACGTTGCGCACCGACTCGACGTCGGGGCCGGCCGGGATGAGGGCGTTCATCGCCGCCACCCCGGCCCGCGCCTCCTGCACCGACAGCTCCCACAGCGGCGGGGCGCCCGACGCGGCCTTGCCGTCGAGGATCTGCTGCGCCTGCGGATGCACAGAAGCCGTCACGCTTACCTCCGAGAGCCGACCGTCGCCGTTGAAGCCAGGCACTACCCGTATCAAGAGTCCGCTCACGACGGCCGGGATAAAAGGGGGTAACGCGAAAACTAACGGCACCCAAGCGTGAGGCTTCGCACACTCACTCCGGCCGCGTCAGGCCGGCTCTTCGCCCGGGTCGGCGGGCGCGTCCGGGTCGGGGGCGGCCGCGGCGGCCTTCTCCTGTTCGTCCTTGACCGCCCCGACCGAGGCGAGCGTGCCCAGGGTCTTGCGCAGTTCCAGCCAGACGGTGGCCAGGCCCGCGGCGGCCGGATGATCGCCGCGGATCACGCTGGCGGTCGCGGACTTCTCTGCGTCCCGGCCGCCTGCCTCGGCGGCCGCCTGCTCGTTGACCGCCCGCAGGGCCAGCCGCCCGGCCCCGACGATCACCGGGTCGGTGAGCACGACGTGCAGCATCTCGTCCGACACCTCGATCGCCATCTGGCGGCGCCCGGCCTGCTCCGGCTGCTCGTCGCTGGTGCCGGCGACCTTGGCCGCGCGCAGCCGCACCCGCAGCTCGCCCTGGTCCACGCCCAGCGAGGTGAGGGCGGCCGAGGCGGCCGAGTTGGGATCGTTGAGCGCGGCCAGCAGCAGGTGGTGCGACCCCACCGGCAGCGGGCCCGCCAGCCGGGCCGCCTGCTGCAGGGCCGCCTCTACCGCGGGGGTTCCGCGCCGGGCGGGCTCGGTGCCGAACATCTCCGGGCGGAACGGGACCGCGGTCCCGTGGCGGCTCAGCCGCGAGCGCAGCCAGCGGAGCACCGCGTTGGTCTCGTCGCTGCCCTCGCCCGCCTCGCTGCCCTCGCCCGGGTCCATCGCGGCGACCGCCTCGAGCACCGCCGCGCGCAGCTCGGGCAGGTCCACCCGGTCCCGCATGATCTGCACGGCGAGGCCGTCGCCCTCGCGGATCAGCCCCAGCAGGATGTGCTCGGAGCCGACGTAGTTGTGCTTGATCGCGAGCGCCTCGCGCAGCGAGAGCTCCAGGGTTTTCTTCGCCCGCGGGGTGAACGGGATGTGCCCCGACAGGGCCTTCTTGCCCCGCCCGACCCGCTCGGTCACCTCGTCGCGGACGCCTTCGCGGGTGAACCCGAAGCCGGCCAGGACAGTCCCCCCGACCGACTCGGGTTCCCCGAGTAGCCCGAGCAGGAGGTGCTCGGTGCCGATGTAGTTGTGGTTCAGCAGCCGGGCCTCTTCTTGAGACAGGACGACCACGTGCCGCGCTCGCTGAGTGAATCGCTCGAACATGCCCTCAGCCTGCCCTGCGAGTGTAACCCGGTCAATACTATGCTAATAGC
>DATBEM010000028.1:0-6635 GCA_036276115.1 Trebonia sp.
CTCATGACGACCCGCCACGGGCCGCGCGAGCCGGCCTTCGGGAACTCGTGCAGCGAGCGCTGGATGTACCCGGACTGGAAGCCGGGCGGCAGCGCCCGCGTCGCCCCCTTCTTCAGCAGTGCCCGCACCAGGCCCGGGCGGGCCTGGCTGAGCTTGTAGAACGCGGTCGTGTAGGCGATGTTCTTCCACCGGGTGACCGCCGCCGCCCGGCGCGGCCCGAGCCAGCCCCGCAGCCGCTCCGCGACCCGGTCGCGGGCGGGCAGCGCCGCGATGTACGACGGCGACCGCTGGATCATGGTCACGTGGGCCGCCTGCCGGGCCAGGGCCGGGACCAGCGTCACCGCGGTCGCCCCGCTGCCGATCACGGCCACCCGCTTGCCCGCGTAGTCGAGGTCGCCGGGCCAGTGCTGCGGGTGCACGATGGTCCCGCCGAACTCCTCCTGGCCGGGGAAGGACGGCTCGTGGCCGGCGTCGTAGCGGTAGTAGCCGGTGCACAGGTACAAGAAGCGGGCGGTGAACGAGACGGGCGCGCCGCCCGAGACGGCCTCCACCGTCCAGCGGGCGTCCGCGGTTGACCAGGCGGCCGATACCACCCGGGTACCGAAGCGCACGTGCCGCTCCACGCCGCCCTCAGCGGCGGTGTCGCGGATGTAGCGGAGGATGTCGGGGCCGCCGGCGATCGCCTGCGACGCTACCCATGGCCGGAACCGGTAGCCAAGGGTGTACATGTCGGAGTCCGAGCGGACGCCCGGGTAGCGGAACAGGTCCCACGTCCCGCCGATGGCGTCGCGGGCCTCCAGGATCGTGAACGTCCGCCGGGGCAAGGACGCCTGCAGGTGGCGGGCCGCGCCCACCCCGGACAGCCCGGCCCCGACGATCAGCACATCGACGCGCTCCGCCACCGTGCTCATGCTGCCCTCGCTTCCCTGGCCGCCGTCCTCCTCGCAGCCTAGCGACCCCCGCCCGATTCGGGCAGGGGCCGCTGGTCAGCCGGCCAGCGGCGCGCCGGGGCTAAGCGGGCTGCCAGAGCTCGATCCGGTTGCCCTCGGGGTCGTTGACCCAGCCGAACCGGCCGACGCCCGCCATCTCCTGCGGCTCGCCGGCGACGTCGGCTCCCCCGGCCCGGAGCTGGGCGAGCATCGCGTCCAGGTTGGCGACCCGGAAGTTCAGCATCATCTGCTGGGCGGGCGGGAAGTAGTCGCTGCCCTTCTCGAACGGCGCGAACACCGTCGGCCCGGCGCCGGGGTTCCACAGGCCGTTCTCGTCGGCGTCCAGCCCGAGGCAGTCGCGGTACCACGCCCCCAGGGCCTCCGGGTCAGCCGCCCGCACGAAGTACCCGCCAATTCCAAGCACGCGTTCCATGCCCAGCATCCTGCCAGGCCCGGGCTGGCCGCAGCCCGCGATTGGCGCAACCGCGCAAGCTCAGGACTGCCAGCGGCCGGAGTGTTCCTACCCGACTGGCACGCCGGTCGCGGCGACCAGGGCAACTCCGGCCAGCGTGACCGCGATGCCGGCCGTGGCGGTCGCGCCGGGCCGGTCGCGCAGGGCCAGCAGGGCCAGGAGCGCGGTGACAGCCGGGCAGAGCGAGGCGAGGACGGCCGCGACCGCGAGGCGCCCGCCCGGCCCGGCCGCCGCGAAGCAGACCTCGGCCGCCCCGTCGGCCAGGCCGGTGACGGCCGCCGCGAGCCAGCCCGAGGCGACCAGGCTGGTGGCGAGGGCGATGCCCGGCCCGTACATCACCCGGGCGGCCCGGACCGCCTGCGTTACCGCGATCGGCACCTGCGTGCCGACCCCCGACCGCTTGCGGCGCGGCCGGGTCACCGCCAGCGCGCCGAACGCCGCCAGGACCACGGCGCAGGACGTGAGGTGCATGATGGCGGCCGCCGCGAACGGGTCGCCGGTGCTCGCGTGGCTGAGGAACACGAAGAAGAGTCCCGAGCAGGCGGCCGAGCCGGCCGCCAGCAGCGCGCCCTGGGCAATGGCCGCCCGGGAGGCCCGCCGTCGCGGGTAGCCGTCCCCGTCGTCGCGCGGCACCAGGGCGGAGACGATCACGCCGCCGATCGCCAGCGCCAGCCCGACCCCGGTCGCCGCCTTGACTCCCGGGCCCTGGGCGAGGCCGACCGCGACCGGCACGATCACGTCGGCCGCCGCGATGGGAGCCACGACCGCGATCGGGCCGCGGGTGCTGGCGAGGTAGAGCAGCCCCAGGGCGGCGACCGACGCGAGGCCCGCGCCCACTGACCACAGCTCGTGCCGCTGGCCCAGCGGCTGGGTTCCGGCCGCCCCGTACAGGATGAAGACGAGGACGAGCCCGGCCACCTGGGCGACTGCCAGCACCGACGGCACCGGCTTGTAGCGCGTGGCGAGGCCGCCGAGGAAGTCCGACGCCCCCCAGCCCGCGCCCGACAGCAGGGCGACCAGCGCTCCCACGTCCGCCTCCCGTCCGTGCGCCGCAGGCAGCGCCGACCCATACGACTGCGTTGCTGACGATTGTCACATAGCGGTGGCCGGCCGCGCGGGGCCGTTGCCGGTTAGCCGCCCGCTCGCGACGCCCGGCCCTGCTGGCGCGAGCCGGCGGGGGGCCGTGCTCGGCTCGTCCGCAACAGGCTGGCCAGGGAAAGGCCCCGGCGCGCCCGCGCCGTCCGGGACGGCGCCCGCACCCCGGGCGCGCCGGCGGCGGCCGGCTCCGTCCAGGACGGCCGCCACGGGTAGTCCGTGCGCTCGCAGTCGCGCAGGAACTGCCGGAAGTCCGTGAACTGATAACGGTCCGGCGCCGCGCCGGCGTCCTGCGGCTGGCCCGCGGGCGCGCCGACGCCCCCCGGCTGGATCAGCTGCGCGAAGTCGGGATCGCTGGAGATCCAGTCGAAGGAGCGGTCCATCTCCGAGTCGGGGCTGCCGATCGCCAGCCGCAGGCACATGATCATGTCGTCCTCCAGCGACTGCATGGCGTACCCGAGCGCCTCCTCCCTCCCGAGGGCCTCTTCCTTCGCCCGGGTCTTCCCCGGCTCGGGCGACGTCTCATCCGCGGCCGCCAGCGCTCGGGCCGCTTTCGCATCGGCCTGGTGGTTGTCCAGGTAATGCTGGGCCAGCACCGCGTAGATGCAGGCCGCGTTGTAGGCGGCCTGCCAGGACGCCGTCTGCGTGAGCCAGGGCAATACCCGCACCCGGTCCCAGCCGCTGCGCACCAGCAGGGTGGCCCGGCCGATTGCGCTCATCCAGCCGTTTCCCTTGCCCGCTTCCGTGGCGACGGGGGCGCGCAGGAGCACTCTGATCGGGCTCGCGTCGGCACCGAGGGCGGCGATGACGCGCAGCGCGTGCCCGTGGCGGGGCGCCGGCCAGGGATCGCCGGCCCCGGCGGGCATGGGATTCAGCGCCCGCCGGACGGCCACCAGGAGCTCAGCCACGCAGACCCCGTCGCGGAACGCCTGGCGGAACTTCAGCCGCCGGTGCGGGCGCCAGACCGACCGCTCGCTGCGCCGGACCAGGGTGGCCCATAGCACGGCCGGCAGCGTGAGCTGCCGCCGGATCGCGCGCAACTCCAGCTCGGCCGACGCCAGGAGCAGGCTGCTCAGCTCCTCGGTGAGCCGTCGGCGCCCGTCGCCGGTGTCCGCCACCCGTTTTCTCGGCAGCTTCCCGGTGAGCATCCCCGAGCGCCGCATGATCCGCAGGGCGTCGTCCAGGACGACCTCCGGTTGCGCTTCCTCCTCGACCGTGGTCTCGGGATCGGGCCACTCGCCGAACGTGAACCACTTGTTCGCGAGCATCTCCAGGGACATGGCGAGCCGGTAGCGGCCCCGGAAGAACCTGGGGTACTGCTCCCGGTTGAGCGCGTGCAGCCGCAGCGCTCCCAGGTGCCAGCCGTGCAAGTCGTGCAGCTGGGCCAGCTCGTAGCGGACGATCCCGGCGCACCGGTTCGCGCCGGCGATCCGCTCCAGCCACAGCATCTGCCGGTGCCGGGAGTCCTCCACCGCCTCGCGGCTGTCGGCGTGGACCCGCTCCTGGCGGGCGAGCAGCATGGCGCCGAGGTCGCGCCCGTCGGCCGCGCCGAAGCACCACACCGGGGTCGAGGGATCGGTGCCGAACACCTGCCGGGTCACCCAGCCGGCGACCATCGAGGCGGCGTCATCGAGGCTGGCGGCCGGGATGGTCTTGGTCGCCACCGTGGTCCCGCCGCGCGGGTCGTCCAGCTCCACGGTGACCCGGGTGCTGTCGTCCCGGGTCACCCAGGCCCGGTCGGCCCGGAGCATCCGCGCCCGGGCCGCGCTCGCCTCATCGGCGCTGGCGGCCGGGTCGCCGGCGCCGTTGCTGACCGCATGGCCGGCCGGCACCCGGTCGGCGGTGACGCTGACGGCAGTTTCCTCGTGGAGGGCGCCTCCGCTGGCGGCGTGACCGCCCGGCGCGGCATCGCTCGTGGCGGCATCGCCCGTCGCCGCCTTGCCCGTTACCGCCTTGCCCGTTACCGCCTTGCCAATCGCGGCACCGCCCGTCGCGGCCCGGCTGGCGGTGGCCCGGCCGCTTGCGAGGCTGCTGGTTCCGGCGCCGCCGGGAAGTGCGGTGGCGGCCGGGGTTCCCTTCGCCTCGTCCGCCCTGGCCGGGCCGGGGGCCCGCTCGCCGCCCCCGCCGCTCGCCGCCCGCCCGTCCCCGCCCCCGCCGCTCGCCGTCCCGCCCGGGGCCGGGGTGCCGTCGTTCGCCTCGCCTTCGAGCGGAACCGCCAGCGGCTCCACCCAGACCCGGACCAGCCAGCGGCGCGGGCCGGGCCACAAGATGCCCAGGAACCGGATGACCGCGCCCGCCAGGTCGGCCCCGGCGACCCCGCTGTCCTCGGCGATGGAGGCCAGTCCGCCCGTCCGGCTCCCGCCAGGCATGATCGCGGGGGAGCGCATCTCCATCGCGGCGAGCCGGAACTTCAGCTCGGCCGCGAGCTGCTTATGCCGCTGGCCGTCGGTCAGGCTCTTGTCCCCCTCGACCGCGATGCTCGGCTGCTCGTCGGTCAGCTGCGAGGTGTCCAGCACCGGGGCCTGGCGGCGGAAGGCGAACGACTCCAGCTGCCGGTAGCCCAGCGCGATCGCGATCGCGATGATGATCCAGCCGACCTGCCCCGGCTCGGGGACCTGGTGCCCGGGCCACAGCGGGGCGAACAGCGCCCCCGCCGCCGCGTCGGCCCCGCGCGTGAACGCGGTCTGCAGGTCCGGCGCCCCGGCGGCGGCCATGCCGAGGCCGGCCGCGTTATTGAGGCCGAACGTCGTGATCGCGATGACGAGGCCAAGCGCGATGAGGAGCGTGAACCGGCGGACGGTTCGCATGCTGAAATGAGTGGCGACGGCCCCCAGCGCGATTCCCACCGCCACCACGACAACCCACGCGACCCACGAGCTCATCCGCTTCCCCCTTTGAAGGTCCCCCTATTCATCCTACGATGTGGCAATGCGGGGAACGAGGATAAAACGGGCAGCGGACGGCATTGTGATATCCGGCCGACATGCCAATCCTCTTCAGGCCCGGGCCGGGTGCATTTGGTGCTGGCGCCCAGGGAATGGCGGGCCAGCAGGTCCCCGGCCAGCGCAGGCAAGAAAACAGAATCAGACAAAATTAATCACGATAGTGTAGCTTCGCTGCTACTCTCCGTGCTTAGTAGCTGGCATCCCGCCGGCCGCATCGCACAAGGAGATCAGCATGGCCCCTCTGCGCGCTGTCCGCGCGCTTCGCCCGCGCGCCCTCGGGGCGCTGGCCGCCACGGCCACCCTCGCCTTCGCGAGCTTCCTGGCGGTGGCCCCGGCCGCCCGCGCCGCCACCCCGGCCACGGCCGGTGGCCTCGCCATCTCAAGGGCATCAGCCGCCTAAGGACTAGGGGTAGCTTGAGGGCTACTAGCTAACGGGGCTGGTGGGATACCAGCGACTGCGCTGGCCAGGACGTGGCTCGCCGGCCGCGGTCACCTCGTTACGGTCACTTCGGCACGGGGACGCCCGCGAGCGTGGCCGGCAGCGATATCGATGGTAGCGGTATCGGCAGGCCAGGCAGCGGGGGCAGCGAGAACGACGGCAGGGGCAGCGACGGGATCGGGAACGGCAGCGGGGGCCACGGGCCCGCCTGCGGCGGGCCGGCCGGGGCGGGCGAGGGCGAGCCCGGGCCGGGGTTGCCGGTCGGGGCCGGATCCGGCCCGGTCGTCGGGCTCCCGGTGCAGACGCAGGTCGTCGGGCTGCCCGGCGCGGTCGGGGAGCCCGCCCGGCCCCCGGGCGCCGTCGGCGAGCTACCCGGCTGGCCGCCTGTGCCGCCAGGACCGCCCCCAGTGCCCGGGCCGCCCTTCCCGGCCCCGCCCCCGCTATGGCCGCCCGCGCCGCCGGTGCCCCCGCCGTGGCCGGAGCCGGCCGGGCCGCCGCCGTGCCCGGGGCCAGCCTGCCCCGGGCTGGCCCCGGGCACGCCCGGCCAGCGGGCGGAACCAGGACCGTCGTAGCCGCTGATGCCGGAGCCTGGCCCGCTGTAGCCGGGGCCGCCGAAGTCGCCCGCCGCATCGACCGGCCCGCCCCGGCCCGGCGTGGCCGACGGGGATGCCGCCGCCGAGCGCACCTGGTGGCCGCCGGCGGGCACCGCGAGCTGGACGATCTTGACCGCGGACGAGATGCCGCCGCTAGCCGCC
>DATBEM010000029.1:0-70234 GCA_036276115.1 Trebonia sp.
AGATCGGCGTCAGCCTGCGGGTGTTCACCTACCATGTGGGAGAGGAGCCGGGGCACCTGATCAACCCGGTGATCGGGCTGGACGGCGAGCAGGAGGAAGACGACGAGGCCTGCCTGTCGCTGCCCGGCCTGGTGTTCCCGACGCCGCGCGCCCCCCGGGCCATCGCGACCGGGTTCAACATGCACGGCGACCCGGTCACCATCGAGGGCACCGAGTTGCTGGCCCGCTGCGTCCAGCACGAGACCGACCACCTGGACGGCATCTTGTTCATCGACCGGCTCGACAAGAAGCAGCGCAAGCTCGCGATGAAGGCCATCCGGGAAGCGGAGTGGTACGGCGACCCGGTTCCCGAGGTCAAGGTCTCGCCGCACTCCACCCAGCGAATCTCCTGAAGGGGGCTGCATCCTTGCGTCTGGTCTTCGCCGGGACACCGGGGGTCGCGGCGACATCGCTGCGGGCGCTGCTGGCGTCCCGGCACGAGGTTGCCGCGGTCGTGACCCGGCCCGATGCGCCAACCGGCCGAGGCCGGAAGGTCGAGGCCTCTGCGGTCGCCCTCCTGGCCCGGGAGCTAGGGCTGGAGGTCCTGACCCCGGCCCGGCCGCGTGAGCCTGAGTTCCTGGCCCGGCTGGCGCAGGTCGCGCCCGACTGCTGCCCGGTCACCGCCTACGGCGCGCTGCTGCCGCAGGCGGCGCTCGACATCCCGCCCCACGGCTGGATCAACCTGCACTTCTCGCTGCTGCCGGCCTGGCGGGGGGCCGCCCCGGTGCAGCGCGCGCTGCTGCACGGCGACGACATGACCGGCGCGACCACGTTCCGGCTGGTGGCCGAGATGGACGCCGGGCCGGTCTACGGCATGGTGACCGAGCCCGTGCTGCCCGGCGACACGTCGGGCGACCTGCTGGGCCGCATCGCCACCGCCGGCGCGCAGCTGCTGGTGGCCACTCTCGACGGCATCGAGGACGGCACCCTGCGGGCCGAGCCGCAGCCGGCTGAGGGCGTCAGCTTCGCCCCCAAGCTGACCTCGGCCGACGCCCGCGTGGACTGGAAGCTCCCCGCCCACATCGTGGACCGGGTCATCCGCGCCTGCACGCCCGACCCCGGCGCCTGGACCGAGCACGACGGCAGCCGGGTCAAGCTCTGGCCGGTGACCATCCCCAGTGCCGCCAGTCCCGACGCCACCGGGCCGCCCGACCTCGCCCCCGGCGAGCTGCGCGTGACCCGGGGCGCCGTCCACGCCGGCACCGGCACCCGCCCGGTCCTGCTGGGCGACGTCCAGACGCCGGGCAAGCGCCGCATGCCCGCCGCCGACTGGGCCCGCGGCCTGCCCGCCGGCGCCGGCGCTCCCGCGCCCGGGTTCAGCTAGTGCCCGCCGCTAGGAAGGCAGGCGCTTCCCGGCCGGACCCCCGCCGCGAGTCCGCGCCCGGTAGCGACGCGCGCCGTGTCCCGCCCGGACGAGACAGCGGGCAAGGGAAAGAAGGCACGCGGGAACGCGAGGCCACACCCGGACGTACGGGCGAGCCGGACCGCGCCCCCTCGAAGGCACGCCGTAGCCGGCAGCCTCTCGTTGCCACCGGACCGCGCGCGACCAAGGGCCAGGCCACCGGTGAGCGCGGTGGCGGCAGGCGCCGCCCCGACGAGCGCGATGGCAGCGAGCGAGGTGCCCGTGATCGCGGTGCCGGTGCTCAGCTAGCCGCCGAACGCGGGGTCGGCCAGCGCAGGCCCGATGACGGCGCGGGTGGCGAGCGCGGCGCTGGTGTGGTCCCGGCCGGCGAGTCCCGCACGGGGGAACGGCTGGCAGGCGAGGGGAAGGCCGCGCGCGGCCCTGGCTTGCGCGGCGCTCCGGAAGGCCGGGCCGGAGAACGGCGCGCTAGCGGCCCCGGTGCTCGTGCGGGCGGTGCCGGCCAGCGTGCTGCCGCTGGGTGGGGCGCTGGCGAGCGCGGTCGCGTTGCGCGCGGTGCCCGGGAAAAAAGCGGTGCCGACGAGCGCGGTCCCCGCGTCGCCCCAGCGGGGAGGCGGACGACGGGCGAGCGGCAACCCGCACGCGGACCTGGCGGGGACCGGGCGGGCGAGCAGCAGCCGGGCGGCCCCGCCCGGCGCGGGCCGCGCTCGTGGGCCGGGCGGGCTGACCCGGCCCGGCGGACCGCCTACGACCTGCTCGCGGCGGTCGACGAGCGCGCGGCGTACGCCAACCTGCTGCTGCCGAGGATGCTGACCGACCGGGGCATCACCGGCCGGGACGCGGCCCTGGCGACCGAGCTCGCCTACGGGACGCTGCGCGGGCAGGGCACCTACGACGCGGTCCTCGCCGCGTGCAGCGACCGGGGGCTGGGCAAGCTGGACCCGCCCGTCCTGCGCGTGCTCCGGCTGGGGGCGCACCAGCTGCTGGCGACCCGGGTGGGCCAGCACGCGGCGGTCGCCACGTCGGTCGACCTGGCCAAGGACGTGGCCGGCCCGCGCGCGTCCGGGTACGTGAACGCCGTCTTGCGCCGGGTCGCCACCCGCGACCTGGACCAGTGGCTGCCGATCGTCACGCCCCCGCCGAAGGCCGACCCGGACGGCTACCTGGCCATCGCGCACTCCTACCCGCGCTGGATCGTCGCCGCCTACCGCGACGCCCTCGGCGCTTCCCCGGAGGGCAACGCCGCTGACGGGCAGGCCGCTGACGGGCAGGCTGCTGACGGGCAGGCTGCTGACGGGCAGGCCGCCGACGCGCGGCTGGCCGGTGCCGAGCTCGCCCGCGCCCTGGCCGCTGGCAACCAGCGCCCACGGGTGACGATGGCCGTCCGCCCCGGCGGCCCGGACCGGGACCAGGTCATGCCCGACGGCGCGGAGCCGTCGCGGTGGTCGCCCTACGGCTTCACCCTGGCCGGCGGCGACCCGGCCGGGCTCATCGCCGCTGGCGGCGTCACCGTCCAGGACGAGGCCAGCCAGGTCGCCGCGATCGCCCTGGCCGCCGCGCCCGTCCTGCCCGCCAGTGCCAGGGCAACCGTCATCCTCAACGGCAGCGCCAACCTCGACGGCAGCGCCAACCTCGACGGCAGCGCCAACCTCAACGGCGACACCAGCGCCGCCGGCATCTCCAGCGTCGGCGAAACCGCCAGCGCCCGGCCAGCATGGCTCGACATGTGCGCCGGCCCCGGCGGCAAGGCGCGGATGCTGGCGGGACTGGCCACCGAGGGCAGCGCCCGGCTCGTCGCGGCCGAGTTCCACCCGCACCGGGCCGAGCTGGTGGCCGCCGCCGTTGGTGGCGCAGCCACGCGCGGTACGTCCCCGGGTGGTGCTGCCCGGGGCGGTGCTTCCCGGGGCGGTGCTTCCCAGAGCGGTGCTGCCCGGGGCGGTGCTTCCCAGAGCGGTGCCCCGGCGGGCCGGGGGCACGGGCAGGAAGCGGGCCCGTGTCAGGGAAACGATCGTGATGAACGCCCGGCGGGCGTGATCGTGGCCGACGGGCGCGAGCCCGCCTGGCGGGCCGGAGCCTTCGACCGGGTGCTGGTCGACGTGCCCTGCACCGGCCTCGGGGCGCTGCGCCGGCGGCCGGAGGCGCGCTGGCGCAAGTCGCCCGGCGACCTGCCCGCCCTCGGCGAGCTCCAGCGGGCGCTGCTGCGGTCGGCCCTGGCCGCCGTCCGGCCCGGGGGAGTGGTGGCCTACGTGACCTGCTCCCCGGTCCCGGCCGAGACCAGCGCGGTCGTCCGCGCGGTGACCGCCGGGCCGGGGCCCCCGGCCGAGATCCTCGATGCCCCCGCCCTCCTGGCGGACATCCCGGACCTGGCCAGCGCGGCCGACCCGCGCTTCGCCCAGTTCTGGCCGCACCGCCACGGCACCGACGCGATCTTCATCGCCCTGCTCCGCCGTCCGGCGTGACCACGCACGCCTACCGGGCGGCGTCGCCTATGCGGTACTCGTGGGTGAGGTCATCCAGGCGGGCCTTCAGGTCGTCGTCCACCGTGTAGTCGGCCGCCGCCAGGCTGGCCTCGAGCTGGGCGGGGGTGCTGGCGCCGATGATCGGGGCCGTGATCGCCGGGCCGGACATCACCCAGGCAACCGAGAGGGTGACCAGGCTGACCCCGGCCTCGCGGGCCAGCTCCTGCAGCCGCTCGACGGTGTCGAACTCCCGGTCATGCCAGTAGCGCTGCTGGTAGTTGCTCGCGGCCGTGCCGAGCTGGAAGCGGGTGCCCTCGGGCGGGGCGGCCGCGCGGTCGTGCTTGCCCGACAATAGCCCGCCGGCGATCGGGTTGTAGCTGATGACCCCGACGCCTTCCTCAAGGCAGAACGGGAACATCTCCCGCTCGTTCTGGCGGAACAGCAGGTTGTAGCGCGGCTGGACCGAGTCAAAGCGCGCCAGCCGCAGCGTCTCGCTGCGGCCGACGGCCCGCACGAGCTGGTACGTGAGGAAGTTCGAGCAGCCGGTGTACCGGACCTTCCCCGACCGGACCAGGTCATCCAGCGCGCCGAGGGTCTCGTCGATCGGCGTGTCCCGGTCGTAGCCATGCAACTGGTACAGGTCGATGTAGTCGGTGCCCAGGCGGCGCAGGGACCCCTCCACCGCCGACATGATGTGCTTGCGGGAGTTGCCGCCGTCCCACGGGGACGGCCCGGTCGGGGCGAAGCACTTGGTGGCGAGGATGAACCGGTCCCGCTTGCCCGCCAGCCAGCGCCCCACGATCTCCTCAGTCCGCCCGCGGGTCTCCAGGCTGCCGCCCAGCGGGTAGGCGTCGGAGGTGTCGAGGAAGTCCACGCCCCCCTCGGCGGCGCGGTCCATGATCGCGAACGAGGTCTCCTCGTCGCATTGCAGCCCGAACGTCATCGTCCCCAGGCACTGCCGTGATACCGGCAGCCCGGTCCGGCCAAGTCGCGCGTGTTCCATGCCCCGCACGCTACCGCCGGCCGGGCCGCCTCCTGCTAGCAGGACGGGTCGTGCGCCCCGACGGCGATCCAGTCGGTCACGACCGGGCGCTTGCCCGCGACCTCGATGGACAGGCTCAGCGGCCCCGACGGCACCTCCGCGATCCGGAACCGGCCCAGCTTGTCGGCGGTCACCGCCGCCGGGGCGCCGGCGGTGCGGCGGACCCGGATGCTGGCCGGGGTCGCCGGGGTGAGCTGGCCGACCACCCGCCATGATCGCGCGTGCCGCCCCGGCGTCAGCTCGATCTCGATGCTGACCTCCGATGACTGGAATACTGTCAGCGTCGGGCCACGGGTCAGGGCGAGCCCGTCCTCCACCAGCGTCGCCAGCTCGGCGTCGCTCATCCGCAGCGCGAAGCTGTCCTTGGCCAGCTCAGCGGACTCCGGCGGCGGCGGCTCGGCCTCCCCGAGCACCGCGCGGACGGCCGCCAGCAGCTGGTCGTCGTCGAGCCGGCGCCGGCGCGCCCGCGCGTCGCCGCCGCCCGGTGGGCTGTGCCCGGTCATGTGTCTCCC
Organism: Trebonia sp.; assembly: GCA_036276115.1. Taxonomy (GTDB): domain Bacteria; phylum Actinomycetota; class Actinomycetes; order Streptosporangiales; family Streptosporangiaceae; genus Trebonia. Next base: position 5,413 of record DATBEM010000029.1, read on the forward strand.
CCCACGTGCCTGCCTGCGGGCAATCTTGCGCGCCCCGTTCCTCTCAGTAAAGAGAGCGTGGCAGGGCGCTAGATACCTCTGCCCGCCAGGAGCCGGGCAAACTGCCCGCCCGTCAGCAGCCTAGGGCCACGAACGCGCACGCGGTCGCCAGCGCGAGCGGGTCCCCGGCGGCGGCTTCCCGCGCGGCCCGCAGTGCCTGGCCGAGCCCGGCCCCGCCCGCCATGGCCGCGTGCAGGGACCTCATCACCGGCCCGGTGGCCGCGTCGTTGACTCCGACGATCGCCGCGACGATGCCCGCCGTCCCCCGCGGCATCAGGCTGCTGGCGATGCCGAGCAGCTCATCGGCCCCGACGGCCGCCCCCAGTCCGGTATCGCAGGCCGACAGGACCAGCCGGTAGGGGGCGCGGCTGATGCCCTCCAGCTCGTACAGGGTCAGCTCGCCGTCCTCGAGCACCAGGTTGGAGAACAGCGGGTTGTCGGCCCGGAAGCGCCCGTGGGCGGCGACGTGGGCGAGCCACGCGCCGTCGAGCCCGGCCAGCACCGGGCCGGCCGCTGCGGGCAGCCGCGGCTCGCCGTCCGGGGACTTGCCGCCGAGCACGGTGGCCTGCGGGTACAGCCCGGCGAGGGCCTCGATCTCCGCCGGGGCGGCCGGCAGGCCCGGCCCCTGCACGAGGGTGACCAGCCGCCGTCCGGGCGGCGGCGCCGACCGCGCCCGCAGCCAGGCCGTCGCCGACGGGCTCACGCTGACCGCCCGCTCGCGCAGGGCGGGCAGCAGGCCCCAGGGAATCGCGTGCAGCCGCCCCGACGGGACCATGATCACGTCGCCGTCGCCGAGGTCAGCCACGGCCGGCCCGAGCAGCGCCTCCTGCAGCAGCGCGCCGGCGCTCTCGAGCGTCCCGGCCGGGTCGCGGCCCGGCCGCCCGCTGGCCAGGCGCTTGAGCTGCAGGCGGGCGTAGTCGAGCTCCTCGGCCGCCACCGCCGAGGCGCCGGCGACGTGCAGCCGCACCCCGGACCGGCTGACGGTCACCGCGTGCAGGACCTGGTCCACCTCGACCAGCTCGACGAGCACGCCGCCGCCGAGCGCCCGGGTCAGCGCGGCCAGCGAGAACGGCGGGGCCGCGGCCCCGGCCGCGCCCGGGGTGCGCAGCACGTGGTCGCGGACCGCGCGCTCCAGCCGCAGCCGGTCCCGGCGCAGCTCGGCCGCCCGGGCGGGGGAGTCGGGCTCCTGGTCCAGCCGCCGCGATACCTCCCGCAGGGCGGACATGTCCTGGGCGAGCTGCTCGTCGCGGGCGATGGCGGGCGGGGTGGCGGCGGCGATGGTCGCCCGCCAGCGCTCGCTCCAGGCCAGCAGCCGCCGCGCGTCGCCCGCGCCGATGGCCGCCCGCTGGCCGAGGGTCGCCAGCTCCCCGCCGTAGGCGGTCACGGCCGCCCGCATCTCGCTGGCGCCGAGCAGCTGCTGGCACCCGGCGACGACGGCGAGGCCGTGGCGGCAGGCGGCCAGCATCTGCCGCTGCTGCCCGCGGGCCTGGGCCAGCAGCGCCCGCGCGAGCCAGGCCCGGCTCTGGGTCACGGCCGGCCCGGCCCGGCGCCGGGCGGCGTCGGCCAGGTGCCGCCGGGCGGCCACCCCGTTGCCGCGCAGCAGGGCCAGCCGCCCGGCCAGCAGGTGCGCCTCCGGCGACTCCTCGGCCCCCAGCGCCGCCAGCTCGCGGGCGACCGAGCAGGCCAGCCGGTAGGCCGCCAGGCTGCCGTCGCCGGCGGCGTGCCGGGCCTGCACCAGGACCAGGCGGGTGCGGGCGGACCAGCGGCGCCGCCGCTGGCGGGCGAACAGCCCGGCCGCCCGCCGCGCCCGCTCGGTCGCCCCGGCCGGGTCACCGGCCGCCAGCGCGGCGGCCGCGGCCGCGTACAGCAGCTCCGCGAACTTGGTGGACGTGGCGGCGCCAGGCTCGCCCGACGTGTCCCCGGCCGCGATCGCCGCGTCCGCCCCGGCCAGCGCGTCGGCCGCCAGGCCAGCCGACAGCAGGACCGCGCACCGGTCGATGGCCAGGTCAGGCGTGGGCGTGCCGAGGCGCCCGTACTGCTGGCCCGCCCGGGCCAAGACGACCAGCGCCTCCGGGACCCGGCCGGAGGCGGCCGCCACCAGCCCGCGGTTGTGCTGGGCGGCGGCGTGCTCCCATTCCTGCCCGAGCTCGGCGAACAGCCCCTCGGCGGCGGTGAAGTCATCATTGGCGCGGCGGGTCAACCCCCGTTCGAGCAGCAGCAGGCCCCGGTGGCTGCGCGCCCGCGCCTCCCACAGCCGGTCGCCGTACCGGGGCACGATGGCCACCACCTGGTTGAGATCGCGCAGCGCCTCGTCCCGGCGCCCGATGAGGGCCAGCGCGGCCGCCCGGCGCATGAGCACCTGGCCCGCCAGCGCGTCCCTGGCCAGCGCCGCCGCCTCGTTGAGGTGGGCCAGGCCCCGCCCGGTGCCCCCGGCCACGACCATGGTGAGGCCGAGGGTGGCCTGGGCGTCGGCCACCCGCTGGGCGTCCCTGGCCTCGCGGGCGAGCCGCAGCGCGAGCCGGAGCTGCGCCCGCGCGGGGCCAATGCGGCCCGTGTCGCGCAAGGCGATGCCGGCCGCCTGCCGGGCAATGGACGCCTCGGCCGGCGGCAACTCGCCGCTCAGCAGCTCTTGTGCCTGGCTAAGGGCATCATTAGGCCGGGAAAGCGCCAGGGCCAGCAGATTCGCGGTTGGCGATGTATCCATGGCACCACCACCTTCCTCTGAGCCTATGACAGTGATCGTGGGGGCGGCGATCGCACGGGCGGAGCACGCCGGATCAGGCTATGACGGTGATGAGGTGAGGCGATGACAGCGGACCACTCGGGAACACCGCGCGACATTGCGCAGGTACAGCTCGCGCAGGCCGCATACATCCGGGAGAATTTCCCCGACCTGGCCATTTACCCGGTCCCCGCGGCGGGCGGCCCCCAGGCCGGCGACTTCTTCTACCGCCGCGGGCACCTGATGACCCGCCGCGACGACGCCGGCCGCGTCCTGGCGGCGCTGGGCCCGGCCGGGCCGCTGGGGGCGGGGGAGGTCACCCGGCTGGCCGGGGGCCTGGCCCACATCCGCTTCGGCCCGCACCCGTCGGGCGACCTGGCGGCCGAGCACGAGGCCCTGTACGCGAGCCTGGCGGCCGCCCACGACCAGCTCGGCCCGGGCGTCGTGTCGCCCGACCACCTGGTGTTCGTCACCCCCGCGGGCTTCTGCCCGGCCACCGAGCCCGACTTCGTGCCCGCCGACGCGGCGCCCAGCCCGCCGGTGTCGCCGAGCACCTGCTGCACCGGCGCCGGGGTGCGGGTGGCGGTGGTCGACACGGGCCTCATCCCCGACGCCCCGGCCCGGCACCCGTGGCTGGCCGGGGTGACCGGGGACGAGGACCTGGAGGTGTCGGAGGGGGCGTCGCTGGTCCGCTACGGCGGCCACGGGACCTTCATCGCCAGCATCATCCGGGCGATGGCCCCGCAGGCCGAGGTGCGGGTGCACCGCCTGTTCGAGCGGGCGGGCGCCATCTACGAGAGTGAGCTGGTCCGCGCCCTGGACGAGGTGATGGCGTGGAGCCCGGACGTGATCAGCCTCTCGGCCGGGACGCACACCTGGCGCCACCATGGCCTGCTCAGCTTCTCCTCGTTCGTGGCCGGGCCGCTGCGCGCCCGCGGCGACCAGGCGGTGCTGGTGGCGGCGGCGGGCAACGACGGCCAGGACTGGAAGTTCTCGCCCGCCGAGCTGGACGGCGTCATCGGGGTGGGGGCGCTGAACCGGGAGCTGACCGGGCGCGCGTGGTTCTCCGACTACGGCGACTGGGTCAGCGTCTACGCGCCGGGGGAGGACCTCGTGCACGCCTTCGCCCGCGGCGCCTACACCTACATGGAGCGCCCCGAGCCGGGCAAGGCGCAGTTCGAGGGCATGGCCCGGTGGAGCGGCACCTCGTTCGCCACCCCGGTCGTGGCCGGCCTGATCGCCGCCCGCGTGTCCGGTACCGGGCAAAGCCCCCGCGCGGCCGCCAGCGACCTGCTTGAGCTGGCGGCCGCCCAGGCCCTGGCGGGCCTCGGCCCGGTCCTGCTGCCGGGCGACGGCTGCCCGCACCAGCGGTAACCACGAGCCGCTGGCCAGCCGCGCGGCTGGCCAGCGACCCGGGCGCGGCTGCCGCTAGTGCGCGACCTGCGCCTTGCCCGCCTCGCCCGCCGCCGGGGCGCCCGCCCCGGACGGCGCGGCTGGTGCGGCCGGTGCGTGCTCGCGCTTGACGAAGTCCTTGGTCCGGATCAGCAGCAGGGCGCACACCCCGCCCGCCAGCGCCAGCCCGGCGGTCACGTAGAGCAGGTCGTTGAAGGCGGCGGCGAAGCTGGAGCGCAGCGCCACCTGCGTCGCGGGCCGGGCGGCGGCGGGCAGCGAGCCGAGCAGCTGCCCGATCGTGCCCTGCCGGACCTGGACCGAGATCGCCGCGGCCGAGCCCGCCAGCGACCGCGGCAGCGACGTGGCCAGGTGGCCCTGGAGCTGCGCGGCGAAGATCGTGCCGAGCGCGGCGATGCCGGTCGCGATGCCGATCTGCCGGAACGTGGTGTTGGCGCCCGAGGCCATGCCCGACCGCTGCGGCGGCACCACCCCGATCGCGGTGGACGCCAGCGGCGGGTTCACCAGCCCCGAGCCGAGCCCGGCGACGATGAACCCCGGGATCAGGTGGGTCCAGGAGCTGGTCCCGGAGACGCCCGCCATCAGCAGCAGGCCCGCGCCGACTAGCAGCAGGCCCGGCCCGATGAGCCAGCGGACCGCGATCCGCTCGCTCAAGGTGCCCGCCGTGTTGGAGACGACCAGCGTCGCCAGCGTGATGATGGAGATCCGCAGTCCCGCCCCCTGGGCGGAGTAGCCGAGGATGTCCTCCAGATAGACCGTCAGGTACAGCATCATCGCGTACAGCGACCCGTTCATCGCGAACGCCGCGATCGACCCGCCCGCGAACGTCGGCACCCGCAGCAGCGACAGGCTGAACATCGGGTTCGCGATCTTCCCCTCGACCACCACGAACGCCGCCAGCAGGGCGACCCCGGCCGCCAGGCAGGCGATGACGCCGGCGTTGGACCAGGAGGTCTCGCTCGCGCGGATCAGCCCGTAGATCCCGGCGACGAGCCCCCCGGTCAGCAGCCCGAACCCGGCCCAGTCCAGCGGCGCCGGCTTCGGCGAGCGCGACTCCTCCACCCGCCAGAGGGTGACCACCAGCGCGAACACGCCGATCGGGACGTTGACCAGGAAGATGCCCCGCCAGTCCCAGTTCGTCGTGATCAGCCCGCCCAGCGACGGGCCGAGCGCGGTCGCCACCCCGGCGATCGTGCCCCACACCCCGAACGCCGTCCCCCGGTCCTTGCCCCGGAAGCTATGCCCCAGCAGCGCCAGCGCGGTCGCGAACATCATCGCGCCCCCGACGCCCTGGCCGCTGCGGGAGACGATCAGCATCAGCGGATCCTGCGCGAGGCCGCACAACAGCGACCCGAGCGTGAACACCACCACGCCGGTCGCGAATACCCGCCGGCGGCCGAACCGGTCCGCCAGCACGCCCGAGGTCATCAGCAGCACGGCGAGGGTCAGCGCGTACGCGTCCAGCGTCCACTGCACGTCGCTGAACGACGCGTGCAGCCCCGTCTGGATCGCCGGCTGCGCCACGGTGACGACCGTGACGTCGAGCAGCAGCATGAAGCTGCCGGTGCAGACCGCCAGCAGGGTCCACCATTTCTTGTCCATGACCTTGGTGCTCCTTTAGATGTCGTCATCAGCTATGGTGCCTTGAGTGGTCCTCTAGCCCCAACTTCTGGATTGTTTGCGCCGGATCCCGACATCAGGAGGCGGCCAGCCGTGGAAAGCTATCAGCCCGACGCCGTCGATAAGCAACTTGTCCACGCTCTGGTCACTGCCCCCCGGGCCTCGTTCAAGCAGCTCGCCGACGTGCTCGGGGTCTCTGACCAGACGATCTCGCGGCGCTACCGCAGGCTCGCCGCGACCATGGGCCTGCGGGTCAGCGGCGTCATCAACGGGGGCCGGCTCGGCTGGGTCGACTGGTACGTCCGGCTGCAGGTCACCCCCGGCAGCGCCGACGCCCTCGCCGACGCGCTGGCCCGGCGGCCGGACACCCGCTGGGTCAACCTCGCCTCGGGCGGCACCGAGGTCTCCTCCATCCTCCAGGCCCGCACCGACGAGCAGCGCAACGACCTGTTCCTGCGCGGGCTGCCGGGCAGCCGCCGGGTCACCCAGATGACCGCCCAGGCCGTCTTGCGCACCTTCACGCGGGTGGAATGGCACGGGCTGACCCGCAGCACCCTGACCGGCGAGCAGGTGACGGCCCTGCGCGCCATCGCCTCGGTGTCGCCCGGGACCGGCCCGCAGTACCCCGTGAGCAGCGACCCCGTGACCTTGCGGCCCGGCGACGACGTGCTGCTGGCCGAGCTCACCGGCGACGGCCGCGCCGCCAACGCCGCGCTGGCGGCCACCCTGCACTGGCATGAGTCGACCGTCCGCCGCCGGATCGAGGAGCTCCAGCAGCAGGAGGTGCTGTACTTCGACGTGGACGTGAACAGCGAGCTGTTCCTCGGCGTCGGCCTCGTGGCGATGCTGTGGCTGGCGGTCGAGCCCGCCCACCTGGAGCACGCGGGCCGGGCGCTGGCCGGGCACCCGGAGATCCCGTTCGCCGCCGCCACCACCGGCCCGACCAACCTGGCCGCCAGCGCCGTGTTCCGCGACACCCGGCACATGTACGAGTACCTCACCACCAGCCTCGGCGGCCTGCCCGGCATCCGCGCGGTCGAGACCGCCCCCATCATCGGCCGCGTCAAGCAGACCGCGGCCGGCGCCTTCCCCGGCCGCCTCTAAGGCGCCGGCCGCCTCTAGGTCGCCGTGCGCTTCTAGGTCGACAGCGCCGCCGCCCCCCGCCGCAGCTTCGCCCCGCCGATGTCGGCCTTCTGCCCCTCGGCGTAGCCGCTGGAGTAGCCGTTGCCGCTGTAGGTCACCCGGGCCTGGCGGGTGCGCGGGTAGGCCCGCCGGGCCGAGTCGCGGATCGTCTCCGAGCGGTCGGCCAGGACCAGCGCGGTCGACGGCCCGCCGTCCCCGGCCGCCGCCTGCTCCCGGTCGGCGGCGGTGGCGGCGTCCCGCTCGGCCTCGCGCACCCGGGCGACGACGGCGGTGGCGAACCCCAGCATCCACGACCGGCGCCACGCCTTGGCCCGGGCCGCCGCCAGCGGCACCTCCTGCTGCGCCAGCCCGCGCGCCATCTGCACCAGCAGCGAGGTGAACAAGATGTCGGCCCGCTCGATGTCGCTCGCGTAGCCGAACATGTGCACCCGCGCGCCCGGCTCGGGCCGCCGCAGCAGCACGCACTGGCAGCGCAGGGCGCCGGCCAGGCCCGACAATAGGTGCGCCTTGACCGCCGCCCACGGGTTGCCCAGGTCGAACACCTGGTTCGCGGGCTGGTCGGTCTCCGGGTGCAGCGCCCCCAGGCGGGCCCGGTCGATGCCGTAGCGGGCCATCAGCTCGGCCGCCTTGGCGGTCAGCGCCTCCGCCTCGGGCAGCGTGACGCCGTCCCCCTCGGCCTTGGCCAGCAGCTTGCGCACGCGGTCAAGCAGTTCATCGGACGGCCCGGTCTGCACTGGCTGCCTCCCGGCGGGGGATCGGGGCAAGCTTGATGCCACCAGCATACGGCCGCCCCCTGACATTCGGCCCCGGCCCGCGCCCTACACTGGGCGGCGTCATGGCCGTTCAGATCTCACCCAGCATCTTGTCCGCCGACTTCGCGCGGCTGGCCGAGGAGGCCGCCGCCGTCGCCCCGGCCGCCGACTGGCTGCACGTCGACGTGATGGACTACCACTTCGTGCCGAACCTCACGCTCGGCCTGCCGGTCGTCGAGGCGCTGCTCAAGCACGCCAGCACCCCGGTCGACTGCCACCTCATGATCGCCGACCCCGACCGGTGGGCTCCCGGCTACGCCGAGGCGGGGGCCGGCAGCGTGACCGTGCACGCCGAGGCGACCAGGGCCCCCGTCCGCACGCTGCGGGCGATCCGGTCGGCCGGCGCCCGCGCGGGCCTCGCGGTCAACCCCGGCACCCCGGTCGACCCCTACGCGGACCTGCTCCCCGAGATCGACATGCTGCTGCTGATGACCGTCGAGCCCGGCTTCGGCGGCCAGAAGTTCCTCGACATGGTCTTGCCCAAGCTGCGCCGCGCCCGGGACATGGTCAGCGCCCGCGGCGGCGAGGTCTGGCTGCAGGTCGACGGCGGGGTCAGCGCCGACACGATCGAGCGCTGCGCCCAGGCCGGCGCGGACGTGTTCGTGGCCGGCTCGGCCGTCTACGGCGCCGACGACCCGGCCGAGGCGATCCGCACCCTGCGGGCCGCGGCCGAGCGGGCGACCGCGTCCGCCCCCTGGCGGGCGCACTAGCCCCCGCCGGCGACGGCGCCGCTTTCCCGCTAGCACTGCTTTCCGGCTAGCACTGCTTTCCCGCTAGCACTGCTTTCCGGCTAGCACCCGCTTCCTGGCGGGCGCGGCGCGTCCTCGCCCGAGGGCCCCGGTGGCAGCGCTGCTTTTTCGGCCCGGTGTTTTTCTTCAGGAGCTCTCCGCCTGTCCGGGCCGCCGCCGCGCGGCCGCCAGCCCGGCAGTCCGCCAGCCCGGCAGTCCGCCAGCCCGGCAGGCAGGCCGGCCGGCTACCGGGCGGGCACCGCGATGATTGCCGTCGATTTGACGCACATATGAGTCCAATCGACGGCAGTCCATGCTCTCGAACCTGATAACAGCAAGAGGCGCTACTCGGGCCGCCCTGCCTGCTGGCCGCCGCCGCGCGGGCGGCCCGGCCCTCAGCCGGGGTGGCGCTGAGCCGGGTCCCGGCTCACGCGGCCATGCCCGCGTGACTGCCCCCCAGGGCGGTAACCAGCTCGGCGATCGTGTCCAGCGGGCTGGTGGCCGCGATGGCCTGCCCCCGGTGGCCGGCCTGCTGGCGGTAGCGCGGGTCGGCCAGCAGGGCGCGCACCCCGGCCGCGACCGCCCCGGCCGCGGGCGTGCCCGTGCGCAGGTCGATGCCGCACCCGGTGTAGGCCACCCGCGCCGCGACCTCGCCCTTGTCGGCGGCGTTGCCCGCGACGACCAGCGGCACCCCGTGGGCGAGGGCGTGCTGGACACCGCTGTAGCCGCCGTTCGTCACCATGACGTCGACCAGGGGCAGCAGCTCGTCGTAGGGAAGGAACTCGGCGACCCGCACGTTGGCGGGTACCGGCCCGGGCACCGCGCTGGCCGGGCGGCCGCCGGTGCTGACCACGACCAGCACGTCGTCATGGGCCAGCCCGCGGATGGCCGGGCCAGCCAGCCGCCCGAGGTCGGCGTTGTCCCAGGTGCCCTGGGTCACGTGCACCACCGCCCGGGCCGCGGCGAGGTCGGGCCACCAGCCGGGCAAGGCCGCGGCGGGCGGCGCGGCGGGCAAGACGGGGCCGGCGAAGACGACCGAGCCCGGCAGGTCCGCCCGCGGGTACTCCAGCGCCGGCACCGACAGCTGCACCAGGCGGTCCGCCAGCCGTGGCCAGTCGGGCAGGAACACCGGGAGCGGGCCGCTGCCGAGCTCGCCCAGGACCCGGCGGGCACGGGCCTGGACGCCGCCGGGCGGCAGCGGCAGGAACCGCAGGCCAGCCGCCGCCACCTGGCCGGCGAACCGCGGGCCGGCCAGCATGTCCGCCTGGTGCCCGCGCCGCGCCAGGCGCTGGCCGATGCGGATCATCGGCATCACGTGCCCCGGGATCGAGCTAACCGCTAGCAGGTAGCGACTCACGCTGGCCTTCCCTCGGCTCCGCGCCGCCTTCGGCGGCTACTGGGCGGGGATCGTCACCTGGACGGTCATGTTGCCCGGCTGGACCGTGATCGTCTCGGTCTGAGGGCTGCCGGAACCGCCGCCGTGCCCCCGGGCGCCCAGGTAGAACAGGTACATCTGGGTGCTGGTGGCGTCCGCCCCGAGCGTGCCGGAGTCGCCCGGCCGGCCGCCCATCGAGAACATCATCAGGTCCGAGGGCAGCGCGATCGACCAGTTGACGGCCGCGCCGGTCGGGTTGACGAGCGTGAACCACTCGCCGTAGAAGCCGAAGTCGTTGCGGGTCAGCGCGAGGCTGCCGGGCGCCACCTTCACCTGCGGCCGCGCGGCCGGGACCGGCGGCTGGGCGGGCGCGGCCGGGCCGCGGGCGGGCGCGGTGGCCGTCGGTTGCGCCGCCCCGGTGGACGCGGCCGGCGGCGTCGCGCCCAGGGTGCCCGCCGGCCCGGTGGCGGCACCAGCCGGGCCGGGCGAGCCGGCGGCAGCTCCCGTCCCGGTGGTCGCGTCGGTCGGCGACCCGGCCGAGGCCGGGCTCAGGCTCGCCGCCAGCGGCAGGTCCGAGCGGCCGCCCGCGGCGGTGACCGTCTCCGGGCGCACCAGGCCGGCCCAGGCGGGCATCGCCCCGGTCGAGTGGGAGTTGGTCAGCGCCACGCCGACGAGCGCCGCCGCCACCAGCAGCCCCGTCCCGCCCGCGCCCGCCAGCACCAGCGGCAGCGGGGGCCGGCGGTGGCGCCTGGCCCCGGGGCGGCCCACGGGCAGCGGGACCGGGAAGCCGTCCGCGTCGCGGAACGGCCCCGCCCGGCGCACCACCATGGCCCGGTGCTCGAAGGACTGCGGCTCCGGCTCGAACGCGGCCGCCAGCACCTGGTCCCGCAGCCGGGTAGTGGTCCCGGCCGCCAGCGCCGGCGCCCCGGCCGCGGCCGCCATCCCCCGCAGCGATCCGGGGGCCAGCCGCAGCAGCACCGCCGGGCGCATCCCCGCCCGCCGCCGCTCGCCGCAGGCGTCGCACCGGTCGACGTGCTGGCGCAGCCGGTCCGCGAGGCCCAGGGTCAGCCGGCCGTCCCCGGACGCGAGCACGGCGGCCAGGTCAGCGCAATCGCGCCCCCCGGACCGGGCGACCGCCAGCACTCCGGCGGCTGCCTCCAGCTGGTCGCGGCCCCGGAACAAGATCTTGGCGGCCGTGTCGGGCGAGACGCCGAGGATCGCCGCGCACTCCGCGACCTCCAGGCCGTGCCAGATCATGAGCATGAAGTCGCGCTCGGCCGGGCCGAGGCCGCCCAGGGCGCTCCCCAGCAGCTCTCGCGCCTGGCCGTCCTCGCCGCCGGCCAGCACGTCCGGGGCGGTCTCGTCCGTTCCCGCGGGACCCTCAGCGGGCGGCGCGCCCTCCGTGGTGAGCTCCTGGCCGCCGGGCCGGAAGTCCGGCGCCGCGCTCGCCGTGCCGGCGCTGATCGCGCGCAGGCACTCGTTGCGGGCGACGGCGTGCAGCCAGGCCCGCAGCTGGTTCTCCTCCGGCAGGTCCGCGAGCCGCAGGGCAGTGACGACGAACGTGTCCCGCAGCGCTTCGGCGGCCGCGGCCGGCTCGCGCACGAGCGACCGGCAATAGGCGTAAAGGCGGTCCGCGAACCGGTCATAAGCCCCGCCGACCCAGGCCGCGTCGTACTCGGCGTCGGGGATCGTGGCGGCGCCGGCAGCGGGGACGGATACATCACTGTCGTGCACCCGAACACCGTACTGGCAACGGGGGACAGAACGGAGCAATATCTACCGACCTGTGTCCGATGGCCGCGATAGCGATGTTTGCGCAGGCCTGGCCGCCCAGTCGCCGCCCGTTCGGTATAGGAATGAGCGAGCCAATCCTGCCTTAATATCCGTTTCTGAAAGGCTTGCACGGGCCACCTCGACCCGGGCCCGGGCCGGGGCCAGCGGCAACCGCCAGCGTCGGCCATCGCGGCGGGCCGGGCCCCCGCAAAGATCCCGGAAGATTTTCCACGCCAGAGCGGGCGACGCAAGGGGCGCGAGGGCCGCTAGGGCCGGGCGAGGCGCCCGAGAGAACGGGCGGCACTGGCCCCGGTCGTCCCGGCACCCGCGTGCACCCGCGCCCGGCCGTCGACCGCCCCGTGATCGCCCCGGCAGGCTCCTACAGGCCGATGAGGACGGCGACCCCGGTGCCGCCCGGGTAGACCGTGAGCGAGGAGACGAGGCTCACCAGGCTGGTGCGGATGGAGATCGTCGCGCTCTGCCCGGCCTGCAAGGTGCCCGCGGTCGCCGACAGCGTGAGCTTGCCGATGAGGCTGGACGGCTCGGAGATCGACCACGAGACCGGCCCGCCGTGGGCGGTGATCGTGAGCGTGGCGCCCAGCAGCGGGGTGAGCAGGACCGTGCCCGGGGAGACGCTGGCCGTCCCCTGGGCCGGCGGCGGGGGCGGCGGGGGCGCGGCCGAGGTCGGCGGCGCGGTCGGGGGCGGCGCGGAGGGCGCCCCGCTGGTGGGGGTGCCCGTCGTCGGGCCGCCGCCCGGCCCGGTCGATGGCGGGGACGAGGGCGATCCCGGGTGGCCGGAGGTCGGCTGCCCGCCGCCCGCCGGGGCGGACGAGGACGCCTGGCCGCCGGGCCGCTTGCCCGGGGCCGGGCCGCCGGCGCCGGGCCCGCCGCCCGGCCCGGTCGTGACCGGCCCGCCGGGCGTGCTGCCGCCGGCGGGCGTGGTGCCGCCCGGCCCGCCGCGGCCGCCAGGGCCAGCGGAGCTGACCGGGGACACCGCGGGCAGCCCGGCCGGGTTGCTCGCGCCCGCGCCGCCCGGGAACGTCGCCCCGGGGCCGGCCGGCCCGCCGCCGGCCAGGTCGGACGGGGCCGGGCCGCCGGGCACGAGGGCGATCACGATCGCGGCGACCGCCGCGGCGGCGCCGGCCGCGGCCGCGACCCGGGCGGCGGTGCTGCCGAGCGGGCCGTGCGCGGGCGGGCTGAGGGGCCGGGGAAAGCCGTTCGGGCTGAACGAGCCCGCGCGGGCGAGGACCGCCTGCCGGGCCGGGTCGGCCGGGCCCGCCGTCATGGCGGCCAGCGCCTGGCCGCGCAGGCCCGCGGTGACCGCCCCGGCCGCCGCGGCGTGGCGCACGGCGGCGGCCGCGCCGAGCAGGGCCGGGCCGGCCGTGAGGCCCAGCAGCATCGCCGGGGTCAGCTCGTGCTGGCGCCGCGCGGTGCAGGTGACGCAGTGCTCGATGTGCCGGTTGAGGCGCTTGCGGAGCAGCACGGTCAGGTGGCCGTCCCACCCTGCCAGCAGGGAGTCCAGCGCGGGGCACTCGCCGCGGCCGGCCCGGCCGACGAGCAGCACCCCGATGGCGGCCATCAGCTGCGCCCGGGCGCGCGACAGCAGGGCGTGGGCGGCCTTGCGGGTGACGCCCATGGCCGCGGCGACCTCGGCCACGTCCAGCCCCTGCGACAGCTGCAGGGCGATGATGTCGCGGTCGCCGTCGTTCATGCCCCGCAGGGCGGCCCGCAGCAGCGCCCGCAGCTCGGCCCGCTCGGCGTCGCCGCCCACGTCGGCGGTCTCGTCGGTCATGTTGGCGGCCTCGTCGAACGCCGAGGTGCTGCGCCGGTCCCGCAGCCGCCGCAGGCACTCGTTGCGGGCGACCGAGAACAGCCAGGGCCGCAGCCGCTCGGGGTCGCGCAGGCCCGACAGCCGGGCGGACGCGATCACGAACGTATCCTGCACGGCGTCGGCCGCGTCGGCCGGCTCGCGCAGCAGCGTGCAGCAATAGGTGTAGAGCAGGGCCGCGTACCTGTCGTAAGCCTCCGCGAGCCCGCCCGGCTCGCCCGCGAGGATGGACGCGACCACCTCGCTGTCCCGCATGCGCATAGCTGTAGCTGTACCACCGCGCGCCGGAATCGTCATATATACGGACGGCGATGTAGCGATTACTATGTGCCACAATACTAGCAAAAGGGGCGAGTCGCCCCGGCCGACTCGTCCCGCTTCGCCGCCCCGGGGATGATCTGCGTCACCCTGGGCCGCGGCCGCCCCGGCTTACCAGCCGATGACGATGGTGAACGTGACCCCGCCGGGGCTGACGGTGAGCTTGTCCCCGACCGCGAGCAGGTCGGCGGTGATGGTCACCCGCACCCCGGTGCCAGCCGCGAGCGTGCCCGCCGACGGCGAGACCGACAGGCTGCCGTGCGCGTGGCCGGCCGGGGTGATGCTCCACGAGACCGGCCCGCCGACCGCCTCCAGGAGGACCGAGGACCCGCCCGGGCCGCTCGGCAGCCCGCCGCCGCCCGGCGTCACCGCGAGGGTGCCCGCGGCCGGCGGCAGGGGAGTGGCCGACGGCCGGGTCGTCGGCGGCGCGGGCGGCGGGGTCGTGCGCTGGCCCGGCGGCGCGGTGGTCGCCGGCCGCCCCGGCGGGGTGGCCGGCGGCGCGCTCCGCCCGGGAGTCGTCGGCTGCGGGCCGGCCCCCGCGACCGTCGCGCGGGCAGTGGGGCCGCCGGCGCTCGCCGGCGAGGGCGTCGCGCCCGCGGCGGGGCGGGCGGCCGTCGGCGACGCCCCCGGGCCCCGGGGGCGGCCGGGCGGGGCGGCGGGGGCAGCGGGGGAGGCTAGCGAGGCCGGGGCGGGCGGGGGCGGCGCCGATGTCCGCGGCAGCGTGCTGGAGAGGGTCACGTGCTCGGAGTGGCCGCTCAGCGCGAACGCCGCCGAGGCGATGGCCACCGCGATGACCACGGCCGCGGCGATGGTCGCCTGGCCCTGGGGGGAGGTATGCCACGGCGGGTGGTGGCCCGCTCCCCTGACCCCGTGCACCGGCTTGGGGAAGCCGCCCCGGCCGAACGCGCCCGCCGCCTTCGCCGCCGCCGCCCGGTGCGCGACCGCGGCCGCCTCGTGGCTGAGGCCGAGCCGCAGCACCTCGGCCCGGAGGCCGGCCGGGGCCGCGAGCACGGCCAGGGCGACGCCCCCGGCCGGCAGCAGCGCGGCCGGGTTGACCAGGGAGGCCCGGCGGGTGGTGCAGGTTCCGCAGCGCTCGATGTGCCGGTGGACCCGCTTGCGCGTCGTCGCCGTGAGGGTGCCGTCCCAGCCGCCGAGCAGGCTGCCCAGCTCGTGGCAGTCCTCGCGGCCCGCCCGCCCGACCAGCAGCACCGCCAGGCCCGCCAGCAGCTGCTCGCGCGCCCGCGACAGCAGCGCGTGAACGTGGTTGCGGGAGACCCCGAGGACCAGGGCGACCTCGCCCGGGTCGAGGTCCTGGCGCAGGGTCAGCTCGATGACCTCGCGCTCGCCCGGGTTCAGGCCGGACAGGGCCGCCTGCACGAGGGCGACGCGCTCGGCCTGCTCGGCGCCCGCCCCGATGTCGCCACCGGGGTCGCTCACCTCCGGCACCTCACCGGTCGCGGGGGAGCGCCTGGCGTTCCGCAGCGTCCGCAGGCACTGGTTGCGCGCGATGGAGTAAAGCCAGGGCCGCAGCCGCCCGGGGTCCCGCAGCGTCCCGATGCGGGCGGCGGCCAGGACGAAGGCGTCCTGCACCGCGTCGGCGGCGTCGGCCGGGTCGCCCGTGATCGTTCGGCAGTAGGTGTGAAGCGGGTCCGCGTACCGGTCGTAGGCGGCGGCCAGCCCGTCCGGCTCGCCCGCCGCGATGGCCGCGACGACCTCACTGTCGCGCATGTCCTCACGGTAGTGGCGGCCTGGTTTGTGAGGTATCGAGGAACCTGCCGGTTCCGTATACCTACTTTTTGGGATTGCGCCACCATGTCCGTCATTCAGGCTTGTACCGCCTGTCCCCTGTTCCCCATACAGGTAGGAGTAGCTAGCCCTTCGGGCGGCAACAACTTTTCCCGAAGAATTTTCTTCGCGGCTTTTGCCTTGCCTGGCCGGTTATGGCCAGGTGTGGACCGGGGGCGGCCGCCGGGGCCGGCGGGCGCCTAGTGGCTGACGTTGACCTGCGGGATGCCGTTGACGTGGCCGGTCGACGGCCGCACGCCGGGTAGCGTCGGGACCGGGACGGAGGCGGCCGGGTAGAGCCGGACCGAGACCGCCGTCCACGGCATGTGGGCTAGCGCGGTGATGACCGGCTGCTGGTACTGGCCGCACCCGGTCTGCGGGATGGTCGGGCTGAGCGCCGAGCCATCCTTGGCGACCAGGACGACCTGCGGCGCGAGCATCGCGATCATCGGGCACATCTGTCCCGTCTGGGCATGCCCCGGCGGGGTGCGCAGGGCCGTCAGCAGGGGGGCGAAGTCGCTGGTGGCCCGCTCCAGCGTCGCCGCCAGGAACGTGCCCTTGCCCGGCACCGTCGTCATGCTGGTGACGCAGCGCAGCACCGACACTGGCTGGAACAGCCCGACCGGGCCCTTCTTCGCCCCGGACGGCCAGCCGGCGCAGTCCACCGCGCCCGGGACCGGGGCGGTGGAGGCCGTGCTGGTGGGGACCGGCGAGGCCGCCGGGCCGTGGTTGCCGGGGGCGGCCGAGGCGGCCGGCGGGGAGGACGGGGAGGACGAGGAGGACGAGGAGGTGCCCGCGCTGCCCGGCGCGCCCCCGCTGGTGCTCGCGCCGGCGCCGGCCGCCGGTGACGAGGAGGCGGCGGAGGATGAGGCCGCCGCGCACCCGGCGGCCAGGAATGCCATGCCCGTCAGGGCCGCCACGGGGAGCGCGGCCCGCGTGCGCCGGCTTGCCATGCTGTTCCTCGACATGCTGTCCCTCTTTCCTGTGGACGCCACTGGCCTTCTGCGGACTCCACCGACAAGACGATGCGCGAAGGCTACATCGTTGAGCCCGGGCCACGGCTGCGCGAACCGTTATGAACCGTGTGCGGCACATCTTCTGTTTCGCCCCCCGCAGCGGGCACACTAGAGACGTGCATGACTATGACCTGCTGGTTATCGGCTCGGGGCCCGGCGGGCAGAAGGCGGCCATCGCGGCCGCGAAGCTGGACCGGCGGGTCGCGGTCGTGGAGCGACCCGACATGCTCGGCGGCGTCTGCCTCAACACGGGGACGATCCCCTCCAAGACGCTGCGCCAGGCGATCTTGTACCTCACCGGCGTGGACCAGCGGGAGATATACGGCCAGTCCTACCGGGTCAAGGACGAGATCACGATCGCCGACCTGACCGCCCGCACGAGCCACGTGGTGACCCGCGAGAACGACGTGGTCCGCAGCCAGCTCGTGCGCAACCACGTCGCCATCATCGCCGGCACCGGCCGGTTCACCGGCCCGGGCGAGGTCGAGGTGGACGACGGCAAGGGCCGCATCCGCAAGGTCAGCGCGGAGAAGATCGTCATCGCCACCGGCACCTGCCCGGCTCGCCCGCCCAGCGTGGACTTCGACGACAAGACGGTCATCGACTCCGACGGGCTCATCCACCTCGAGCGCGTGCCCCGCTCGATGGTCGTGGTCGGCGCGGGCGTGATCGGCATTGAGTACGCGTCGATGTTCGCCACCCTGGGGACCAAGGTGACCGTGGTCGAGCGGCGCGACCGGATGCTGGAGTTCTGCGACCTGGAGGTCGTGGAGGCGCTGAAGTACCACCTGCGCGACCTGGCGGTGACGTTCCGCTTCGGCGAGAGCGTCGGGTCGGTCGAGGCCCGCCCCGAGGGCGCGATCACCGTGCTCCGCAGCGGCAAGAAGATCCCGGCCGACACCGTCCTGTACTCGGCCGGCCGCCAGGGCATGACCGCGGGCCTCGGCCTGGAGGCGGCCGGGCTGAGCGCCGATGACCGGGGCCGGATCAAGGTCGATGAGTTCTACCGGACCGACGTGCCCAGCATCTACGCCGTCGGCGACGTCATCGGCTTCCCGGCCCTCGCCGCCACGTCGATGGAGCAGGGCCGGATCGCCGCCAACCACGCGTTCGGCGAGACGAGGGCGCTGTCGGACACGCCCCAGCCGATCGGCATCTACTCGATCCCGGAGATCAGCTTCGTCGGCCAGACCGAGGACCAGCTGACCGAGGCGTGCATCCCGTTCGAGGTCGGCGTGTCCCGCTACCGCGAGCTGGCCCGCGGCCAGATCGTCGGCGACTCCTACGGCGTCCTGAAGCTGCTGGTCTCCCCGGACGACCGCAAGCTGCTGGGCGTCCACGTCTTCGGCACCAGCGCGACCGAGCTCATCCACATCGGCCAGGCCGTCATGGGCTGCGGGGGCACCGTCGACTACCTGGTTGACGCCGTCTTCAACTACCCCACCCTGGCCGAGTCCTACAAGGTCGCCGCCCTGGACGCCACCAACAAGATGCGCGCCGTCACCCGCCTGTCGGGCTGACGCCCGAGTTCACCGCCCCGCACGCTCCCGCCGGTGCCGGTGGTCACGATCCGTCCCCCGTGACGGAGTCCCGGGCCCCATGGCTTCCATCCGCCACGAGATCGTGATCGCTGAGTCCCGCGGCAACTAGGTTGCCGGGAGCTGGCGTCCTTCACGGGATCGGGCTTAGCGCCCCGCCTCAGCGCCGGCTCCTTCCTCGCCGTCCCCAGGCTCGCCGAGCCCGCTCAGGTACTGCGCTCGCGAGCCGCGCTGGGGCCGCCAGCCACTGCTGCGCTGGTGCCACGGAGCTTCCCCTCGCCCGGCCTCGCCCGCAGCGCGCTCTGCTCCCGGGTGCGGGCCTCGCGGGCTCATTGCCCCGGGCGGCGCGGGGCCTGCGACCGGGCGGCGGTCCGGCGCCCAGGCGGGCGCTGATTCAGCCGCAGCGGAGCGGCGGGCAGCGGGCGGCTGACGTCGCGCCCCTGCCCCCGAACCGCTGCGGGCCGCCGGCCATGTCCCGGTTGACCCGGCGCTGACAGGCGCGCCTCCGCCCGGCTCGGTACGGGTCGGCGGCCACTCGCGCCGGCCGGCGTCGACTGGGCGGATGCTAGCCGGCCTTGTGCTGTCCGGGTGCCGCTCGCCTGGCTCGACGGGGCCCGGCCTCGCGCTGGCGGGCCCCTCGCGGAGCGCTGGACGCCGGTCCGGGCGCGGCGGGCGCGACCGGACCGGGGCCTGGACGTGCACGAACGTCACCGTGCCCTGGTAGATGTAGGCCGCCTGGCCGGTCGTCAGGCGGCGGATGAGCTGCGGGTCGACGACCGGGACGGGGCGGGTGGTCGCGGTCCCGGCCGGCTCCCAGCTGCCCCGGCCGGACTGCTGGCGGGTCGCCGCGATGGCCGGCTGCTGCCCGGCCAGGTCCACCAGGCGGTCCGGCTGCGGGGTGCGCAATAGCCAGACGCCGCCCTCGGCGGTGGACGCGACCCGGCGCCGCTCGTCGTCGTCGTTGCCCAGCCCCTCCCAGGACTGGGCCGAGACCTGGACGGCGAGGCCGAGGGAGCGGGCCCGCTCGTACAGCCGCCAGATCGGCAGCCGCCGGCTGACGGCCGAGAACTCGTCGATGCACAGCAGGATCTCCCGCTCGCCGCCCACCGCGTAGCTGGCGAGCAGGTCCACCAGCGCCCGCGCCTGCGCCTCGGCCACCTCCGGGGCGGCCGTCCCCTCCAGCACGCAGTACCAGGCGTCCCCCTCGGCCAGGGTCATCGCCTTATCGAGGCTCTTTCCGTCACGGCGCTTTCCGTCAAGTCCCGGGCCGAGGCGGTCCAGGAGGGCGCGCAGCCGCGCCTCCACGTCCGGCATCACCCTGGTCGCGTTGACGGCGGCGCTGGCCGCGGCGGCATCGCCGGCGGCCTGGTACGCGCCACTGAGCCACTTGACGCGCAGCCGCCCCAGGAACTCGGCCGCGCTCGCGGGCGGGCCGGGCGGCGCCCCGACGGCGAGCGACACCACCGCCCGCATCATGTCCTGGTAGTAGGCGGCCGCGCCGTCGCCGTGCTCGATGAGGTCCAGCAGCGTGGTGACGAGCTGCCCGGGCGGCAGCGTCCACAGCGACAGCGGGTCGGCTGGCCAGGTGCGGACGTCGCCCGCGCCGGCGGCCCGCAGCGCCTGCCCGGCCCGGGCCGCGATCTCGCGCGAGCTGTCGCCGCCCTTGCAGTCGATGACGACCAGCAGCGGCCGCCGCCCCCGCCCGGTCGCGGCCCGGCGCAGCGCCACCGCCATGAACGCGGTCCACAGGCGGAGCAGCAGGGTTGTCTTGCCGGTGCCCGTCGTCCCCACCACGACCTGGTGGGACCGCAGCCGGTCATGCGGGATCGTCATCTCCGGCGCGTCCCGCCGCCGGCCCCGCCCCGGGCCGGGGCTGTCCCCGGCGGCCCGGATGGTGGCCCCGACGACCACGTCCCCGCCCGGCAGCGCCAGCGGCAGCGGGCCGGGCAGCCCGCGCCACCGCCCGCTCCTGGCCAGCCCGGCCCGCGTGTGCCCGGCGGCCCGGCGGGCGGCGCGCGACTGGTGGCGCCACATGCGCCAGTCAAAGCCGGCCGGGGCCGCCGGGTGGCGGCCGCCGGTGCTGGCCGTCATGAGGAACAGGTGGCGGTCCCACGCCCGGCCCGCGGCCGCCAGGCCCGCCGGGATGACGACCGGCGGCACCGCCAGCAGCGCCCGCGGGCTGCCAGCGATCGCCAGGTGCGCCATGACCAGCCAGGCCCGGAAGCTCGCGGCGGCCAGTCGTAGCCACCACGGGCCGGGGCCGGAGCCGGGCAGCCCCGGTGGCGTCCACAGCGCGACGACGGCGAGCCAGTAGGCGGCCGGGCCGAGCGCCCACGCCGCCCCGGCGTACAGGCGGCGCGGCGTCCACCCGCGCGACCAGGCGAGCAGGTACCCGGCCGCGGCGACCAGGGCCACCGGGGCGAGCGCGACCAGCGCCGCCACCCCGGCCGCGGCGGCCAGCGCGCGGCCGGCGGCGGCCTCCAGCTCCTCGTCCCGGCCGTAGCGGCCGCGCTCGCGCCGGTAGCGGCGGTACTCGCGGTCATTCAGCCCGGTCTTCCGCGTCATGACCGGCTCTGCTCGCGGCCGGGCCCGTGAAATGGCGTGGCGGGCGGGAAGATCTCGTATACCTCGACCCGGTCGCCCAGCGGGCCCAGCCGGCCCCGGGCCGTGCGCACGGTGGCGAGCACCGCCCGCGCGCACGCGTAGGCCACGCAGGCGTACCGGGGCGGGTCGCCGGGGACGGCGGCCTCGGCCGGCGGGCAGTCGTAGTCGCCGGTCCGGGCGAGCAGGTCGCGCATGATCTGGGTCGTGCGCTCGACGCCCTTCCTGGTCAGCTCGACCTCGATTGCCCAGGTCTCGCCGGCCCAGTCCAGCCCGCAGCCGGCCGGCCAGTGCACCTCGCCGTCGGGCAGGTGCGCCCGGGGCCAGCCGCCCGACGGCCGGAAGGCGCGGTGGAGCATCTCCCGCTCCGGGCGCCAGGACGCGCCCGCCCGCCGGTACTGGGGCGTGCGCGCGAGCGCGAGGCGGGCATCGGTGACCGCCTGGGTGTGCCGCAGCCGGGAGCGGGGCACCGTTCCCGCCCGCCACGACAGGCCGAGCGCGGTCATGCCCCGGCGCGTCACCCATGCCCACGGCTGCTCCGGGTGGGTGAGGGGAGCGCTCTCGGCGAGCTGCAGTCGCCGCCACTGGGCGACCAGGTCCCGCGCCCGCCCGGCCGCGCTGGCGGCCGCGGCGCCGGGGCCGGGGCCGGGTGGCTCGCCCGGGCCGGGCGGGGCGGCGCCGAGGAGGTCGGCGACCTGGCTGAGCTGGACGCAGTGCATCTCGGCGCAGAACCGTAGCGCCCCGGGCTCCGGTATCGCGCTGGCGCCGGTGAGTTGGCTGTTCATGGCCGAGGACGCTAGTGATGCGGGATGTCATGAGAGGTGTCGCTGTGGTGTCACGAAGACGCAGGGCATTACAGGAGCATTACGTGACCCTTGTGACACGGTCAGTCTCTGCGGTACCCCTGGGGGGCACGCTTCCACGCCACCCGCGATGAGGGATCTACCGTGATTGACCTGCAGATTCTCGGCCCGCTGACAGTGACGGGCAGTGACGGCGAGTCGCTGCTGCTCCGGCCCCGCCAGCGCGCGCTGCTCACCATGTTCCTGCTCCGCCCGCGCAAGCCGTGGGCGCGCGACGCGCTCGCACCGGTGCTGTGGGCTGGCCGGCCCCCGGTCCGACCGCAGGACGCCACTAAGCAAGCCGTCAGCCGACTGCGGCGGACCCTGGGGCGGGGCGGGATTCCGCGCGCCACGATTACCTCGGCTGGCGGCGGCTACCTGGCCGACCCGCCCGCGGGCGCGCTCGACCTGGACCGCTACCAGGCCGCACTCAGCCTGGCCCGGCAGGCGCACGCCAGCGGCGATGCGGCCCGGGCGGTCTTGCTGCTGCAGCAGGCGCTGGACAGCTGGACCGACCCCGGGTGGGAATTTCGCGACGCCCCTGACCTACCCGCCGTTCAGGGCCTGATAGCCGCCCTGGACGAGGAGCGCCGCGCGGCTGAAGATCAGCTCGTGGACATGCAGCTCGCCCAGGGCGGGCACGCGAGGCTGCTGCCGTCCCTTCAGGCCAGGTCCCGGAAGGTTCCTGGCGATGAAGGAGCGTGCGCCCGGCTAATGCGGGCACTGCTAGCCGACGGCCGCGAGGTCGAGGCCGCCGGTGCTTTCCACCGGACGGCCCAAGCTCTGAGTGACGAGCTTGGCGTTCGCCCCGGCCCCGCCCTGCGCGACCTGCTGTCCACGGCGCTGCGCGATCTTTAGCCTCCGGTGACCGGAGGCGGTACTTCAGATCGGGCGAACGTTCTCCGCCTGCGGGCCCTTCTGCCCCTGGGTCGTGTCGAACTCGACCTTCTGGTTCTCGTCCAGGGATCGGTAGCCCGAGGTCGAGATCGCCGAGAAGTGCACGAACACGTCCGCCGTCCCGTCATCGGGGGCGATGAAACCAAAGCCCTTGTCGGCGTTGAACCACTTGACTGTGCCTGTTGCCATCTGTCCTCGTCCTCTATCTGCCATGCCATGACGCGACTTGCCGCGCCGATGATGAGCTTACCGGTACTGGGGCCTGCTAGCGGGTGCACCCTCGTTTTCGGTGCTCCGCGGCGCTAGGTACCTGCTTTCAGTGCCCCGTTCAGGGGCATTTAGGCGAGATTCGCGGCTCAATAGAGATAAATGCCGAACAGGGGCGCCATCACATCCGGGCCCGCAGGACGTCGAGCTCACAGCCGGGGGCCGACGGGTCGAAGCCGTGCTCGGCCAGCCAGCGGGCCGACCGCAGGCTGCGCAGCGACCACCACCCGCGGATCACGTCGAGGTCGACGCCGGGGCCGTAGCCAGCGAGCACGTCGGCCAGGTGCTCCTCGTGCCCGAGCGTCAGGCTGGCCAGGTCATGCAGGCCATCGCCGGGGGCCGCCTCGGACCAGTCGATCACCCCGGTGACCTCGTCCCCGCTGGTGAACACGTGGCAGGCCTGCAAGTCGCCATGCGTGAACGCTGGTGTCCAGGGCCGGAGCGCGGCCTGCGCCACCTGCCAGTTGCGGGTGACCAGCCCGGCCGGCAGGGCGCCGCTGCTCACCAGCCACTCGCACTCGCCGTCGAGGTGCGCCGCGATCTCGCCCCGGTCCTTGCCCGGCCAGGGCGGCAGCGGCGCGTCGTGCAGCGCCCGCACGGCAGCGCCCGCCGCGGCCCACGCCGCCGGCGACGCGGCCGACGGCTCGCCCAGGCGGCCCAGCGCCGTCCCGCGGACGGCGGCGAGCGCGAGCACGGGCGGCTCGCGCCACAAGATCCGCGGCGTCGGGACTGGCGCCAGGGCCATCGCCGCGACCTCGGCATCGGCCCGTGCCTGGTCCCCGTCGATCTTCAGGTACACGTCGCCGACGCGCACGGTCGCGCGCTCGCTATGGGCGACAACGACCTCGACCTCTTCCACGCCGGCCATTATCGCGAGATGATCGCCGGGATCGCACCGCGTTTTCGCCGCCGGCCAGGCCCGGTGCCGACGCCCCGGTTAGCGAGCCCGGGGACCTATTGCCGAGATAGCCACGATTGCGCAGGACGGACGATGCGATGGTCAAGACGGGCCCGGCGGGCGGGCGGCATGGCTGACGAGGTCCCCGCGAGCGGCCCCGGGGCTGCCCGGCCCCTGCTGTCCTACCAGGTTGGCAACGAGCACAGCCCGACCGATCCGTGGGGTCGCAGCGAGCTGGTGATCTACCCCGACGGCAGTGCCCGGCTCGACCATTACTTCTCCCGGCGCCGGCCCCCGGGGGCCTGGGCCGGCTACGTCGACGCCCCGGTCCTGGCCGAGTTGCTGGGCGCCCTCCAGGCGGCGGGCTGGCCGCCCGCCCCGTTGGCCGGGCCGCTGCTGCCCGGGGCGGCGCTGCGCCTGCTGACGGTGGAGGCGCAGCCGGCGGCGCAATCAGGCGGCATCGCGGGTGCGGGAGCGGTCGAGTGGGTCAAGTCGTCAATGGCGCCCGGCCACGCGGTGGCCTTCGACATCATCGACGCGGTGATCCGCCAGCTGAGCCGCGATGCCGTGCAGTACCCGACCAAGCGCGGCCCGGTCGTGCACGGCGCCGTTCCCCGCCGGCCCGGAACCTGACCCGGCGGCCGGAACGGGCCGGAGCCCAGGGCCTGGCCAGGAGCCTGCGGCCTGGCCAGGAGCGGTCGCCCGGTAAGCGCCGCCGGGCGACGAGCGCCCGGGCCTGCGGCCAGGGCGGGGGATGGGCCTCCGGGAAGCGCGCGTACACCCACTCGGTCACCACCGCCAGCGGCCAGCCGGACGGGCACCACAGCCGGGCGACCGACCCCAGGGCGATCTCGTCGCCCGCCTCGTCCCGCCATGGTCCCGCCATCACCGGCTCCGGCGGCGCCGCGCGACCGCCTCCGCCAGCGCCGCCAGCACTTCCCCGGTCTCGTCCAGCCCCATGCACGCGTCGGTGACCGACTGCCCGTAGGCGAGCGTGGCCGGGTCGCCCGCCAGTTCCTGCCGCCCGGCGACCAGGAAGCTCTCCAGCATCACGCCCGCGATCTCCTCGTCGCGGCCGGCCTGGGCGGCGATCGCGAGGGCGACCTCCCGCTGGCGATGATGGTTCTTGCCGCTGTTGCCGTGGCTGGCGTCGATCACCACCCGCCGGTCCAGTCCCGCCAGCCCGAGCAGGCTCAGCGTGGCGCTGACGTACGAGCGCTGGTAGTTCGGCCCGTGCCTGCCGCCCCTCAGCACCACGCAGGTGTCCCGGTTCCCGCCCGACCGGGTGACCGCCGGCGCCCCGTCGGCCGGGCCGGGGCCGAGGAAGGCATGCGCCCCGGCCGCCACCACGCACGCGTCCACCGCCGCCTGCGGGTCCCCGTCGGGGCTGTTCTTGAACCCGACCGGCATCGCCAGGGCCGAGGCGAGCCGCCGGTGCACCTGGCTTTCGGTCGTCCGCGCCCCGATCGTGCCCCAGGTCACCGCGTCGGCCAGGTAGGGGACCAGCAGCGGGTCCACCCACTCGGTCGCGGCCGGCACCCCGTCGGCGGCCAGCTGCACCAGCAGCGCCCGCGCCGTCCGCAGCCCGGCCGCGACGTCGCCCGAGCCGTCCAGGAACGGGTCGTTGACCAGGCCCTTCCAGCCGTGCAGGGTGCGCGGCTTGTCGACGTAGGCCCGCATGACGAGCAGCAGGTCGCCCCGGTACTCGGCCTGCCGCCGGGCCAGCCACTGCCCGTACTGCACCGCCGCCAGCGGGTCGTGCACGGAGCAGGGCCCGGCGATCACCAGGAGCCGGTCGTCGGTCCCGTCGAGCACCGCGCGGACCGCCGCCCGGAACTCCCCGACCCGCGCGCCGTGCCCGAGCGGGATGGCCCGCAGCAGCGCCGCCGGCGAGCTGACGCCCTGGTAGGAAGGGACGGCTGGCCGCCGCGGAGCGGGAGGCTGGGCAGGGGCAATTGTGTGATGATTGTCACTCATGACGCCCGACGCTAGCCAGCCCTCATGTCACGAGAGGGGTCACGAGGGAGTCGCGAGCGGGCTCACGACGGTGTCACGACGGCGATCGAGCACCCGGGCCGATGCCTATCGCCCCCGCTGGCCGGGCTTGGTGAACAAATCGAGTAATTACTTGCGCGCTCGGGCGCGGGCGGGCGAGGATTGCCTTGCTGGGGGAAGCAAGCCGAACCTGGGAGCGGCATGACCACTGCGACATCAGACGAAGACACCCTGATTCAGGTTGCGCGCGACGAGCGGAGGCAGCATCGCTCGGGCAAGTCGATGGCGGGGATGCTCGGTGTCGCCATCGCCTTCGGAGCGGTGGGCGTCGCCCTGATCGCCGTGCCCCGGCTGATCGGGGCCATCTTGCCGCTGCCGTTCTGGCTTCTCGGCGGGTTCTCGCTGGCCGTGCTGACGATCGTGGGCGTCGTCGCCGTCGCCCTGGCCGGGTTCTTCCTGCTGGCGGCGCTCGCCTCCAGCCCCGCGGCCGCCTGGGGCAGTGCGGTGGCCGGGGCCTGCCCGCGCTGCGGGGAGCGCAAGCTGCGCTCCGACACCGTCCCCGGCCCGGCCAGCGGCGGCACGATCGCCAGCGGCGCCCGGGGCGTCGTCACCCTGTGCGACAACTGCGACTACGCGATCGCCCGGGTCACCCGGCCCGGTACCGCCGCCTAGCGTCCCTCGCCCCTTCGCCTGGCGTCTGCGGGGCCCGGGTCCCGCAGACGCCAAGCGCAACCCTGGCCGAGCGGCCCCACGCGAACCCCAGTAGGGCGCGAGTGGCCGGAATAACCGGTATGACAGACTCGTTTCCTAGTTGAGCGTGCTCCGGGGTCGGTGAAATTCCGAGCCGGCGGTTATAGTCCGCGACCCGGTCGCGGTGCTGGCGGCGACGTGCCGTCAGGACCACGACCGGCTGAGCCGGTGGAATTCCGGCGCCGACGGTGAAAGTCCGGATGGTAGGCAGCACGCGCGTGGCCGGCTCGCGCCGTCCGCGATGCAGGCGCGCTGGCCTTGCCCTCGCCGGGCGGGTCGCGGGGCCCTGAGCGCGGGCGCCGGGGCTGGCGGCCGCGTCCCCCGGAGCCTGACCGGAGGAGGGCGCGGATGTTCACCGGCATCGTCGAGGATCTCGGCGAGATCGAGGCGGTCGACCAGCAGGGCGATTTCGCCCGCATCCATATTCGCAGCGCCGTGGCCAGCGCGGACGCCCGCCTAGGCGACTCCATCGCCGTGAACGGCGTCTGCCTGACCGTGACCGGGCTGCTCGGGTCGCAATGGACTGATAACGGCAAGACCATGGCGGACCTGGCAGCGGCGGAGGAATCGCTCGCGGACCCTGGCCCGCCCCGCGGCTTCACCGCCGACGTAATGGGGGAGACCCTCGCCCGCTCCAGCCTCAGCGCCGCCCGCCCCGGCACCCAGGTCAACCTGGAGCGCTCGGTCCGCCTGCAGGACCGCCTCGGCGGCCACGTCATGCAGGGCCACGTGGACGGCACCGCCACCGTCATCAGCCGCGCCCCCCAGGAGCACTGGGAAGTGGTGCGGATCAGCCTTCCCCGCGATCTGGCGCGGTACGTGGTCCAGAAGGGCTCGATCGCCGTGGACGGCGTCAGCCTCACCGTCTCCGCCATCGCCGGTGACTGGTTCGAGATCAGCCTGATCCCCGAGACGCTCAAGCGCACCACCCTCGGCCTGCGCGGCCCGGGGGAGCAAGTCAACCTGGAGGTCGACGTCATGGCCAAGTACGTGGAGAAGCTGCTCATCGCCGGGGGTGCCCGGTGACCGCCTGCGAGGCACTGCCCGCCAGCGGCGTGCCCCAGCCAGGACTGCCCCACCCGGCACTGCCCCAGCCGGTCCCGTCGCAGCAGTCCCCCGCGCCCGTCCACCTGGATGAGGTCGAGCGGGCCATCAAGGACTTCGCCGCCGGCCGGGCCGTCGTGGTGGTGGACGACGAGGACCGGGAGAACGAGGGCGACATCATCTTCGCCGCCGAGCTCGCGACCCCGGAGCTGATCGCGTTCATGGTCCGCTACACCAGCGGCGTCATCTGCGCCCCGATGCCCGGGCCGGACCTGGACCGCCTCGGGCTCCCGCTGATGACCCCGCAGAACGGCGAGCGGATGCGCACCGCGTTCACCGTCACCGTCGATGCCCGCGACGGCGTCACCACCGGCATCTCCGCCGCCGACCGGACGACCACGATCCGCCGCCTGGCCGACCCGGCGTCCACCCTGGACGACTTCGTCAAGCCGGGCCACATCTTCCCGCTGCGCTACGCCGAGGGCGGCGTCCTCGCCCGGGCCGGCCACACCGAGGCCGCCGTTGACCTCGCCCGCCTCGCGGGCCTGCGCCCGGCGGGCGTCCTGGCCGAGGTCGTCAACGACGACGGGACGATGATGCGGCTGCCGTCCTTGCGGGCCTTCGCCGACGAGCATGGCCTCGCGCTGATCTCCATAGAGCAGCTCATCAGTCACCGCCGGCGGACCGAGACGCTGATCACCCGGGTCGCCAAGACCCGGATCCCCAATGAGTTCGGCGTCTGGAGCGCCTACGGCTACCGCGGCGACCTCGACGGGACCGAGCACGTGGCGCTCGTGCTGGGCGACGTCGGCGACGGCGAGGACGTGCTGACCCGGGTGCACTCCGAGTGCCTGACCGGCGACGTGCTCGGCTCGCGCCGGTGCGACTGCGGGGCCCAGCTTGAGGCGGCCATGGCGGCCATCGCCGAGCGCGGCCGGGGCGTGGTGCTGTACCTGCGCGGCCACGAGGGCCGCGGGATCGGCCTGCTGTCCAAGCTGCAGGCCTACGAGCTGCAAGACGCCGGCGCCGACACGGTCGACGCCAACCTGGAGCTCGGCCTGCCGGTCGACCCGCGCGAGTACTCACTCGCCGCCCAGATGCTGGCCGACCTCGGCGTCCGCTCGGCCGCGGTGCTCACCAACAACCCGCTCAAGGTCGAGGCCCTGGCCCTGCACGGCTTCGGGGTGATCCGCGTCCCGCTGCCGCCCCGCGTCACCCCGGACAACCTCCGCTACCTGACCACCAAGCGCGACCGCATGGGCCACGACATCGAGATCCCCCTGTGAGCGGTGAAGGCCGGCCGGACCTGGCGACGGTCGACGCGCAGGGCCTGACCCTGGCGATCGCCGCCACCCGGTGGCACGCGGAGATCACCGGCATGCTGGTCGAGCGGGCGGTCGACGCCGCCCGCGCGTGCGGCGTCGACAACCCCGTCGTCGTGCGGGTCGCGGGCGCGGTCGAGCTCCCGGTCGTCGCCCAGGGGCTGCTCAAGCGCGGCTTCGACGCCGTCGTGTGCCTCGGGGCGGTGATCAGGGGTGGTACCCCGCACTTTGAGTACGTGTGCGACGCGGTCACGGCCGGGCTGACCAGGGCTGCCCTGGATGCGGGGAAGCCGGTCGGGAACGGCGTGCTAACGTGTAACACGATCGAGCAGGCTCGCGATCGCAGCGGGCTGCCGGATAGCTCTGAGGACAAGGGATGGGAGGCAGTCGTGGCCGCGCTTGACACCGCGCTCGTGCTGCGCGCCGTCCATCTCGGGGGGTTCCGGGGGATCGTCCCCCCGGGCCAGCAGAGTGGCACGTTCCAGGGCCCGGCCTTCCGGGACTCGCATTCCCACGGTCCGTCGCGACATTAGCAGCGCCGCGTACCCCTGCGTTCCGGCCGGGTCGGCCTCCCGCGTGCCTGCACGGGCGACGCTGGCGGCTGCGGCTGGTCCCGTTGCGCGGCGCGGTTACGTGGCAATCGTTGTCGGACCCGTGAAAAAAGGAAAAAGGAATGCTCTCCCTCGTCCTGCCCAAGGGCTCACTCGAAAAAGCTACCCTCGACCTCTTCGACGCCGCCGACCTGACCGTCCGCCGGGCGTCGGACCGCGACTACCACGCCTCGATCGATGACCCCCGGATCGCGCGAGTTCGCTTCCTGCGCCCGCAGGAGATCCCGTCCTACCTGGAGCGGGGCCTGTTCGACATCGGCATCACCGGGCGCGACTGGATCACCGAGACCGAGGCCGACGTGGCCTCCCTCGGGGAGCTCCGGTACTCCAAGCAGACCTCTAACCCGGTGCGGGTGGTGCTGGCGGTCCAGGAGTCGGCGCCGTGGAAGACGGTGCGCGACCTGCCCGAGGGGGTGCGGATCTCGACCGAGTTCCCGTCCCTGACGGCGCGGTTCCTGGCCGACAACGGCGTCCGGGCGCTGGTCGTGCCGTCCTACGGGGCGACTGAGGCGAAGGTCCCCGACATCGTTGACGCGATCGTGGACCTCACCGAGACCGGCTCGTCGCTGCGCAAGAACGGCCTGCGCATCCTGGACACGCTGCTGACCAGCTACACCGAGCTCGTCGCGTGCAAGGCCTCCTGCCAGGACGCTGAGAAGAAGGCCGCGATGGACGACATCGCGCTGCTCCTCCAGGGCGCGATCGCGGCCCGCGCGCAGGTGCTGCTCAAGCTCAACGTGCCCGCCGCCCAGCTGAACGCGGTGGCGGCGATGCTGCCGGCGATGTCCTCGCCGACGATCACGGCGCTGGCCAGCGGGGACATGAACGCCATCGAGACCGTCGTGCCCAAGCGCGGCGTCAACACCCTGATCCCGGCCCTCAAGGCGGCCGGCGCGCAGGACATCCTCGAGATCCCGATCTCGAAGATCGTGGAGTAGCCGCCCCGGCGGCGTCCCCGGCCCGTGTCCCCGCGCCTGAGCGGGGGCGCGGGCCGGGCCGATTTATCGGCAAGTACTGTTGTACGTGATGACCTGGCAGTGGCGTCGCAACACGGCGCGGGTTCTCCCCATCGAGCCCGGCGGGCGGGTGCTCCTGCTCCACGGCTGGGACCCGCTGCGCCCGCGCCTGCTCCTGAGCCGCCAGGCCCGCCAGGAGGCACGGGATCCCCGCGGCGGCCACGTGCGCCTCCCCGAGGACGATCAGCTCCGCCGTCCCGGGCGCGTCCGCTTCGGCACCCTGATGTTCGATGAGTTCTACTTCTCGGTTGGCGGCGCCGCCGAGAAGGGGGAGACGCTGCGCGCGGCGGCGGCCCGCGAGATGCGCGAGGAGATCGGCGTCAGCGTGGACGAGGCCGCCCTCGGCGACCCGATCGCGACCTCGAACATCACCTGGAGCCAGTTCGGCGTCCGGATCATCCAGGACCAGGAGTACTACGCGGTCGCGGTCTCGCCTGACCTGCGGGTGACCCTCGACGGGATGGGCCGGCTGGAGCGCTCGACCGTGCGCGGCTATGAGTGGCTGTCGCTGCTGGAACTGCTGAGCCCGCGTGTCGCCCGGGCGGCCGACCCGCGCCTGCCGGAGATCCTGACCCGGGCGATCGCGGCCGTCGGCGCGAAACCCGATCAGTAGCCGAGGGCGTTTGCCCCGGTCACGGCATATTCGCCGGCGAGCCGCAGTTGAGTTAAGCGAACGCTAAAGGCGTCCTGGTGGGCCGTCCGGGTCGTCGGTAGCGTGGTAGTTAAAGTGAGACTTCGAGGTGAGATAGTGCGCGACATCCTGGACACGATCACCCCCTGGTGGGCCGACGGCCAGACGTTCGGCCTGGCCACCGTGGTCAAGACGTCCTACAGCGCCCCCCGTGACCCCGGCGCCGCGCTCGCGGTGGCGCCCGGCGGCGAAGTGGTCGGCAGCGTGTCCGGCGGCTGCGTCGAGGGCGCGGTCTACGAGCTGAGCACCGAGGTCACCGGCACCGGCCAGGCCGTGCTGCAGACCTACGGCGTCAGCGACGACGACGCCTTCGCGGTCGGGCTGACCTGCGGCGGGATCCTCGACATCTTCGTCGAGCAGGTCTCCAGGGAAACGTTCCCCGAGCTGGGCGACATCGCCGCCGCCGTCGGGCGGGGCGAGCCGGTCGCGGTGGCGACCGTCGTCGCCGGGCCGGGCTTCATCGGGGCGCGCCGGATCATCTGGAGCGACGGCCAGTCCTCGGGCACCCTCGGCACCCGCAGGCTGGACACGGCGGTCGACGACGATGCCCGCGGGCTGCTCGCCCAGGGCGTGACCGGCATCCGCCGCTACGGCGCCGGCGGCGAGCGGCTCGGGACCGAGCTGAGCGTCTTCGTGAACTCGTTCGCCCCCGCGCCCCGGATGTACGTGTTCGGCGCGATCGACTTCGCCGCCGCCGTCGCCCGGGTCGGCAAGTTCCTCGGCTATCACGTGACCGTCTGCGACGCCCGGCCCGTGTTCGCCACCCGGGCCCGGTTCCGCGACGCGGACGAGGTCGTGGTCAACTGGCCGCACCGGTTCCTGGCGGGCGCCGAGGTGGACGAGCGGACGGTCATCTGCGTCCTCACCCACGACCCCAAGTTCGACGTGCCCGTCCTGGAGGTGGCGCTGCGCACCCCGGCCGGCTACATCGGCGCGATGGGCTCGCGCCGGACCCACGAGGACCGCCTGGAGCGGCTGCGGGAGGCCGGCCTGACCGAGCGGGAGCTGTCCCGGCTGCGCTCGCCGATCGGCCTCGACCTCGGCGCCCGGACGCCCGAGGAGACGGCGGTCTCGATCGCCGCCGAGCTGATCCAGAACCGCTGGGGCGGCTCGGGCCGGGCCCTGGGTGACACCGATGGCCGCATCCACAGCGAGGCCGCCCTCGCCTGACGCCAGGAGCCTGGCGCCGGGAGCCTGGCGGCGCGGCAAGCTCCGACAAAAGACAGCGCCCCCGGGAGCGTATGCTCACGAGGGCGTGCCGTGGCCGGTGCGAAGGTCGCCTCACGGCGAAGGGCTCGACATGGCTCCAGCCGAACGGTATTCCATGAAGGCGTTGAGTAGGCCCGGGGGACACAAACGCACCGACTCCAGGGTTGAACGCGCGACCGGCCGGGGCTATTCCGGCTCCAGCCCCGAACCCGCGCCCGGCCGCCGGCGCCCGCCGCTGCGGCGGATCGCGGTGTTCAGCAGCGAGCCCGCCAGCATGGCGACCACCAGGAGCCAGAACGCCCAGGCGGCCCAGCGGTAGTGCCCGGTCACCTCCCAGGTCTCCCCGGCCGCGAGCAAGGTGGCGCCCGCCGCCACCGTGAACCAGCCGGTGGCCTTGCTCCGGAAGCCGGCGAACTGCGCCTGCTGGGCCTGCGTGAGCTGCCCGAACGTGGCCTCGTGGAACGCGGCGGCCCAGCGCCGGCGCAGCACGTACATGACCGGCGGCACCAGCCACCACCAGGGCGACGGCCGGTTCTCGGCGGCCTTGGCGGCGGCCGCCTTGACCTGCTCGATCGCCTCCCGGTCGAGGTCCAGCTCTTCCAGCTCGACCGAGCCCTGGTATAGCGGCCCGGCTACCAGGAGCCAGGCGCCCAGGAACTTAGCCCACAAGATCGCCTCGTTCATGCCCCTAGCCTGCCAGTAAGCCGAATATGCGCGGTCAGCCCGTTTGGCACTCCCGGTGTCTCTTAGGCTGTACCGCGAGCATCACAGCACGACTCGCCGCCCCCACGGTAGCCCTGGGCGGCTGACAGGACTGGGGAACGGGTGACCATCAGCGTCGATCAAGGGGCAATGCCCGCCGCCGAGCCTGCCGTCGCCGCGGCCCCCGCCAGCCGGCGGCGGCCGTGGTGGGTCTGGGCGACCCCGTTCGCGCTCATGACCGGGATCTTGTGCGGCGTCATGGCGAACGTGCTCGGGTCCCCGATGTACGAGCGGGCCGACCAGGGCGCCAACTCGATCCTGATCGAGCAGGCTCGCCGGTTCTCGCTGCTGACGGGCAACTACTCCCGGACCCACATCAACCACCCCGGCCCCGCCTTCTTGTACGTGCAGGCTGCCGGGGAGCAGGTGTTCTGGGCGGCCACCCGGATCGTCCCGACCGCCCTGAACGGCCAGCTGATCGCGGTTTACCTGCTGAACGCGGCGTTCGCCGCGTGCGTGGTGGCCATCGCCTACGGCTGGACCCAGCGGCTGAGCGGGGCGGTGGCGGCCCTGGCGGTGGTGTTCGCGTTCGCCTGCATCCACCCGCCGGCCTTCGGCTCGGACTGGATGCCGTACGTCTACGTGCCGGCTTACTTCGCGTTCGTGGTCGCGGTCGCCTCGGTCGCGGCCGGGCGCCTGCAGGACGCGTGGATCATGACGGTGGCGGGCTGGTTCCTCATCGAGGGGCACGTCTGCTTCCTGCTGTTCGTCCCCGTGCTGTTCCTCGCCGCCGTCATCGGCCTGGCCCTGCCGCGCCGCCGCCGGCTGGGCGCGGCCCTGCGCGCGCTGCTCACCCGGCACCGCCGGGCGTGGATACCAGCCGTGGCGATCAGCGC
The DNA here is from genome assembly GCA_036276115.1 of Trebonia sp. Taxonomy (GTDB): domain Bacteria; phylum Actinomycetota; class Actinomycetes; order Streptosporangiales; family Streptosporangiaceae; genus Trebonia. The sequence goes on from DATBEM010000029.1 coordinate 39,261, forward strand.
CGTCTTCGTGTTGCCAATGGTCGTCAACGTGATCATGCACGGGACCGGGGAGTGGGCGAAGTACGTCTCCCTGTCCGGCAGCCACGCCGGCGGCCTGACCCCCACGGTCGCGCAGGTGCGGGACTACCTCATGTGGTACTGGCGGCCGCAGCACCCCGCGTTCCTGCCCGCGTCCTATACCTGGGTGATCATGCTGATCGCCTACGCGGTCGCGATCACGGTCACCGCGACGCTGACCCGCGGGCCGGTGCGCCGGTTCCTGGCCTCGCTGCTGATCGTCAACACGCTGTCGTCGGTCCTGGTGCTCGTCTTCGCGGCCAAGGGGGTCGACCACGTCGGCCCCGGCACCTACTACGTCTGCTACTTCTACTGGTCCGCGCCCGCGATCATGCTGCTGGTGGTGGCGGTCGCCATCGCCGGGGCGCTCCCGTCGCTGGTATCCATCCCGGCCGGGGCGGTGCTGACCGCGGCGGCCTGCGTGGCGTTCGCCCTCGCGCCCGCGACCAACACCCTCACGACCGGGCGCACCGACATCGACGCTAGCCTGCCGCACGCGGTGAGCGTCCTCGCCGCCCAGGCCCAGGGCAAGCCGGTCGTCATCCGCCTCGACCACGACGGCTGGATAGCCCTGACCGGCCTCCTGGTCCAGGCGGAGCGAACCAACGTCGAGGCGTGCGTCGCCAACCCCGCCTGGGCGTTCATGGTGTCCAGCGAGGACATCTGCACCCCCCGGCAGCTGGCCGACGGCAAGGTCTTCTGGATCATCCCGGACGTGTCGATGACGCCCGGCATGCAGCCGATCGCCAAGCTGAGGCTGATGGACATCACTGCCGGCCCGGGACCGCTACCGCGCTAGCGGGCGGTGTAGAGCGGGGACCCGACGTAGACCATCCGGCACTGGCGCAGCAGGTCCAGCCGCGCCCGGCCGCCGCCGCCCTGGGCGAGTAGTTCCGTCACCCAGCCCGGGACGGTGCCCCGCAGCGTCAGCGGCAGCCGCTGGAACAGCCGGAAGGCCGTGTCGCAGTGGCTCACCGGCAGCCGCGACAGCGGCCCGAGGCACAGCCCGGCCAGCGCCAGCGCCCGCGGGGCGTCCAGCAGCTCGCCCGGCAGCGGCTGCTCGGCGGCCTCGCCCTTGATCTCCTCCGGCTCTACCCACGGCAGCGCCCCCGACCGCGGTGCACCCGACGGCAGCGTCCCTGACGGCAGCGTCCCTGACGGCAGCGCGCCCGGCGCGGGGCGGCGCGCGGCCGGGGCGACCCCGACCAGGGTGGCCTCGTCGGTCCGGAGGACCGACTCGGCGAAGTGCAGCAGCGTCGTCCACGAGCCGGTCGTCCCGTAGGACCAGACGCCGCCGTGCTCGAGCCGCTCGCCCAGCACGTTCTGCGGCGACCCGACCAGCACGATGATCGCGTCCTGCCAGCGCCGCCACAGCAGGTAGGTGACGACCCGGGCGTCGTCGCCGTCGAGGCTGAAGTCGCCCTTGAACGAGTACAGGCCCTGCGCCCAGGCGGACTGGTCGCGGTAGAACGCGGTGACGTCGAGGTCGCCCGACTCCGGCTGCGGCACCATCCGCCCTCGCCGCTCCATCTTCTTGATCAGCGCGTTCGCCCGCCGGTAGAGGTCGGGCGCGTCCGCCGGCGGCGCGACCCCGAGCTGCACCCCGGGCACGCTCACGGTCGCGGTCACCTGCGGGCTGCGCCAGCGCGACAGGTCGGCCTCCAGCACGTCGACCTTGCTCCGGGAGACGTACGTGAACTCAGGCATCAGCCCTCCGTGCCGCTGGTGGTCAGGTCCGCTTCCCCGTCCCCGAGCGGGGCGAGCAGGGCCAGGCACTCCGCGTGCAGCCTGGCCGCGAAGTCATGCTCGGCCGTGACGCCGGCCGCCGCCAGCGGCGGCAGCGCCGCCGCCAGCAGTTCCCGCGCCCGGCGCAGGTAGGGGAGCTGGTCCGGCAGGCCGATCTTCATCAGCATGAAGCCGAGGTGGAAGTCCAGCCGGCCGCCCCGCAGCGGCGCCTGGTCCGCCCCGCCCAGCCGCCGGGCGGCGGCGGCGAAGCAGGCGCCGGTCCACAGCGCGTCGTCGTCGGTGGCGGTGACGAACTCCAGCGTGAGCCGGTGCTGCACGTCGGCTCGCAGGCTGGCCGGGGAGTCGCGGCCGGCCAGCCGCGCGGCCGCCAGGAACTGGCCGGCCGCCCGCCGCCGGAGCGCCGCGTCTTCGCCCCGCCCGGCTCGCATCTCAGTGAGCGCCGCGTCCCCGGCCTCCAGGTAGGCCCGCGCCCGCGCGATCGTCTCGGCGCTAGTCCCCGCTTCCGCCCCCGCCTCAGCCCCGGTGCCGGGCACCGCTCGCGCGGTAACCGCCAGCGTGTCCGCCAGCCTGGCCGCCACCGCCCGGTTGGCCTGCGTCGACGCGCGCAGGGCGGGCTCGGCCCGGTACGGGAGGGACGTGTCGAAGCACCCGATCGCCTTGCGGACCAGGGCGGCGTCGCCGGTCCGGGCGCCGAGCTTCCGGTAGGAGTTCCCGAGGTTGCTCAGCGCGGCCGCGTACGCACCCGGATTGCGCTGCGGCCCGAAGTAGTCCAGCACCCGCGACAGCTCCGCGACCGACTCGCGGTAGCGGTCATCGCCCGGCTGCCCGTCGGTCAGGTCACCGAGCGACTGCAGCGCGGTGCCCGCCATGAAGTGCAGGTTCGCTCGCCAGAAGTCGCCGATGTCGGCGTCGGCGGCCAGCGCCTGGCGGCTGGCGTCGACCGCCGCCGCCAGCGCGCCGGAGTCGCCGCCGGCGGCGTTGTACCGGGCCTCGGCCAGGTGGGCGAGCATGACCGCCTTGGCCAGCGCGGGCCGGCCGGAGGCGACGATCGCGGGCACCGCGTACTCCAGCAGCTCCAGCCGCTGCCCGGCCCCGTCCGGGCCGGTCCCGATCAGCTGCGCCAGCGTCGCCGCGCAGGCGACCGCCGCGTCCTCGTCGGCCGCGCGCCGGGCCAGGATCCAGTTCAGCTCCGCGAGCCGCCGGCCCTCGGCGGTGCGGCCCGCCAGCATGAGCTCGTTCGCGAGCTGGTTCAGGCTGGCGATGCTGCCGCGCGACCGCGCGGGCGGCCCGCCGCCGAGCTCCTCGGCCGCCACCCACATTCCCGCCAGCCGCCCCGCCCCGGCCTCGGGGCCGGTCGTGCCCGCGACCACGGCGGTGACGACCTCGGCCACGTCGGCCGGGAAGCCGATCGCGGTCAGGTCAAAGCCCGGCCCGGCCATCGCTCACCACCCCATCTCGGCCAGCTGGTCCAGGCCCGTCCGGGCGTTCGCGTAGCCCGGGTCGATGGCCAGCGCCCGCTCGTAGGCCTCCCGGGCCGGGCCGTACTGCCCGGCGACCGCGTAGACGTTGCCGGCGTTGAACCAGCCCTTGGCATAGCCCGGGTCGGCCTCGGTCGCCCGCCGGAACAAGGCGAGCGCGGCCGGCTCGTCGCCGTCGAGCCGGGCCAGGACGCCGAGCGTGTTCAGGCCCGGGGCGTTCTCGGGATCGGCCTCCACCGCCGTCAGCAGGGCCGCCCGCGCCGCGTCCCGCCGCCCGAGCGTGGTCAGCGTGGTGCCCAGGTTGTACCAGGCGACCGCCAGCCCCGGCTCGCGCTCGGTCGCCTGCTGGAACGCCGTCACCGCCCGCTCGTGGTCGCCGGACTGGGCCAGGACGTGGCCGAGCCCGTTCAGCGCCTGGGCGTTGCCGGGGTCGAGGCCCACCGCGCGCTCGTAGGCGGCGGCCGCCCCGGCCAGGTCGCCCTCGTCGGCCAGCACCCGGGCCCGCTGCTGCCACCGGGCGGCGGTCGCCTCGCTGGCGATCGCGCGGTCGAGGTGGTCCAGCGCCTCGCGGCGGCGGCCGAGCCGGGCGAGCACGCCGGCGCACAGGTCGAGCGCGGCCGGGTCGCCCGGCGACAGCTCCAGCCACTGGCGGCCGAGCTCGAGCGCGCGCTCCAGCCGCCCGGCGGTCTGGTAAAGGGAAGCGGCCGACTTGACCCGCCCGGCGTCGGCCGGGGCGGCCCGCAGCTCGTCTTCGGCCCGCGCCAGCAGCGCCTCGTCCACCACGACCTGCCAGCCGTGCTCCTTGTAGTCCATCACCATCACCATCGGGCGCCGCAGCTTCTCGTCGTCCGGCCGGGCCCGGCGCATCGCCTCCGCCTGCAGCGCCAGGCCCTCAGCCGTGCGCCCGAGCATCATCAGCCCGTAGGCCCGCTGCCCGAGGTCCGACGGCGCCTCCGGGGCCGGCCCGGGGGCAGGCTCGGCCGGGAGCCCGGTCAGGTCCTCGAAGGCCGCCGCGAGCGTGCCCGCCAGGCCGGCCGTGGACCGCGGCCGGTCCTGCGGGCCGGGGGCCAGGCAGCCGGCGAGCAGGTCGCCCAGGCCGGCCCGGTGCCGGGCGCCCAGGGGGCGCAGCGCGGCCATGGCGGCCGCCGCCCCGGTGCCAGGCGGCAGCCGCCGCCCGGTCAGCATCTCGCCCAGCATGACGCCGAAGCTGAACACGTCGGCCGCCGGCGCCGGGACGTAGTCCGCCGCGGCGACCTCCGGGGCCGCGTACCCCCGGGTCCCGAGCCCGCCGGCCGGGAGCGTGTCGGCGCCGTCATAGCGGTAGGGCAGCGCGCTCGGCTCACCCGGCCGCAGCCGCCCGGCCGTCTCCCGCGCCTGCGCGGGCACCCTGCGCGACAGCCCCCAGTCGGTCACCTTCGCGACCCCGTCCCCGGTGACCAGCACGTTCTCCGGCTTCAGGTCCAGGTGGGCGACCACCCCCCGGCCGCGGGCGAAGTCCAGCGCCCGCAGGACGTGCAAGCCGAAGCGCAGCGCGAGCTCCAGCTCGACCAGGTTGCCGTCGAGCCAGCCGCGCAGCGTATTCGGCCACGTGCCATTTCCTACGTACTCACCGAATGCGAACACCTGGCTATCGAAGCGATCAACAAAGAACAGGCGGGCAATGTGCTTGTCGAGGCCAAGCGCGAGCCAGGTGTTGCATTCCTGCTCGAACCTGTTCATCCGGCCGGCGTCGCCCGCGAGCTCCGGCCGCATCGCCTTCGCGATCAGCACCTCGGGCCGCCCGCTGTCCCCCCGCTCGACCTCGCGCAGCACGTAGACGACGCCCCAGTTGCCCAGGTGGCGGCTGACCACCACCCAGCGCTCCAGGCGTTCCCCCGGATCAAGCAGCCGAGCCATCGCGCCTCCCCGCCCGAAAAGCTCCCGGTGCCCAATCTACCGGGGAATGCCCCTGCCCGGCTTATTCGGGCCGGGCAGTTTGCGGCTTTCGCGCCCGGGCACCGTTTAGGCCATAAGCGGCCCGGCGGAACTGGGGGACGAGCGTGGATCAGCGGCAGGTGGAAATCGCGGGCCAGCGGATCGCCTGCACCGACAGCGGCCGCCCCGGCCAGCGGCCGGCCATCTTCGTGCACGGCAACTCGCACTCGTCGCGGACGTGGCTCCCCATCGTGACCAGCGACTTCGGCCAGCGATTCCGCTGCCTCACGTTCGACTTGCCCGGCCCCGGCCCCGGCCAGTCCGGGCCGGGCAAGGGCCCCGCCAATTACTCGACGCCAGGCTACGCCGGGCAAGGACATCGGCTCGGCTGGCGACGACCGTGGCCGCCAGGGCCATCCGGTGGTCCCTGGTCCACGGCGGCCCCAGCGCCCCGCGCGGGCCATCCCAGGTGATGGGCGATCCCCACCCGCACGTCCTCAGCCCCTCCCCGTTTCATCCGGCCCTGCCTCGCCGAGCCCCGCCCGGAGCTGGCGGAGCCACTGCGCGGCCAGCGCGCGCCCGCCGGGGAGCTGGTCGCCCCGGTCCCAGCGCCAGGCCGTGACCATCGCCAGCACCAGCAGCCGGCACTCGCGCAGCAGGGCCGGGTCGGTCCCCGGGTAGTGCTCGCCTGCTTCCTCGGGCCCGTGCGCGAGGTCGAACTCGACCGGCCCCCGGCAGCACGTCTCGAAGTCGATGAACAGCGGCCCGTCCCGCGTGGCGAGCACGTTGCCCGGGTGCGGCTCGCCGTGCAGCAGCTGCTCGGCGGCGCCGTGCCCGCCGACCGCCCGCCGCAGGTCCCGCAGCGCCCGCCCGAGCAGCTCCCGGTCCGCCTCGGCCAGGGCGGGACTCAGGTCGCGGCGCGCGACGAGCCGCTGCGCCCGCCCGACCCGGTCGGTGAAATGCGGCGCGGGGACACCGAGCGGGCGCAGGCCGGCATGCAGCCGCCGCAGCGCGCTGGCGTAGCCGGCCGGCGAGACCCCGGGGGACGCGGCCCGCTCGTAGTAGGTCCACAGGGTGACCGTGAAGCCATCGCGCTCGTAGACGCGCGGCGCCACCCGGGGCTCGACCGCCGCCACCGGGCTCCCGGACCGGGCGAGCCGCCGGGCGAGCTCGATCTCCAGCCGGGCGACTCCCTGACCGCCCCGCGCCACCCGGGCGAGCACGTCGCCCGGGCGCAAGCGCAGGGTGAGCCGGTTGGAGTCCTGCAGGACGACCGCCTCGCCGGCCGCCAGCCCCAGCCCCGAGGCGACCGCCAGGGCCGCCGCCGTCGCCCGCGACCTCATCGGTGCCCGCACCGTCGCCCGCCCCCTCTCCCGCTGTCGTTCGACCGCACTGTCGTTTCGGGTGCACTGTCGTTCGGTCGCACTGTCGTTTCGGGTGCACTGTCGTTTCGGGTGCAGTGTCGTTTCGGGTGCAGTGTCCCGGCCGCGTACCCCGCGGGGCGCGATCCGGCCAGCATCCCAGATCCGGCGAGCGAAGCCATCCCGGCGGCGGGTGCCGGGCGGCGGGTGGCCCGTGATAGCCATGGGGCATGGAGCTGGTGCGCAATCCCTTCTTCGCCCGTTACTTCGACCGCTGCGGCGCCCGGCTGGAGGAGCGCGGCGGCCGTGCGCTGCGCCGCGAGCTGCTCGCGGGGCTGGCCGGGCGGGTCATGGAGGTCGGCGCGGGGACCGGCCTCAACTTCCCGCACTACCCGGCCGGCGTGCGCGAGGTGGTGGCCGTCGAGCCCGAGCCGTACCTGCGCGAACGGGCGGCGGGGGCCGCTACCGCCGCCCCGGTCCCCGTCCAGGTGACCAGCGGCACCGCCGCTAGCCTGCCCTCGGTCGACGGCGAGTTCGACGCGATCGTCGTCTCGGCCGTGCTGTGCTCGGTGCCGGACGTGCCCGCCGCGCTGGCCGAGTTCCGCCGGGTCCTGCGCCCGGGCGGCGAGCTGCGCTTCTGGGAGCACGTCGCCAGCAACGATCCCCTGTTCGCCCGGTTCCAGCAGGCCGCCGACCTCATCCACCCGCGCCTGATGGGCGGCTGCCACGTCCGGCGCCGGACCCGCGACGCGATTGGCGCGGCCTTCACGATCGAGGCGTGCCGCGGCTTCCGCTTCCCGCCGGGTGCCGCCCTGTCGCCGGTCGCCCCCCGCATCCTCGGCATCGCCCGCAGGCCCGCGTGAACCACCTGGCGGCGGCTGGCCGGCTGCGCAACCGGTACAGCGTCATGCGGCACGGGCAGAGCAAGGCCAACGCCCGCGGCATCATCGTGAGCCGGATCGAGACCGACGCGAGCGGCGACTACGGGCTGACCGGGCTGGGCCGGGAGCAGGCGCGGGCGGCCGCCCGCGCCTGCCCGCTGCCAGCCGGGACGCTGGTCTGCTCCTCCGACTTCGCCCGCGCGTGGCAGACCGCGCAGATCGTGGCCGCCTGCCTCGGCTCGCCCCCGGTGGCCCCGGCGGCGGCCCTGCGCGAGCGGTCGTTCGGCTCGTGGGAGGGGACCGCCGTCGCCAACTACGACCAGGTCTGGGCCGACGACGCGGCCGGGCGCGCAGGCGAGGGCGTCGAGCCGGCGCCGGACGTGCTCGCCCGGGCGACCGCGTACGTCCTGGACCTGGAGCGCGAGCACGCCGGGCGGGACATCCTGCTGGTGTCGCACGGGGACACGGCCCAGATCCTGCTGGCCGGGTTCCTGCGGCGGCCGCCGGCCACCCACCGGAGCCTGCCGCCCCTGGCGACGGCGGAGATCCGGCCGCTCGTCCTTGCGCCCCGATAGCGCCCAGCCCGATAGCGCCCAGCCCGATCACGCCCAGCCCGATCACGACCAGGCCGATCACGACCAGGCCGCTCGTCCCGCCGAGCAGTTCCAGGCGGCGCGGGGAGCGGGCCAGCCACGCCCGCGCGGCATCTCATTACCTGGTGATGAACAACGGGGCGGGATGGTTGGGCGGGCAAGGTCGTTAGGTTAGGCTTACCAAAGTGGAAACCATGCCGCCGCAGCCCCGCGCGCCGCAGCACCCTACCCTGCGCTGCGCCGACTTGGCCCGGATGCGCGGCGAGCCGCTGGCGGCGACCGCCGTTCGCTACTCCCGCTTCCTGCTGCTCGAAGTCCCCGGCTCGTGGGGCAGCTCCCCGCTCGACACCCGGCCCGTGGCGGCCGGGGTCGCGGCCGAGCTCAGCCACGCGACGGCGGACGCGGGCATCAACATCCTGCTGATCCGCCGCCCCGGTCGCGCCCTGCTGGCCAGGCCGGCCGCCGCGGGCGGGCGGGCCAGCGGGCGGCCCGCGGTCAAGGCCTGGGCACTGGCCGACACCGCGCCCGGGAGCGAGCGCGTCCAGTGGGGCCAGTGGCGCGACGGCGAGGACCTGCTCGGCCTGGACCTCACCGGTCCCCTCCCGGCCGCCGCGGGCGACTCGGGACCGCAGCGCGTGGCCCTGGTGTGCACCAACGGCAAGCGCGACCAGTGCTGCGCCATCCGTGGCCGCCCGGTCGCGGCGTCGATCGCCGAGGGCAGCGACTGGGACGCCTGGGAGTGCTCGCACCTGGGCGGGCACCGCTTCGCGGCGACCATCATGCTGCTGCCGACGGGGGACATGTTCGGCTGGCTCGACCCCGGGTCGGCCCTGACGGTGGTGCGCGGCTTCGACGCCGGGCAGCTCATGCTCTCGCACTACCGGGGCCGGCCCGGCCAGGCGGTGCCCGTGCAGGCCGCCCTGCACGCCGCCGCCGTCCGGCTCGGTGAGGACCGCCGGGACGCGATCGGGCTGTCCTGGGCCCGACCGCTCCCGGCCGCGACGCCGGCGCCCGGGGCTGACCTCCGGGAAGGGCCGGCCGACGCCTGGGAGGCCGAGGTGATCCACCGCCCGGGCGGCGGGCCGCCGGCCGCCTACCGGGTCATCGTGGCCGGGTCGCGGCTGGCGCCGAGCCTGCTGTCCTGCGCCGATGACAGCCCGAAGGCGGAGACCCGCTACGAGGCGATCTCCTTCCGCCGCGCCTGAGCGCCGGGATAACACTTTCGTAATGCCGCCGTCGGCGGATACGCATGTCCGGATCAGCGCCGGATATGTAAGCTCGGCCCTGCAAGGCTCTCCGGGTACCCCGTTTTCCCGGGGAAATACCATTATCGTAATTGCTGGCGTACCGCGAAGTGCCACGCATCCAAGCCTGCCCGCCGGGCATTTAATGCCCGCTTAAAGGCCTGCCCGCTCGAAAGGCGCTCTCGGCTCTGGCCCGCTGCCGGTCCGGGCCGATGAGGCCTTTTCGGCCCAGGCCGCGCGCGTAAGGCCCTGGTGGCGAACGCAATGGGAATCAGGGCAAAGGGGAGACGGAAGTGGACGACTTCGGATACCTCGACGCGAGCGCCTGGCCAGGGTGGGAGCCTTCTCCCGATTCCCGCTACGATTACCCGCCGGATTTCCGCGAGGCCCGGCCGCCGGGCCGGCATCGCACGGCCGGCCAATTCGCTGCCCCGTACGCGGAGTCCCCGCAGTCGCAGCCCGGCTGGCCGGGACAGCCGGGCTGGGGTGAGCGGTCAGGGTGGCCCGAGTCGTCAGGCCGGCCAGGGCAGCCGGGCGAGACCCGGCAGGAATGGCTCATCCCCGGCCGCCCGCCGCCCGGCTTCGTCTTCCCGGCGCCTGCCGGGCCACCCCCGATCAGCGGCCCCCTGCCGCGCTGCCGCCCGGACGCCCGTGGCCAGGCGCCCGCAGGCTGGCCGGCTGACGGCGGCTGGTTCCCGGCCTACCGGCCTGACGGCGGTGGAGCCGGACCGGCCAGCCCGGTTGGCCGGACTGGCCCGCTCCCTCGCCCGGGGGGCGATGCCAGGCTGGAAAGCTGGTCGGCTGGCACCGGCCCAATGCCTGCTCACGGCCCCGGCGGGACCGGCCCGATGCCTCCGCACGGACTGGACGGCGGCGCCCCAGTTCCCCGTCATGGCCCTGGCGGCAGCCCGGCGCCGGGGTACCGTTCCGCCGATGCCGACGGCAACCCCGCTTACGGCGGCCAGCACGGGCCGAGTGGCGGGGGGCGCTACCATGGCCCCGCGCCCGCACCCCGCCCCGCGCCCGCACCCCGCCCCGGGACCGCGGGAGCGGTCCCGCCTGGTGGCCTGGGCCGCAGCGGGGCGCTGCTGGGTTACCCGCCCGTCGGCGGCGGCCCGTTCGCGGCGTACCAGCCCGGCAGCGCCTCCGCTCCGGCTTACGGGCCGGGCGGCGCGGTTCCGCCCGGCGGCCTCGGCCGCAGTGGCGCCCTGCTCGGCTACCGTGCGGGCGGCGCCAGCCCGTTCGCCGGGCACCAGCCCGATGACACCGATCCGCTCCCGCCTTACTGGCCAGCCGAAAGCGACGCGGCCGCCGGGCGACGGGCGGATGGCCCAGGCGTGTTCCCGGTGTTCCCGCCGGGCGCGGGCGGCCCGCAGCCGAGGCATGGCCGCGGCGACAGCGGCCCGTTTCCGCCCCACCGGCCTGGCGCGGGCGGCTCGGTGCCTGGCCGTCGGCCGGGCGATAGCGGCCCGCAGCCGAGATACCGGCCGGATGCCAGCGGCCCCCTGCCCGCCTATCGCGACAATGGCAGCCCGGCCCCCGCCGGCCGGCGCCGGGACAGCGGCCCGATCCTCGCTAGCGGGCCGGACGGCGGCGGCCCGCTGCCCCGGTACCGCTCCGGCGACACCGGGCCCGCGCGCTCGGCCGCGCCGCGCGGCGGCCGGCGCGGCCACCAGTCGCCCCTGGCGACCACGACGCTCCTGGCGGCGCCCGGCCCGGCCAGCGCCCCGGTTACCGGCCACGTAGAGCCCGCCCGCGATCAGGGCGCCTATGACCAGGCCCGCTACGATCAGGCCCCCCGCGATCAGGGCGCCTACGACCAGCTTGCCTACGACCGCACCGTCCCGGACCACTCCCGCCTGGCCGGCCCCACCCTCCTGGCTGCCCCGCCCGGGGCGCCCGCCGGCCACCAGCGCCTTCGTGACCAGCCCGGCCAGGACCAGCTCACCGACGAGGAGTCCCGGCACGAGGGGTCCCTGTACGACGAGTCGTTCTACGACGAGCCCCGGCATGAGCAGTCGCTGTACCGCAGCCCCGCGACCAGCCGCTCCCGCGCTGGCGACCAGCCCGCCCGCGCGTCGGCTGGCCGCGAGGCCCTGGGCTGGCTCCCGTTCGGCAGCCGGGTCGTCCTGCTGCCCAGGGACGCCCCGGCCGCCGGGGCCGGCGAGGGGGAGCTGCGCGAGCACCGGGACGCCAGCGGCGGGTGGCTCCGCCCGGCCGTCTTCGGCGCCATGGACGGCCTGGTCACCAACGTCTCCCTGATCGCCGGGATCGGCGGTGGCGGCGGCGGGCACGCCATGATCGTCCTCACCGGCATCGCCGGCCTGATCGCGGGCGCGTTCTCCATGGCCACCGGCGAGTACATCTCGGTCGCCGCGCAAAACGAGCTGACGCTGGCGGAAGTCGACCTCGAGCGCAAGCAGCACGCCCGCGACCCGGAGGCCAAGCGCGCCCGCCTGGCCGAGGTCTACATGGACAAGGGCGTCTCGCCCAACCTCGCCGAGGCGGTCGTGCGGCAGATCTCGGCCGACCCCGAGCGGGCCGTGGCCGCCCACGTGCGCGAGGAGCTCGGCATCGACCCCGATGACCTCCCGTCGCCGCGCACGGCGGCGGTCGCGTCGCTGGCGTCGTTCACCGTCGGCGCGCTGCTGCCCCTGGCCCCCTTCCTGGTCGGGTTCCCGGTGCTCAGCGCCTCGCTGGCGACGGCCGGGGCGTCCGCGTTCGCCGGCGGCGCCGCCGTCGCCAGCCTGGCCGGCCGCCCCCGCCTGCTCGGCGGCCTGCGCCAGTTCACGGCCGCGTTCCTGGCGACCGGGGCGGCATTCCTGGTCGGCCACCTGGTCGGCGCCCACGTTGGGTAACACGGGGGGTAGCGCCCATGGCGGCTAGCACGGCCGGGTAGCGCCTCACCCGGTGCCAAGGTAATGGAAGCCGGGCCCCGGGTGCATGAGGAAGCCGTGGTGGGAGATGTTCCAGGCGTAGGCGCCGGCCAGGCCGAAGGCGAGCAGGTCACCCGCCCGCACCCGGTCCACCGGCACGTCCCGCGCGAGCACGTCCCTGGGCGTGCACAGCTGGCCGGCCACCGTCAGCGGTTCCGATACCACCGCCGGGCGCGCCCAGTCGTGCGCCCACCGCTCGCCCGGCAGCACCGCGAACGGCTGGCTGTGCCCCTTGGCGGCCGGGGTCCGCAGGTGGTGCGTGCCCCCCGCGACCACCGCGAACGTCCGGCCGTGGCTGCGCTTCACGTCGAGGACCCGGGTCACGTACCAGCCGCAGTACGCGGTCAGGGCCCGGCCCGGCTCGATCCGGATCGTCTCGCCCGCCCGCGCGGCCGCCGCCAGCCCGGCCCCGTAGCGCGCCCAGTCGAATCGCGTCCCCGGCGCCCCGTAGTCCACGCCCATCCCGCCGCCGAGGTTCACCTCGGGCGCGCGCACCCCATGGCGCGCGCACCACGCCCGCGCGAACCGCAGGACGCGCCCGGCCGACTCCAGCAGCGCGGCCGCGTCCAGCCCGCTCGCCAGGTGCGCGTGCAGCCCCCGCAGCCGCACCTGCCCCGCCTCCGCGCTCCCGGCCGCGAGCCACCCCGCGCAGTCGTCCAGGCCCGCGGGGTCCAGGCCGAACGGGCTCGGTCCCCCCATCACGAGCCCGCTCGCGCTCGCCGGGCCATCGTCCTCGCCGGCCGCCAGGTTGGCCCGCAGCAGGATGTCCGCCCGGCGCCCGGCGGCGAGGGCGGCCGCGCCGAGTAGCCGCAGCTCGTGCAGGCTCTCCACGTGGAACCGGGCGACGCCCGCGGCGAGGGCGGCCGCGATCTCGCCCGCCGTCTTGCCCGGCCCCCCGAACGCCAGCCGCGCCCCCGCCGCGGCCGCCGCCACGTGCCGCAGCTCGCCCCCCGAGGACACCTCCAGCCCGTCGGCCCGGCCCGCCACGACCCGCACCAGGGCCGGATCGGGATTGGCCTTGACCGCGTAGAACAGCTCGGCCCGCGCCCCGACGGCGGCCCGGACCCCGGCCACGTGGGCGGCCAGCCCGTCCAGGTCATAGACGTAGGCCGGCAGCGACGCCTCCGCGCGCCCCAGTTCCCGGGCGATCTCCCGCACGGCCGAGGGCACGACCAGGCCAGGCCCGTCCGCGCCTTTCACGGAACCCCCCGCCGGCCGGGGCGTCAGCATGCGGCGAGGACTTCCCGCGCCCGCAGGGCGGGCCGCCCGCCCAGGGGGTTACGGACGGCCAGGTAAGCCGCCTCCCGGTCCGCGCCGCGCGCCCACCGCAGCCGCAGGTTCGCCTTGGCCGGCAGCGGGACCCCGGCCAGGACCGCCCGCAGTTCCGGCGCGCCGCCATGGTCGCGCGCGAACCCGGCCAGCACCGCCCGCAGCCGGTCCCACAGGGCACGCTCGAACTCGCCGCCCGCGCCCGGGAACCGGTCGGCGACCGCTGCCGCGATCTCGGCCAGGTGATTGACGATGAGGCAGTAGGCGACCCGGTTCCAGCCCCGCTCGCCGTCGTAGGCCAGGGCGCTGGCGACGCCGGGCTTGAGCGACGCCAGCAGCGCGCCGTGGCGGGCGGCGACCAGCTTGACCCCTTCCAGGTCCCGGAATATCGCCTGCACCGGGTGCCCGCGGTCGTCCACCCCGATGAGGACGTTCTGCAGGTGCGGCTCCAGGATCACCCCGTGGGAGAACAATGCGTGCAGCGCCGGCGGCGCCACCGCCCGGACGTAGGCCTCCCACCAGCCGAGCAGCCAGTCGCCGTCCCGCCCGTCGAGCAGCCCGCCCGGAGCCTGCGGCCCGGCTGCGGCGACGGTGGGCGGCTCGGCCAGGGCGGCCGCCAGCACCGGGGTGACGCCGGGCGCGAGATGGTCCCGCAGGCCCTCGCGGACCAGGACCGCCAGCCCCTCGGCGGCGTCAGTCTGGCCGAGGGAGACCGTCCGGTAGCCCGGCTCGCGCAGCAGGCGGGTGCCGGGGAACCGGGCCGCCAGGTCGGCCAGCACCGGGTCGAGCAGCCGGGTCAGGGCGACCGAGCCGGCCAGCTCGTACCACGAGTTCTTCCGCACGCAGTTGGTGATCCGCACGTTGAGGCTGAACTTGCAGAACGCGTCGGCGACCGGGTCGTAGACCGTGCGGACCGATGACGTCGGCGCCACCAGGCGGCTCCCCGGGCCGAGGTCAACCAGCCGCCCGTCCCCGAGCGCCCGCCCGAGCCACGGCCGGGTTTCCAGCAGCCGCAGCTGCCACGGGTGGGCGGGCAGCGCGTGGTACCCGGCCGGCGCGGCCGGGCCGCCGAGCCGGTCCAGCGCCGTCGCGTCGCCGACGGCGTCCAGCACGTCGTCGCGCACCGCCAGGAACCGCAGCGGGAACCGCGCCCCCGCCTCCGGCGCGAAGTCCAGCCAGTCACCCGCCCCGCCCCCGCGCGCCTTCGGCGCCGGGTGAAACCGGTGCCCCGCCACCAGCGCCTGCTCGCTGCGCACGTACCGCGCGATCCGCGCGTCGCTGTCTGTCCCGGTAGTGCCCGGCCCGCCCGGCCGGGCGCCGAGGATGGCGGTGGTAGCGGCGTGGCTGCTGCGGACCTGGGCCGCGAACTCCTCGTTGGGGACGCCGGTCGCGAGCGTGAGCTCGCCGGCGATCAGCTCCGCCAGCTGCTCCCAGCCCACCGCGTCCCAGCCGCTCCCGGCGCGCAGGGCCGCCTCGCCCGCCAGCCGGGGGCCGAGGCCCGCCGACGGCCGCCGGGTGGCGACCCGCAGCACGGCACCGGACCGGGCCAGCCGGACGAGCAGGTGCCCGTCATCCTCCAGCACCTGCTCCTCGGGGGCCGACACCTCGCGGATGAGGCAGTTCAGCAGGGCCTGGGTGGTCAGCTGATCGGGGTTCACGCACGGCTCCTTACGGCGGCGGCTGGCCTGAGGTAGTTGGGTCCGGTGGTGCCGTAGAACTTGTTGATGTCGCTGGCGCCGGTGCGCGACTTGGCGACCAGGGTTCCCGCCGTGACCATCGACTTGCCGGTCAGCCGGCCGGCGTCCAGGACGCGGGCGCGCAGCACCGCGGTCGCCGGCCACGCGGCGTCCCGGTCCAGCGCGGCCGCCAGGTTCCGCCGCACCAGGCCGAGCAGGTCCCCCAGCGGGGCGACCCCGTGCCCGGCGAGGCCGAACGCGAGCGCTCCCGCGCACAGGTGCACCGTGATCGTGGTGAACACGTCCGCCAGGGCGTCGTCGGATCCGGTCAGCAGCCGCCGGTCCGCGAACGCGGCCTCGCCCGGGGCGGCGGCGCCGAGGGCGGACGCCAGGCGCGGCCAGTGGATCAGCGCCCCGTCGAAGTCCTTCACCAGCAACCGGGGCGCCGCCGCCCGGGACGGGGCACGCGCCGCTGGCCGGGCGAGCACGACGGCGCAGTTCTGCTGGTGGGACTCCAGCGCGATGCCGTACCGGGCGAACAGCCGCACGCCCACGTCGAACAGCGCCCGCAGGTAAGCGTCGAACAGCCTGAGCGCGTTCCCGGCGCCCGCCCAGCGGCTGAGCTCCTCGATGACCAGCGGGCGCCCGCTCCCGGTGGCGTCCGGCCCCGGCGCGAGCAGCGCCGCCACCGGGACGAGGCGGCATTCCTCCAGCCCCGCTGGCAGGAGCCGCCGCAGGTACCCCAGGCACGGGTGCCCCGCGTGCGCGTAGCTGCCCTCATCCGCTAGCAGCAGGGCGGACAGCCCCGGGTCGGCCGCGGCGGCAGTGGCCAGGATGTCCCGCACCAGCGCGCCGTCCGCGAGGGTGCCCGGCGGCAGGAGCCGCCGGTTGCGCAGCCCGAGCGTGCTCGTCGGCAACGGCAGCTTCAGGTGCGTGCCCGGCTGCCCGGTGACGGCGACGGTCCGGGTTGACAGCGTCGGCGCCACCCACAGCCCGGTCCCCGGCGCGAGGAAGGCCGACGCCCGCACGCCCGCCTCGCGGGTTGTCCGGCTCCCGCCCGTGGCCCCGGCCGCCTGCCCGGCCGTCTTGCTCCCGACGGCACCGCCGCCTGGCCCGCTGTCCGTCCCGCTGGCCGTCCGTGCGGCAAGCCGGGCCTCGGCCAGCGCCTGGCCGATCGCCTCCCGGGCCGTGACCGGGTGCACCGGCACCAGCTCATGGGTGTCGGCGAGCGAGTCCGCCAGCCCGACCTGGCCCGGCACCGGCCAGCCGGGCGGCGGGTCGCCGTGGTCGCCCGCGACCACCAGCCGCCCGCGCGGTACCGCCAGCCAGCGCAGCGTGAACTGGGGCAGGAACTCGGGCGCGTAGCGTCGCGAGTCCTGCTCGCTGAACCCCAGCCGCGCCGGCGAAGTCGGGTAGGCCGGATGCGGCTGGGCGGCGGCTAGCGCCTCATAGCGCAGCAGCCCGAGCGGCCCGCACCAGCCGTCGGGCGCCGCCCGCCACAGCCGCGCGAGCCGGGCGCGGGCGGCGGGCACCCACTCGTCGTGCAGCCGTAGCGTGGCCAGGGCGACGCGGCACTCGGCCGCGAACGTGGCCGCCCCCTCGGCGTCGAGCGGGTCGCCCAGCGCTGCCACCAGCGCGTCCACTAGGTCGAGCGTCAGCGGCGGCCCGCCGGGTTCCCGGCGGGCCCGCCAGTCCGCCAGGAAGCCATCGCGCTCTAGCGGCACCCGCGTTCCCGTGGCGCCCGTCCCCGCAGCCGCATCGGCCCCGGCGGCAACGCCGGCGCTCGCCGGAAGGTCGAGAACCGCCCCGCCGCCGTCGAGCCGCACCCATGCGGCCAGGCCGCCGAAGTCCTCCCGCAGCAGCGTGTCGATGACCCGGGCGGCCAGCTCGTGCTCCCGGTCCCGCCCGGCCGCCGGGCTGGCGCCGGCACCGGGGGCAGCAGCACCGGGGGCAGCAGCACCGGGGGCACCGGCATCGCAGGCGGGGCTCACGCGCCCGGCTCCGTGATCGCCCAGGCCCCGCCAGCGCGCGCCGCCGCGACGGCCCGCTCGGCCGCCCCCTCGTCTGGCCCGATCGCGGTGATCACCGCCAGGTAGTCCCGGTTGGTCCCGGTCACCTCGATCCGGTCGCCGTCCGCCCGCCAGGGCCAGCAGGAGACCGCGACGCCATCAGCCGCGTCCCCGAGCCGGTCCCCGAGCGGCCCGGCGGGGGGCACGCCAGTCAGCACGCCCGCCCGGCCGGCCACGACGTAGTCAACGATCGCGTGCGCCGCTGGTGATCCGGCCGCCTCCCGCTCGCCGGCGGGCGCCCCTGGTTGCCCTGGCACCGGCGCGGTGATCACCAGCCCGGCCGGCCCGGGCGGGACCAGCGGCAAGGGCTCCCCGAGGTACACCCGCAGCACCGCCTCGAACAGGTCGGTGCCGAGCAGGTCGCCCAGGACGAAGTCGCACGTGTCGCCGATCAGCCGGTCGTTGACCTCGATCAGGGCCGGCCCGCGATCGCCGGCGACGTACTCGGTGTGGCACGGGCCGAACGACCCGCCCAGCGCGTCCAGCGCCGCCAGCACGTGCGCCCGGTCCGCCTGCGGCGGCGGCCCGGTCCAGGTGAGGCGCTCCTCGATGAACAGCGGGGGCGGCGACAGCCGGGTCGCGAACCCGCCGAGGATCCAGGTCGTGCGGCCGTCGCTGAGCGTCTCCATCGTCCGCAGGCCGCCGGGGAGGTACTCCTCGGCGACCAGCGCCTCACCGGGCCGCCGGGCGCCGACCCGCGCGCACTGCCGGGCCAGTTCAGCGGCGCTGGCGACCAGCGTCACGTCCTCGCTCGCGACCCCCTCGGCGGGCTTCAGCACGACCGGGTACGCCAGCGCGCCGAGGGCGGCCGGGTCGGCGCCCGCCAGCAGCGTCCCGCCCGGGATCTCCAGCGCCGCGACCTGCTCGGTGCCCGTTTCCGCGAGCCGCCGGCGCATCAGCGGCTTGTTCTTGGCCCGCAGCGCCGCCCGCCAGTCCTTGCCCGGCCGTCCGAAGTACGCCGCCGCCAGCGCGGCCTGCGCCTGCAGGTGATCGGAGTTGGTGACGATCGCGTCGGCCGGCGGCCCGGCCGCGATCGCCGCGATCAGCGCCCGGAAGTCCCGCACGTCGCACCCGAGCATCCGCACCGGGGCGGGGCCGGGCAGCGGGTCGCCGGGGGCGCCGCCCGGGCGGGGCAGCCGCCGCGAGCGGGCGATCGCCTGCTCGTGCTCGCGCGGCTTGTCGGTCAGCAGCAGCACGTCGAGGCCGAGCCGGGCCGCGGCGGGAAGGAAACCGAAGATGACGGACTCGGTTGGCTTGGACGCGACCAGGCAGAGGCGCACTCAGTCCCCTTGGCTTAGCTTAGGCTAACCTAACCGCCCGATCGTAGCGCGACGGCGGCGTCACCGACGGCGAATCAGTGCCGTCGTTAAGATCCGCTGCCCCTCCGTAAGAGTTGCGTCATGCGCCCGCCGCGCCCGGGCCCGAACCGGCGCGACGCCCGCCGGCGGCATACCGTGGAGGGCGTGATGACGCGCGTTGCGGGAATCTTGCTGGCGGCCGGCGAAGGCTCGCGCCTGGGGCAGCCGAAGGCGCTGGTCGAGCTGGGCGGGCAGACGCTGGCCGAGCGCGGCGTGGCGATGCTCTACGACGGCGGGGCCGCCCCGGTCATCGTCGTGGCCGGCCCCGTGCGCGTCAGCGTGCCGACGGCGTGGACCGTGCGGAACCTGGACTGGCGGACCGGCATGGGCTCCTCCGTCCGCACCGGCCTGCAGTCCCTTGACCTCGACGGCGGCCCCGGGGACGCGCCGATCGGCCCCCGGCCGCAGGCCGGCGAGCTCGCTGGCATCGGCGCGGCCATCATCGCGCTGGCCGACCAGCCCCTGGTCGGGGCCGAGGCGGTCCAGCGGCTGATCGCGGCCTACGCCGGCGGCGCCCAGGTCGCGGTCGCCGCCTACGACGGCCAGCCCCGCAACCCGGTGCTCATCGCGCGCGAGCACTGGCCCGCCGTCATCGAGCTGGCGACCGGGGACGCCGGCGCGCGCCCGTTCCTGCGCGCCCGCCCCGAGCTCGTCACGCTGGTCGAGTGCGGGGACACCGGCAGCCCCTTCGACATCGACACGCAGGCTGACCTTGACCGGGTCAGCTCGATGTTCACCTGACGGAACCGGCCGGCGGCCAGCGAGCCGGCCGGTTCCGTCCGGGCAACGGCACGAGGCTAAAAGGAGCGCAGTCCCCACCGGTGGGTGACCGACTCGCCCGGCGCGAGCCGGATGCGGTCGATGCCGGTCGCGAACGCGTTCGGCGGGCAGGTCATCGGCTCGACCGCCAGCGCCGTCCGGTCGCTCGTGAAGGCCTGCACCCAGCCGTAGCTGGCATCCATCCACAGGCCGGCGTGCGCGCCGCCGCCCTCGACGTGCACCCAGGCGCGGCCGTCAGCGTCCCGGTCCAGGCTCGTGAAGGCGGTGTCCATCGCGGTCGTCCCTAGCTTGCGGGCGGCCCGGAAGTCGAACTCCTGCCCCGTCACGTCCCGCGGCGGCCCGGCCGGGAGGAGCCGGTCATCGACCGGGAGCCACTGGCTCGCGGGCAGCGTGAGCTCGCAGTCATCGATGAGCGAGGTGGCCACGGTGAGGTACGGGTGGTGGGCCGTGCCCCAGGGAGCCGGTCGGCTGCCCTCGTTGGTCGCCACGACCTCGGCGGTCAGGCCCTCGTCGGCGTCCAGCTGGTAGGTCATGTCCACCCGGACGGCGAAGGGGTAGCCCTGCGTGCCATGCGCCCGGCAGCGCACGGTGACCGCGTGCGGCTCGTGGCTGACCAGGCCGAAGGCCGCGAACCGGGTCAGGCCGTGGATCGCGTTGCTGTGGGCGGGCTCGGATAGGGCGAGCTTGTAGGTGGTGCCCTCGAACTCGTAGGTGCCGTGATCGACCCGGTTCGGCCAGGGCGCGAGGAGGGAGCCAGCCCCGTGCGGCGGGAGCTGGTCGGCGTCGAACGTCGTAACCAGGTCCCGGTTGGCGTGCGTGAGCGCGCGCAGCCCGGCGCCAAGCTCGGTGACGGTGGCGGCGTAGTCGCCGGCCTTGATCTCATGTTGCACACCAGTGAGCGGGGTCGTCATGCGCATCAGGATACGGACAGCACCTGCCCCGCGCGACAGCCGGCGACGAGTCCCCAGGCGATGTCGGCGCCCGCGGCGGTGGTGAGCAGCAGCGCCCGGGCGGCCGGGTCGAGCGGCTCCTCGCCCGCGATCCCGTGCAAGACGGCGGCGACCTCGGCCGGCGCCTGGCCCCGGGACGCGCAGTACAGCAGCGCGGCCGCCAGCGCGGTCGTCCGCTGGCGCGCGTAGCTCGTCACGGCCGCGCTCAGCCAGTCGGCCAGCCAGACCGCGCGGGTGCCGCCGGGGATCGCCCCGCCCAGCAGTCGCAGCGCGAGCAGGATCCCGATCAGGGCCCCGTCGCCGGCCGGCACGATGCCCGCGCCGAGCCCGACGATCGCCTCGGCGTGCTCAACCGCCCCGGCCAGGTCCCCGCTCGCGCAGCACCCGGCCAGCGCCCGCACGTCGGGATGCCCCGCCATCGCCGGCCTCGGCAGCGGCACGCTGCCCGCGGCGGGCGCGGGCAGGGCCGGCGCCGGCGGGGCGGAGCCGGCCGCCGGGGCCGTCGACGGCTCGGCCAGCAGCCGGCCGAGGGCGGTGGCACCGCGATCGAGCCGCGCCCGCGAGAGCGGCCCGACGACCGGCGACGGGTCCCACCAGTGGCGGGCATTGACGGTGAGGCCGCCCAGGCGCAGCTTTCCCCCGCCTGCGTACACGAGGGGTGGCCGCACTCGCCCCCGTTGCGGGCGCGGGCTGGCGGCGACGGCGATGAGGTCGGTCAGTGCCCCCGGCGAGAGCGTCCCTGGTGGCAGCACCCCCGGCGGCGCCGACGGCTTGCCCGTGTTCCCGGGGGCCGCGCCGATGGTGCCGATGGCGATGAACGCGTTGGGCAGCCGGGGCGCGTTCGGGCCGCAGAGCGCGATGACCCGGGGCTCGGCCGGGGCGCCCGGGAACTCGGCGAAGACGATGCCGCGCAAGGCGGCGACGACCCGTCCCTCGCGGCGCGGCCCGCTCAGCAGGTCCCGCAGCGCGAGGCTCGCGACGCCCGCTAGCTCAACCGTGACCGCCGACCGCTGCCCGGGCACCGCCGGGGCCGGGACGGGGTCGCGCGGGAGCGCAGCACCGGGGGGGAGTGCTGTGCGGCGACGAGGCGATGTGCCCGGCCGGGCGGCCACCATGACGTAAAGGTACCGTGATAGGCGTCCCGTGCCCAGGGCCTAAGCGGGACCTAGTTGCCCCGCGTATCACGGAATGGGAAACTCCGGGATAATCACGTACGAATGGTGGGGCTGGCGATGCATGATGCCGGGAGAATTGGGAAGAAATTTGCGTTCACCTGGCACGCTGCGTGCTGCGTGGCCTCGCCAGCGCTCAATGTAGCGGTTTTCACAGGTAGACGGAGCCGGCGGGGCTGCTTGGGGAGCGGGGGACCGTCAGCCCCGCCGGCTTATTAACTGTAACCTCTGCAGACTCCCCAGCGCGAGGCCTTCCTCTGAATTAGGTGTCGGGTAAGTATTTCGAAATGTGCGATCGGTAATCGTCCCTGGCTGTGCCGCCGGTCTCCGCGCTCGCGGCGGAATCGCCTCCGCTGCCGCGCTGGTCACGCCAACCCGTCAAGTGACCTGCTGGTAACCATCTGGTACCTAGGTGTATCGGCTTCCGGATTAGTGCGACCTGATCGTGGGACCGGCAAGGGCCTGATAATAGGCCGGCAGTGAATCCCGCCTATCTCATCGGCAACGCCAGTTGCAATATCATCAGTGGCAGTTGCGGTTCACCCGCGCTAGCCGGCTGCCCGGGCCTCGTGCCCTAGCGGTTGGGCTTGAGGCGACCGCTGCGAAGGTACTCCGCCGCCAGGACGCCGAACAGGTAGAAGTACGCCGCTTCCTCATCCTCGAAGAAGCGCACCTCGTGCCGGGCGTCCTGCGCGCAGCTGAAGACCTCGTAGCCACCATCGGTCTTGAACAGGCACATTGCCCCGGTGACCTCGTCATCGACGGCGTAGGCGCTGCGCGGAATCTGCGCCATGTCGACCAGGTCGGCGAACACCGACGCCATCGCCAGGCGCGGCCGGCGGGCTGCCCGGCGACCGCGCACCGCCGTGCCCGCGTGCGACGACATCGCCGACTCGATCAGCGAGCTCACCGCGGGCGACTGCGACGGGGCGGCTGACGGCTTTGCGGTGTCGCCGGGCGCCGGTTCCTGCCCCGCCGTGGCCATCGCGTTCTTCGCCCCGGCCGCCGGCGGCGTGGCCGGGAGCGGTGCCACTGGCGGCGGGGGAACGGGAGTCGCGGCGGTGGGCTGCGGACCCGGTGGCGGCGGCAACGGGGCCGGGACCGTCTGCATCCGACCGGACGGCGGCTGCGCGCTGGTCACCACCCCGCTGGCTGGCGTCCCCCCGGTCACTGTCGCACTGGCGGCCGGGCCGCTGAGCGCGGGGCCGGCTTCTCCCTGATCCCGGGGCGCCATGGTCGCCGCTGACGCTGGCGCTCCCGCGGCCGGCCGGTCCTGGACGGCCCGCGCCCCCTGGTCTTGCCCCGTGGCCGGTTGCCCTGCCTGAGCCTGCGGTACCGCCGGCATCGGCGCGGCCGCCGCTAGCGGCGGGCCCGGCTGGACGGGCGGTGCCATCGGGCCGGGGAAGGCCGGCTGGGCCTGCGGGCCGGGCAGCGCCTGCCCCGGCTGGACCTGGGCGGCCGGCTGCCCGCCCGGCGTCCCGACCGCGGTGAACGGCATCGTCTGCGCGAGCTGGATTGGTTGCGCGAGTTGCGGTGCCTGCGCTGGCTGCGGTGCCTGCGCTGGCTGGCTAGCTGGCGACATGGTGGCGAGCTGGGCGGCGAATCCCGCCCCGGCCGACTCCGGCGCAGCGGGCAGCCCTGGCGTTGCCTGCGGCTGGAACTGCCCGGGCGCCTGCATCATCGGCTGCTGCTGAGCCTGGGCACTGGGCTGGGCCTGGCCCGTCGGCGGCTGCGGCTGCCCGAACGCCTGCCCCGGCCCGGCCTGCCCGGGGCCAGCTTGCCCGGGGCCAGCCTGCATTGCCGCCCCGGCCGTCGGCGCCGCCAGCGGCTGCGGCGGCTGGGCGTACCCTGGCAGGCCCTGAGCCTGCGCCGAGTTCGGCTGGCCCGGCGTCGGCTGGATGAGGTGCGGGCCAGAAACGCCGGCTCCCGCACCCCCCGCCGCGACCTGGCCACCGTAGGCGGCATTGCCGCCCGGCCCGTTGTAGCCGGTCACGCCGGTAACTCCAGGCCCGGCGCCCGGGCCAGAGAAGGAGCCCGGGCCGGCGGGATCCACTGCCGCGAACGGCCCGGTCCCGTTCGCGGCGTTCGCCTGGCCGTTGAAGGAGCCAGGCCCGTTCGGCGAGCCCGTCGCGCTGGCGGCGGCCGGCCCGCCGTAGGACCCGGTTCCGCCGAAGGCGCCACTCGGCTTGTTCGCGCTGGCCACGGTATCCGCGCCGTTCACCGAAGCCGGGTCGCCCGGAAGCTGGCTGCCGGGAGCCCCGTTGCCGTAGGTGCCAGGCCCGCCCGCAGCCGCGACCCGGTCCCCCGGCCCGACGGCCGGGAACGGCCCGGTGCCGGCGGGCTGGTTCGCCTCGTTCGCTGTGGCGGGTCCGCCTGCCGGGGCATTGTCGCCGTAGCGGCCGTAGCCCGCCCCGCCGTTGAACGTCCCGCCGTTGAACGTCCCCGCGCCGTTGGCGCCCATGGCGCCGTTAGGGACGCCGGCGGCGTTGAAGGCTGCATTCCCGTTGGGCGCCACCTGGCTGCCGTAAGTGCCGGCTGGCCCGAAGTCGCCGCCGGTGAACGCGGGCGCCCCGTTCGGGCCGTTGCCGCCGGCCTGGTTGCCGTACAGGCCGGGAGCGGCGCCCGAGCCGACGGCGGCGAACGGCCCAGTGCCATTGGTCCGGCTGGCGTCCGGTCCGGCGGTGGTGCCGTTGAACGAGCCATTCGGCGGAGTCGGCCCGTTGGGCGCCACCTGGCTGCCATAGCCCCCGGCCGGACCGAAGTTGCCGCCGTTGAATGCCCCGGCACCGTTGGGCATGTTGGTTCCGGTGCCGTTGGCAGGAGCCTGGTTACCGTAGCCGCCGGGGGCGCCATTGCTAGCCGGGTTGCCGGCGGGCTGATTGTCTCCCCGGCTGCTGGGCCCGCCGCCGTTGAACGCGGTCGGGCCGTTAGGCACGTTCGGGCCGGCTGCCGTCCCGGTGCCGTTGGCGAGACCCTGGTTGCCGTAGCCGCTGGGGCCGGCGTTGTCGGCGAGAGTGCGGTTGGGCTGGTTGCTTCCCTGGCTGCTAGTGCCGCTGCCGCCGTCGAACGGGGCCGGCCCGTTGGGCGTGTTCGTCCCGGTGCCGCTGGCCGGGGCCCGGTTGCCGTAGCTGCCGGGGCCACCGTTGTCGGCGGGGGTGCGGTTGGGCTGGTTGGCGCCTGGGCCGTTGGGCCCGCCGGCGTTGAACGCGGCCTGCCCGTTAGGCGCGTTCGGGCCGGGGACGCCGATGGGGCCCTGGTTGCCGTAGCTGGCGGGGGAGTCCGCAACGGGGCCCTGGCCCGCCGGGTTGACGGCGGCGAACGGGCCGGTGCCGGCGGTCCGGCTGGCCGCGGTTACCGCATCGGGGACGCCTGCCGACGGCAGTCCGGGCCTGCCGGCGGCACCGCTTCCGTTGAAAGGCCCGACGGCGGGCAATGGCCCGGTGCCGGTGGCGGGACTGGCTCCAGCCGGCCCGCTCGCGCCGGGCCCGATCGCCAGGAGGCCATTGGCCCGGGCAGCGCTGGCGGGAGCGTTGCCGGGCATGCCTCCGTTAGCCGCGGCCGGATTCCCGTACTGGGCTGCTCCGGCGTACTGGCCGGGGCCGTACTGGCCCGCGCCGCCAGGCAGGCCGGCATCACGCGGCTGGCCAGCCCCGCCATATTGGCCGGCCCCGCCAGGCCCGCCCGCGCCCCGCTGGGCGGGGCCGTTGCCGGGGCTGGCGTCGTTGCCAACTCCTGCACCGTTGAGCGCGTCGGCTCCGCCGTAAGGCCCCGGCGGGCCGTACCCGCCCCCGTTGAACCCAGCGCCCCCGTTGAACCCAGCGCCCCCGTTGTAACCAGCGGCACCGTTGTAACCAGCGGCACCGTTGAACTGGGCACTGCCGCTGAACTGGGCATTCCCGTCGAATGGGGTCCTGCTGTTGAATGAGGGGTCGTCGTTGAATGGAGCGCTGCCGTTGAATGGAGCACTGCCGCTGAATGGAGCACTGCCGCTGGGCGCGGGCCCGCCGTTGGCCGGGCCCGCGCCGGCTGCTGAGCCGCCATTGCTGAACTGGGCCGGGCCGGCGAACTGAGCAGGGCCGGCGAACTGAGCAGGGCCGTTGAGTTGGGCGGGACCGTTGGCCGGCGCCTGGTGGCCGTGGGCGGCGGGTGAGCTGGTCACGGCCGCAGCGCGGTCGATGGGGCTGACAGCACTGAACGGGCCGGTCCCGTTGTCGGCGCCGTTCGCTAGGGTGGGCCCGTTGCCAGCACCGTGGCCCGGGTAAGCCTCAGGGCCGTTGGGCCGGCCGGCCTGATGCGGCCCGCCTTGGCTGGGCCCGCCTTGGCTGGGGCCCCCCTGGCTGGGGCCCGCCTGGTTCGCTGCCGCCGGGTCGCCGTAAGCGCTGGCGCCGCCATTGAACGCGGTCGCGCCGCCGGCCGTCGCTGGCCCGGGACGGTTGGCCGAAGCCGCTTGCTCGTAGGCGCCGGGCCTGCCTCCGCCGTTGAACGTGCCCATCGCGTTCGGCCCGCCGGCTCCCGTCGCCGCCCCGGCGTCGCTGCCGTTCGCCCGGTTGGGCCCGTGGGAGGCGGCTGCGCCCGGGCCACCGTACGCGCCCGCGGCCGGGGAGTACTGGGCGGCGCCGTTATAGCCCGCCGGGGAGTATCCAGCCCCGTTCCCGTTCCCGTTCCCGTACCCAGCCCCGTTCCCGTAGGCGGCACCGTTGTTATAGGCAGCACCGTTGTTATAGGTGGCGCTGCCGTTATAGGCGGGGCTGCCGTTATAGGCGGCGCTGCCGTTATAGGCGGGGCTGCCATAGCCGCCATTGCCGGGGGCGGCGTTGCCGGGGGCGCCATTGCCGGGGGCGGCGTTGCCGGGGAACTCGCTGCCTGGGGCCGCGTTGCTGGAGGGGGTACCGCTGGGGGCGCCGTTGTTCGCGGCCGCGCCGCCGTCCGGCGCTTCCGGTCCGGCGGCCGGGCCGGGTCCCGCGTAGGCGGTGCCCGCCGGTCCGGCCCCGGCCGGCGGGAACGGCCGGTGGTAGCCGGCGGCGCCGTTAAGCGGCGTCCCCCCGCTGTACGGCGTGTAGTTCCCGTAGGTGGCGGGCAGGCCCGGCGCCGGGCTCGCGCCGGGGCCGGGGCCGGGGTAGTTCGCGGAGCCGCCCGCGCCCGGGTAGCCGTTGCCGGCCTGGAAGCCGTTGGCCCCCTGGCCGCCCGGCTGGGCACCGGGATATCCGACCCCGCCGACGCCAGCCGGATACCACCTGCCGTTCTCGTCTGTGGCGGGCGCGCCCTGCCAGGCCGTCGGCAGCGCGCCGGCCGGGGACGGCATGCCCGGGACCGGCGGTCCCGTCGGCGGCTGCGGGCCCGGCCCTTGCCCGGCGACCGAGGCATGCCGGTCCGGGTTCTGGGCGCCGGCCGGGGGCGGCATGCCCGGGACTGGCGGTCCCGTCGGCGGCTGGTGGGCGGTTCCCGTGGGTCCGGCCAGCGGCTGCGGGCCCGGTTCCTGCCCGTCGGCCGGGGACATAGCCTCGGCCGAGGACGGCTCGGCCGCCGGCAGCTGCCGGGACGCGGGCAAGGCCGGGCGATCCGGCCGGGCCGACGCCGGTTCTGATGACGAGGGGGCCGCCGGGAGGGCGGCGGGCAGGGCCGCGCGGGCGACCCGGCCAGCGGGACGGCCCGCGATCGCGGGCGGGGTCGGCCCGTTGCCGCGACCCAGCGCAGGCCGCGCGGCTAGCTGCGCCGCGCGCGCCTCCGGGCTGCCGGGCATGCCCATGGCGCCCGGGCCGGCGTAGCCCGGGCGCGCTCCGAGCGCGCCCTGGCCCGGGAATCCGGGCTGGCCCGGGAATCCGGGCTGGCCTGGGAAGGCAACCGGGCCCGGGAAGCCACTTTGCCCGGCGAACGCGCCCGCCCCCGGGAACCCGGCCTGGCCCGGGAAAGACCCCTGGCCCGGGAACCCCGGCTGCCCGGGAAACGATCCCGGCCCCGGGAAGCCGGGCTGCCCGGGAAAGCCAGCCTGCCCGGGAAAACCGGGCTGTCCCGGAAAACCGGGCTGCCCAGGGAAGCCAGGCTGCCCGGGGAAGCCAGCCGGCCCCGCCATCGAGCCCGGCCCGGTGTACCCAGCCTGTCCCGCGTATCCGCCTTGTCCTGCGAGGCCGCCTTGCCCCGGGTATCCGCCTTGTCCCGCGAGGCCGCCTTGCCCCGGGTATCCGCCTTGTCCCGCGAGGCTGCCCTGCCCCGGGTATCCGCCCTGCCCTGGTAGTGCGCCTTGTCCGGCGGGGCCGCCTTGGCCCGGGAATCCGCTTGCGCCCGGGAATCCGCCTGGCCCGGACATCGCACCTGCCCCGGGAATCCCGCCTGGCCCGGGGAAAGCTCCCGGCCCGTATCCAGCGACCGGCCCTGGCCCGGCTATCGGGCCCGGGCCGCCGGGCGTCCCGGGGCCGCCCATCCAGCCCGGTCCGGCCGCGAGTCCCTGCGGGCCGAACGCGCCCGCCCCGCCCGTCGCGCTGCCGCCGAGGGCCGGACCTGCGCCTGCCGCCGGGCCTGCGGCCCCCAGCGGCCGCTGCCCGGGGAACGCGCCCTGGGCGCCGGCTCCCGGCCCGCTCGCGCCGAGGGCCGCGACCGCGCCGAGCCCGCCCACCGGCTGCTGGCCGTCGCCAAAGCCCGGAGCCCCGCCGTAGTTCGGCTGCCCGGCGAACCCCTTAGCCGGGTCCGGTCCACCCGCGCCGGGCCCGTCCGCGCCCTGCCTGCTCATGTTCTGCTCGCCGGCGGCGTAGGCACCGCCGTTACCCGGCCCGCCAGGTCCCTGCGGCCCGGCCGCGCTCGGCTGGCCGGCCCCCGGGGCAGCGCCGGGTCCGCCCGGACCGAACGGGGTCGCCCCGCCTGGCTGGCCGAATCCTGGCTGGCCTAGTCCCGGCCGGCTGATGCCCTGCCCGCCGGCGGCGTAGCCGCCGTTACCGGCGCCACCGGGTCCCTGCGGCCCAGCCGGGCCTTGCCTAGCCGCGCCCCCGGTTGCGTCCGGCTGCCCGGCCCCTGGGGCAGCGCCGGGTCCGCCCGGACTGAACGGGGTCGCCCCGCCTAGCTGGCCGAATCCTGGCTGGCCAAAGCCGGGCTGGCCGGGACCTGGCCGGCTCGGTACCAAGTCAGGTCCGCCCGCGGGCCCGTATCCCGGCCGGCCCGGAACCGAGGCCGGCCCGCCCGCGAGCCGGGGATCGTGCGGATCACCGTCGGTCCCGGGGGCGTGCGGCCCTCCGAAGCCCGCTCCGCCCGCGCCGGGGCCGATCGCAGCCGCCGGGCGCGGCCCGGGGCTGGTGCCCGGCCCGCCGATTCCGTAGGCGGCGCCGTTGCCAGGGCCATAGCCGTGCTGGCCCGCGGTGCCCTCAGGCCCCTGGCCCCCGGCCCCCGCGTTGCCCCCGACCTGTCCGGGGACGCCGGCGATGCCCGCACCCGGCGCGCCGGCGCCTTGCCCGCCCGGGCCTTGCCCGCCGCCAGCTCCGTAGGCGCCGCCGTTACCCGGGCCGCCGTGCCCCTGCGGCCCCCGGTCCTGCCCGCCAGCCCCGTGCCCGCTGAAGCCCTGCCCGCTGAAGCCCTGCCCGCTGAAACCAGGCCCGCCGGGCCCGGGACCGAACGCTGGCCCGCCGGGAACGCCGGGGTACCCGGGCGCCTCGGGGATGCTGTGCGGACCAGACGGCGCGGCCCCGCCCGCCCGGGGGCTGCCCCCGGGGCCCGCTGCCCGGCCGGGGGCGTCGAGCATGGGGCGGGGCAGCGCGTTGCGCAGCGTCGCCAGCGGGAACTCATGCCGGTCCTCGGCCAGGTCGCGGATCTCGTGGCGCGGCACGACGACCTCGAAGACGCCCCGGTCAACCTGCCAGTAGCCCAGCTCCAGCCCGCGCTGCTCGTCCATGCCCAGGTAGGCGATGTGCAGCCGGTCGCCCAGGTCGTCGAGCACGATGCACGGCTCGCCCCGGTAGGTGCCGATCGGGCGGGACTCCCACAAGGCGTCGATGTCGTTGATCGTCACCTGCCGGCGCCAGTGCCCCACCGCGGGGGAGAAGCCGTGGTCCTCGGGCGGCGGGGCGGCGGCGAACAGCGTGACGTCGCGATCGGAGGGCCCCACGCCGGCCTGGTACGGAGCCCCCAGGTAGGACGCCATCAGCCGGTATCGCATGCTTACCCCTCCCTCGACGTGCGCCGCCAGGCGAGCCCGTCATACCGCGCGACGGACTCTTCACCCGTGTCGGTGAGCCTGCACAGCATGGTGCCGACGGGTATCTGGATCGGCTCCAGGTAGAACTCGCCCGTGTCCGGCCCTCGCTGGCCGCCGGACGCCGGCACGTACCCGTCGATCTCCCTGGCCTGCCAGACCAGGAAATACAGTTCCGCCAGGTCGGGGCGGAACTCGGACCCTTCGTACCCCAGGCCGAGCGCGTGGTAGGCGTCACCGGGGCTACGGAGGGGCACATCGCGCAGGCGATGGACGAAGCCGGCGATCACGTCGCGCTGGCCGCCCATGTACGGGCCGACCATGCGAGGCGGGATGATCTTCCGCATCGGCGTGCCGGGCATGATCCGCGCAGGCTGGGAAGGCTCGCGAACAGCGGAACTCAACGGACGTCGCCCCTTCCGACTAGCGCCTAACGGCATGTCCTGCTCCGCACTCGCGGCCCCGGCACGGGCCCCCGCGTGTTCCCAAACCTGCGAGGCAGCCCGCGCTCGCGCGTGCACTCCACACATTGTGCCTGGTAGGACGGCGCCACCTGCCGTAAAGCGCCGCATTCGTGATGACCAGTACTCATCGTAGCGAGACATACGCGATGCGGCCCGGGAAACGCGATGTCAGCGTTTAGCGGGCGACCACCCGTGATCACCGGGAAGGCCGCCGCCCACGTCAGGCGGGCATTAGTCAGGCTGGCCCCGGATCGTGCGGGGTGATCACGAGGCCGCCGGCGGCGAACCGCAGGGTGTACCAGCCGCCCCGGCCCACGTGCCGGGGCCGGGGGATGGCCAGGGCGCTGCTCAGCGTCGCCAGCAGCACCGGGATGACATCGCCGTGCGAGGCGGCGACGGCCCGGCCGCCCGGGTGCGCGCCCATGATCAGCGCGACCGCGCGCAGCATCCGGCCCGCCGCCCAGGCGCCGCCGAGTGCCCGCGCCATCAGTTCCGGTACCTGGCCCTCGTCGGCCGCTGGCTCCCCGAAGTCGCCTGCCTCATGCAGCTCGGCCAGGTCGCGCACCGGCAGTCCGGCGGCGGCCGCGATAGGCGCGACGGTCTGCCGGCAGCGCTGGGCGGGGCTTGAGTAGACGCCGTCGAGGCCCGGCCCGATCGCCGCCACCAGTGCCTGCGCCTGCCGCATTCCGAGCTCGGCCAGCGGCCGGACATCATGGCTGCCCGTCCAGCCGTCGCGGGCCACCGACGTGCAGTGCGGGACCAGCTCAAGCGTGAGCGAGGTGGGGGGCAAGACCATGGCGCATCCCTCCTGGATAGGCGTTCCGGCGGTGGCGGCGCCCGGCCCGCGGGCCGG
>DATBEM010000030.1:0-1839 GCA_036276115.1 Trebonia sp.
GGCACGCTCGGGTCGCCGACCGCGCCGAGCAGGATCGCGTCGTGGCCCCGGATCTCCTCGAGCACCGCGTCGGGCAGCGTCTCCCCGGTCCGGTGCCAGCGGCGGGCGCCGAGGTCGTAGCTGGTCTCGTCGAAGGCGACCCCGGGTGCCGCGGCGCGCAGGACCTTGAGCGCCTCGGCGGTCACCTCGGGGCCGATGCCGTCTCCGCCGACGACGGCGAGCCTGATCGTTCGTGAACCCATGCCAGAACCTTACTGGCGGGTCGGGCCTGCCGCGGGCGTACGGACCGCGCCTACCTCGGCGGTCGCGTCGCCGCCGTTGTCGCGGCGGTCCAGCGCGATCTGCACCGCTTTGGTCGCGGGCCCGGGCTTTGCGGTGTCGGGGCGCTCGTCCCAGGGATACATGTCGTACACGAGAGGGTCTCCTGACCGGGAGCGGGACTTACGGCCAGCACGTCAGCCCGCAGCGGGTGGCCGGCCTGCCCAGGACCAGGGTGGCTACTGAGCCCCGCTGCGGCTGGTTACAAGGACCAAGCGCCGCATAGTGCCTGCTACGCTACCTGACGCCCGTTCGCCGCGGACAGCCCGCAAGACGTCGGTCTCAGTATTCGAGATAGTATTTTTAGGTCCTAGTTCATCCAGCGGCGGTGCTCGGGGCGGGAGGCGTGCCGCCAGACCTGGCGGGCCTGGGCTTGTCGCCGTTCGGCGTGATGGAGCTCGCGCTCGTGCAGCAGGCCGTAGGTGAACGCGTTCTCGCCGGCCAGGTGCGCACCGATGCCGAGGTCCCGGGCGGCCTGGCGGGCCAGCACCGCGTCGTGGTGGTCGCCGAGCACCGACTGGACCTGCTTCATCTGCTTGACGAACTTCCTGGCCGTTTTCCCGGTCGCCGGGGTCGCCGCCTCGGCGGCGTAGCGGGCGCGGCGGGCCGACTTGCGGGCCCGATGCAGGGCGGCGTCCCGGGCCGGGCCGGCCGGGGTGTGCCGCGCGGTGCGCATCCGGCGTTTGGCCTGCCGGTAGACGCGCCGGACGGCGGCCGGGAGGACCTTACGGGCCGGGGCGCCGGCCAGCGGGCCGCGCGGCGGGCCGGCCGTAACCCGGTCCAGCTCGGCCAGCAGGCGGTGGTAACGGGGTTCGTCGAGCGCCTTGATCAAGCTGGCGCGGGCGGCGGCCCGGCGGGGGGCGTAGTGGCCTTGGATCCGGGCCTGGACCGGCCCGATGAGCAGCTCGGGCGGTGTCGGACGCAGGCTGTCGCTTAGGTGCGCGGAAAGCACCTCGTCATCCCGGGCTTGGCCGAGCGTCCGGCCCAGCCATTGCAGCTCACCGGCCAGGCGCTCGGTGTCGGCAGGGGGAATGACCTGGCCGAACGTCCGGAGGACGGCGCGCAGCCTGCGGGTGGCGACCCGCATCTGGTGCACCGAGTCGAACTCGTCGGCGCGCACTGCGGGTTCGAGCGTCTTCAGGGTGTGAGCCTGGATACGCAGATAGGCGAGCACCACGTCGCCCGCGGAAGAGTCACGCAGGGTCCCGGCGCTCGGCGCCGGGCGCTCGGCGTTGCGCTCCGGGCGGGTCAGCGTCTGGGTCGTGTTCGCAGTCATCACGGCCCGCTACCCCGCCCGGAGCGGTGAAACCTACTCGTCCTCGGCGAGCCAGGACATCAGCGGGCGCAGCTTGGCGCCGACCTGCTCGATCTGCTCGTTGCGCTCGGCCTCGCGGCGCTTGAGGAAGTTCGGCTTGCCCGCGTCGAACTCCTCGATCAGCTCCCGCGCGAACGAGCCGTCCTGGATCTCGCCCAGGATGCGGCGCATCTCCTCGCGGGTCTGCTCGTTGATCAGCCGCGGGC
>DATBEM010000031.1:0-1557 GCA_036276115.1 Trebonia sp.
CGCGCGCGTCACCCCGGCCGCGCTGATCAAGCCCGCGCGCCAGGTCCCGGAGGTCACGGTGGCCGCCGTCGCCGCCCGCGACCCCGAGCGGGCCCGCCGGTTCGCGGCCAAGTACGGCATCCGCCGGGTGCACGACTCGTACCAGGATCTGCTGGACGACCCCGCCATCGACGCCGTGTACAACCCCCTGCCCAACTCGCTGCACGCGCCCTGGGCGCTGCGGGCCATCGAGGCGGGCAAGCACGTGCTGTGCGAGAAGCCGTTCGCCGCGAACGCCGGCGAGGCGGCCGAGGTCGCCGCGGCGGCCGCGGCGACCGGGCTGGTCGTCATGGAGGCCTTCCACTACCGCTACCACCCGCTGGCCCGCCGGATGCAGGAGATCGTGCAGGGCGGGCCGGGGGTCGGCGGGGAGATCGGGCCGCTGCGGTACCTGGAAGCCTCGATGTGCTTCCCGCTGCCGCGCTTCTCCGATATCCGCTACTCCTATGACCTGGCCGGCGGGGCAACCATGGACGCCGGCTGCTACGCGATCAACTGCCTGCGCATGCTCGGCCCCGGCGAGCCCGAGGTGCTGTCCGCGCGGGCCAGGCTGCACGGCCCGGCCGTGGACCGGGCGATGTCCGCCTCGTTCCGGTTCGCCGGCGGGGTACTGGGCCGGATGACCGCGTCGCTGTGGTCTGGCCAGCTGCTCCGCCTGGACGCCAAGGCGGTCGGCGACCAGGGCGTGATGCGGGTCTTCAACTACGTGTCGCCGCAGACCTACAACCGGCTCACCGTGAGGGCCGACGGCTACACCCGGCGGGAGCGGGTCACCGGGGAGCCGAGCTACACCTACCAGCTCCGGGCGTTCGCGGCGGCGGTACGGCACGGGGATCCCGTGCCCACCACGCCCGAGGACGCCGTGGCCGGGATGACCGTGATCGACGCGGTGTACCGGGCCGCCGGCCTGCCCCCGCGCGGGACCTGAGCGCGGGACCTGAGCGCGGGCCCTGAATGCGGGGCCCTGAGTGCGGGCCCTGAGTGCGGGGGCCTGAGCGCGGGCGCGGGCGGTCGTTGGCGCTGTGCCGGTCACCGCGCTATCGTTCGCAATGTGAACACATCAGGCCGGGGCGTCCCCGGGGCGGGGCCCGAGGTGGCCCCGGGCGCGGCGGAGGAGCCCGGCACCAGCGGGCGGCCCAGCCCCGGGCGCCGGACGGACTTCGTCCAGTCGCTGGACCGGGGGCTGGCCGTGATCCGCTGTTTCTCCTCCGAGCGGCCGTCGCTGACCTTGTCGGAGGTGGCCGAGCGGACCGGGCTGACCCGCGCCGCGGCCCGCCGGTTCCTGCTCACCCTGCAGGAGCTCGGCTACGTGGGCAGCAGCGGGCGGCAGTTCTCGCTGCGGCCGCGGGTCCTCGCGCTCGGCTACGCCTACCTGTCGTCGTTCAGCGTCGCCCAGATCGCCCAGCCGCACCTGGAGGACCTCGCCGAGGAACTGCACGAGTCCTGCTCGGTGAGCGTGCTCGACGGCGACGACATCGTGTACGTGGCCCGCGCGTCGGCCAACCGGATCATGACGAT
>DATBEM010000032.1:0-20725 GCA_036276115.1 Trebonia sp.
GGCCCGCCGCTTTTGCGTCTACCGGGGCACCGCGCTGTGGGATGCGTCTCACTCCCGCTGGAAATACTTGGGCAGTGCAAGCACTTGTAGCTACCAAGTAAGGCACGCACGCACATCAAGCGAGCTGAGGGATCAATGGCAATGGACCGGGAGGCGACCGTGGCCTCGGTCGCGGAGTCGTTCGTCGGCCTGCAGCGCACGGTGCGCCGGTCCAAGGCCCGGCTACTGGCCGCCGCGGGCAACGACGTCGAGTCGGCGACCCACATACTGCTGCACGCGGTCGCGACCGACGGCCCCCTGCGGGCCAGCGCGCTGGCCGCCAGCGTCCACGCGGACCTGTCGACGGTCAGCCGGCAGGTGGCCGTGCTGGTCGGCCGCGGCCTGCTGGAGCGCCAGGCCGACCAGCTCGACGGCCGGGCCAGCCTGCTGGCGGTGACCGCCGCTGGCCGCGCCGCCATCGCCGAGCACGAGCGCGGCCGGCAGGCGTTCTTCGACGAGGTGCTGGCCGCCTGGAACCCCGCCCAGATGCAGGAGTTCGCGGCGCGACTGCAGCAGTTCACCGCCGCCTACGACCGCGTTCACGTCGCCTGGATGAGCGCGCGGGCGCAGCGCCCGGGCGGCCCGCCCGCGGCTCCCGCCCTCACCGTCCCGCACCAGTCCGCAGACCCGGAAGAAGGCACCACCGCATGACCGCCACCACGATCCGCCCGGCTGGCACCCCGCCAGACGGCGCCCTGTCTCACCGGCAGATCCTGACGATCTTGTCCGGCCTGGTGATGGGCATGTTCCTGGCCGCCCTGGACCAGACGATCGTCTCGACCGCGATCAAGACGATCGGCAACGACCTGCACGACCTGCAGGCGCAGGCGTGGGTGACCACCGCGTTCCTGATCACCTCGACGATCGCCGCGCCGCTGTTCGGCAAGCTGTCGGACATGTACGGCCGCAAGCGGCTGTTCATGGCCGCGATCGTGATCTTCGTGGCCGGCTCCGCGCTGTGCGGCCTGGCCACCTCCATGTACGAGCTGGCCGCCTTCCGGGCCTTCCAGGGCATCGGCGCCGGGGGCATCATGCCGCTGGCCCTGGCCGTCATCGGCGACATCATCCCGCCCCGCGAGCGCGCCCGCTACCAGGGCTACATGATGGCCGTCTTCGCCAGCGCCTCGGTCCTCGGGCCGGTACTCGGGGGCCTGCTGTCGGGGGCCAGCGACTTCCTCGGCGTCTCCGGGTGGCGGTGGATCTTCTACATCAACGTCCCGATCGCCGTCGTCGCGCTCATCGTCATCGCCAAGGTCCTCAAGCTCGACCACGTCCGCCGCGAGCGGCGCATCGACTGGTGGGGCTCGATCATGCTGGCCGTCGGGCTCGTGCCGCTGCTCGTCGTCGCCGAGCAGGGACAGTCGTGGGGCTGGACCTCGGCCGCCGCGTTCGCCTGCTACGTCCTCGCCGTCGCGGGCGTGGCCCTGTTCGTCTGGATCCAGCACCGGATGGGGGATGACGCGCTGCTGCCGCTGCGGCTGTTCCGCAGCCCCACCTTCTCCGTCGCCTCCGCCCAGGTCACCATCATCGGCATGGCCATGTTCGGCGGGCTGTCCGTCATCCCGCTCTACCTGCAGATCGTCAAGGGCGCCTCACCGACCAAGTCCGGCCTGCTGCTGCTGCCGCTGGTGGGCGGGCTGATGATCGCCTCCCTCACCGCCGGGCGGCTGGTCGCCCGCACGGGCCGCTACAAGATCTTCCCCGTCGTCGGCTCGGTCCTCATGCTCATCGGCATGGGCCTGATGATCTCCATCGGCGCCGACACCGCCCTGTGGCAGACCGACGTCTACATGGCGATCTTCGGCATCGGGCTCGGCCTCAACATGCAAAGCCTCGTGCTGGCCATGCAGAACGCCGTGCCCGCCAAGGACATGGGCGTCGCCTCGGCCGCCTCGACGTTCTTCCGCTCGGTCGGCGGGACGCTGGGCACCGCGGTCTTCCTGTCCATCCTGTTCTCGCTGGCCGGGAGCAAGATCAGCCAGCAGTACACGCGGGCCGCGACCGACCCGGCCTACCTCGCCGCCGCCAGGGCCCACCCCGCCCAGGTCGCCTCGCTGCACCAGCACCTGAGCGGCGGCCTGGACGACACGTCGTTCCTCAACGGGCTAGCCCGGCCCCTGGTCCACCCGTTCTTCACCGGGTTCTCCTCCGCCGGCGACGTGGTCTTCGCCGTCGTCGCCATCCTCCTGGTGGCCGCGGTCGTCCTGTCCGCCTGCCTCAAGGAGGTCCCGCTCCGGCTGGTGTCCGGCAACCAGGCGCGCGCCGCGGCCGACGCCGGGGCCGGGGCCGGGGAGCCGGAAGCGGCCCGGCGGTGACCGCCACGAGGCCCCTCCCCCGGCGGGGAAGGGGCCTCGGCCGGGCGCTGCCGCCCGGCACGGTCCTACGCGAGCATGGTCCTACGTGAAGATGCGCAGCCAGGCGATGGTGACGGTGCCACCGGTCTGGCCGCCATTACCGGAATTGCAGACGTCCGCGCCCTCGGCGTCGCAGGAGCCAGTTGAATAGGTAATCCAGAACGGGTCATCCTGGGAGCCGCCGTCGAGGACGTTAGTGCCCGATACAGTCCCGTAAAGCTTCCCGTCGTACCAGACGTCGATCGCGCCGCAACCGGAGCCGCACGTCCCGAAGGAAACGTCGATCGTGTGCCACCCGGGCGCGATCATCGGGTTAAGCGGCTGCGTGGTGAGCGGGGTCGAGTTCGAGTCGCAGTTATTCGTGTTATTGCAGGAGGACATGGAGGCCGGGCCGTGGGCGCCTTCA
Source organism: Trebonia sp. (assembly GCA_036276115.1). Classification (GTDB taxonomy): domain Bacteria; phylum Actinomycetota; class Actinomycetes; order Streptosporangiales; family Streptosporangiaceae; genus Trebonia. The sequence goes on from DATBEM010000032.1 coordinate 2,800, forward strand.
TAGTGGTAGCTGATGGCATTAACTCCATCGCCCCCCTCCGTGGCGTCGATCTCGCCCGCGGTGGGCCAGTTGGACCCGTACATCCAGAACGAGTCCCACTGGGTCCAGTTGCTGAAGTTGACGTAGGTCTCGTAGACGTACCCGTCGACCGTGGGATAGGTGTGCGGCGACTCCAGGTCCACGCAGTCGCCGGTCTTCCCCGACGTGGTGAGGACGGCGTCCCCGCTTGAGTTAAGCGAGATCTCCGACGTGTGCGGGCTGAAGCAGTTGCCGGGAGCGTTGGTCCCTGGCCCCCAGGCCTTGATGTCCGCCCCCGACTTCTGGGTGGCGAACGGGTGGTTAGATAGCGCCTTGGGAAGCGGCGTAATGGCATTCGTAGCCAGCGGCCGTGAATTAGCCGCGTGCGCCGCAGTCGTCGTCGTAGTGAGCGAAAGCGCCGCCAGCGCGCCGGCTGCGAGCACGCTGACCGATACAACTCTTAGCGCCTTATTCCACGCCACTATTTTCATGCAGATCCTTCCCTTGGGGAATTACCTGGCCCCGCCCCTCCAGGGACGCTACAGCGGCCCACAAGTCGCGTCAACGATCCCGGCAACCGGGAACCGCGCGAGCGCGCCTGGCGATACGCGCGCGCCACGGCGACGATATGCCGCTGTGGGCTGTTATTGCCCGGGCCGGGTAACGGTGATCACCGTTACCCGGCGGATGACGGCGCGGGCTGGTTGACGTACGCTGGCGGGAGCAGCAACCTTCGCCGCCGGGTCCGGACTCAACGACGATGACCTGCTGGCCAGCTGCCACGACTACCCTCGCGACAGCCCGCAATGGCCGGGCGCCTGCGACATCCTCGGCCAGGACGACGCGCGCTAGCCGCGGGAATCCTGGCCGGGCGGCTATGGCAGGGAGGCGATCACGATCCTCGCGATCGCGACGGCCTTGCTGTAGTCGCCTTCCAGGAGCCCGCCAGCTCCCTGGATGGCCACCAGTCGCTGGCCGGCCTGGACGTCGAGCTCGATCTGGCCCACCATCGCCTTGTCGCCCAGGCCGCTGACGGGCTTGACTGCGCCCGCGCCGCTGAGGACCGACGTCATCATCGGCCAGCCGACTCCGCTGGCAGGCTGGTAGACGATGATCACCAGGTCGCTGGAGTCGTCGGCGGCATGGTAGGTGCACTGGTCCTGGCCCGGCGCGATGGTCGCGGCCGCGGCCGAGGCGTAATCCTTGCCCGCCAGCGCCGACGCCCGCGCCGTGGCCAGCAGCGTGCACGCGTCGATCTCCGCGCCCGCGCCCTGCCCGGACGCCGTCCCGGAGCTCGCCGGCGGCGGCGCCGGACTGGAGCCGGCCGCCGCGCTGGCACTGCTCGCCGGGCCGGCCGCGGCCGGCGTGGCCGGCCCCGGGCCGCTCGAGCACGCTGCCAGGGGCGCGGCGGTAAGGATGATAATGGCTGGCGCCAGCCAGGCCGGGATTCGCATCGCACGCTCCAGGTTCGCCTCGCGGCGGTCCCGCCGCGGCTTGCCCACCTAACCAGGCGCGCGTAACGTCCCAGTAATGCGCCCTCCCCCCGAGGCCGGGGCAGAACGGCTGGGGCACCAGGTACGTGCGTAGTCCCTTCGGGCTACTACCTGAGGATGCCGGCGGGGGGGCGAAGACTGGCCCCGGGAAGGATGTGACGGCCAGGCTCCGGTCAGTAGCGTTCTCGCATGACGATGACTCAGGTGACACGGCGGACGGGAGAGCCGCCCGGCTCGACGCTAGCCGTGTCGACCGCCGGGCTGACCAAGCGCTTCGGGGACCGCACGGTGGTCGACGATGTCGGCCTCGCCATCCCGAGGGGGTCGGTCTGCGGGTTCGTGGGCCCGAACGGGGCGGGCAAGACGACGACCATCCGGATGCTCCTGGGCCTCATCCGCCCGACCGCGGGCGGCGGCTCGATCCTCGGCGGCAGCCTGGCCGAGCCCGCCAGCTACCTGCCCAAGGTGGGAGCGCTGATTGAGTCGCCGGCCTTCTACCCGCAGCTCAGCGGGCGGGACAACCTGAAGGCGCTGGCGCGCCTGGGGCGGGTGCCGTCCGCCGCCATTGAGCCGGCCCTGGGCCGGACCGGGATGACGGCGCGCGCGGGCGATAAGTACCGCTCGTACTCGCTGGGGATGAAGCAGCGGCTGGGCATCGCGGCGGCCCTGCTGCCCGCTCCGGAGCTGCTGATCCTGGACGAGCCGACCAACGGCCTGGACCCGGGCGGCATCGTCGAGATGCGCGGCCTGATCAGGTCGTTCGCGGGCGACGGGATCACCGTGCTGGTGTCGAGTCACCTGATCTCGGAGATCGAGCAGGTCTGCGACCACGTCGTCATGATCCGGGCCGGGCGGCTGGTGCACCAGGGGCCGGTGGCCGAGCTGGCGGCCCGCCGGCGACCGGACATCCTGCTCGCGCCCGAGCATGCCGCTGACCTCACGCGGCTGGCGAGCATCCTGGAGGTGTCCGGCCTGTCGGTGACGGCCAGCCCGGGTGACGGCACGGTCGTCGTCTCCGCCTCCGGCGCGGGCGCCGCCGACCTCAACCGGCTCGCCGCGAGCGGCGGCATTACCCTGGCGGCGATCACCGAGCGGACGCACAGCCTGGAAGACGTGTTCTTCGAGCTGACGGGGGCCGACCCGGCGATCGGCGCCGGCCAGGAGATGGGAGCGATCGGGTGATCGGGGCGGCCTTCATCAGCGAATGGGTCAAGCTGCGGCGCAAGACCCTCCTGCTATCGACCTTCCTCGGCCTGGCCGCGGCGTCTTCCCTGTTCGTGGTGCTGATCTTCAGCAACGCGCCGGCGCACGGCAGCGGCGGCGGCCTGCCGTCGCTGGCGCAGCTCGCGCGCCCGAACGGCCTGGTCTTCGGCCTCACCCGGGCGACGTTCCTGCTGGGAGTGGTCGCGTTCGGCACCGCCGCCGCGCAGACGGCCAGCGAGTACAGCCTCGGCACCCTGCGCCAGCTGCTGGTCCGCCAGCCGCGCCGGGTCACGCTGCTGGCCGGCAAGATGGTGGCGGTCGTCACCTTCATGGCGCTCGCCACCGCGTTCGCGGCGGTCGTCGCGTTCCTCGTCGCCAACGTCATGGCCGCCTCGCGCGGGGTCCCCACCAGCGCGTGGTTCACCGGCACGGGCCTCGGCGACCTGCTGCGGGCGCTGGGCAACATCGAGCTGGCCGTGATCGGGTACAGCGTCCTGGGCCTGGTGATCGGCCAGTTCCTGCGCTCGGCGGTGGGCGCCGTCATCGTGGGCTTCGCCTGGCTGCTGGTGATCGAGCAGTTCATCTTGACCCGCATCGTGCCCGCGACCGCGCCGTGGCTGCCAGGGATCTCCCTGTCGACGATCGCGGGCGGCGGCAACGCGGACTTCGGCCTCACCTACGGCCACGGGCTGATCGTCGCCGTGGCCTACATCGCCCTGGCGATCGCGGCGGCCTCGATCACCTTCGCCCGCCGGGACGTGACCGCCTGACCAGGAGCCGGGCGAGGCCACCGGTACGCTGACTGCGAGTGACGGGAGGGAGGCCCGCATGGGCGCGACGACCGGGCTCAGCGGCCCGGGGCTGACCTCGCTGCAGCCGCCGGAGGACATCACCCGCGGCTTGTTCGGGTGGAGCCACCACATGGTCCGCGACCACCCGCTGGCAACCGACGCGCTGCTCACGGCCGCGCTGCTGGCCGTGTCGACCCTGTGGCTGGCGGGATCGCCGTTCGCGAGCACGCGCGCCGTGGCGGTGCAGACGGCCCTGGTCGCGACCGTGGCCGTCCGGCGGGTCCGGCCCTCGGTGACCTTCCTCGTCACCTGCGCCGTCGCCTTCGGGCAGTGGCTCCTGGGCTTTCCCCTGCTGGGGGACGCGGCGCTGCTCATCGGGCTGTACACGGTGGCGGCGCACGAGCCGTGGGGCCGCAGCCTCGCCGCCGCGGCGCTGCTGGAGGGGGGCGTGTTCATGGCCGCGCTGCGGTGGGGCCTGGCCGGGACGGCGCCGCGGTCGCTGCTGTTCCTGACCGCGATGGTGATCGCGGCCCTGTTCGCCGGGCTGGCCGCCGCGTCGGGCCGCCGGTACCTGGCCTGGATGGACGAGCGCGCCCGGCGGCTCGCGATCGAGCGGGACCAGCAGGCGGCCATCGCGGCGGCGGCCGAGCGGAACCGGATCGCGCGGGAGCTGCATGACATCGTCTCCCATAGCCTGTCGGTCGTGGTCACCCTGGCCGACGCGGCCGCCGTCGTCAGCCGCTCGGCCCCGGACCGCGAGGTCATGGGCGAGGTCTCCCAGGCCGGACGGCAGGCCCTGTCCGACCTGCGGGCGATGCTGGGCGTGCTGCGCACCGACGACGGGCCCGCCGACCTGGCGCCGCAACCGGGCGTGCCTGAGCTCAGCGAGCTGGCCGAGCGGGTCCGGGCGACCGGCCTGGCGGTTGACCTCGATATCGAGGGACAGCCCTTCCCGCTCGGCGCCTCGGCCGGGCTGACCGCCTACCGGATCGTCCAGGAAGCCCTCACCAACACGATCCGCCACGCCCGGGCGACCCGGGCGCGGGTCACCATCAGCTACAACGCCCCGGTGGTGGAGGTGCGAGTAGCCGACGACGGCACGCCCGCGCGGCCGGGCACGCCCCCCGGCCACGGCATCGGCGGGATGCGCGAGCGCGCTGCCCTGCACGACGGCACCCTCAGCGCCGGCCCTGCCCCCGGCGGCGGCTGGCTGGTCACCGCCGTCCTGCGCCCGGAGGCCCAGTCATGAGTCCGGAGGGCGAGGAGTGCCCGCTAAGCTGGCGGTTTTGCCAGCGGGCGCGGACCGGGGGGCTACGGGGGGCGCCCCCCGGGAGGCGGCGCGAGCGCGGCCGGCGAGCGCCAGCGAGGAGGGCGCGTGAGCATCTCGGTGCTGCTGGCCGATGACCAGCCCCTGCTCCGCCGCGGCTTCCGCATGATCATCGAGGCCGAGGACGACCTGACGGTCATCGCGGAGGCGGGCACCGGCGACGAGGCGGCCGAGCTCGCCCGCCGCCGCCCGCCCGACGTGGTGCTGATGGACATCCGGATGCCGGGCGCCGACGGCATCGAGGGCACCCGCCGCATCATCGCTGCCAACCCCGATGTCCGGGTGCTGGTCTTGACGACCTTCGACCTCGACGAGTACGCGTTCGGAGCCCTGCAGGCGGGGGCGAGCGGGTTCCTGCTGAAGGACGTCCACCCGGCCGAGCTCGTCACGGCCATCCGGACGGTGGCGGCGGGCAACGCGGTCGTCTCCCCCCGGGTCACCCGCCGCCTGCTCGACGAGTACGCCCGCGTCCCGGTGCTGTCGGCCGCGCAGCGGGCGGACCTGTACCCCCGGCTCGCCGCGCTCACCGAGCGCGAGGCCGAAGTGCTCACGGCCGTAGGCCGCGGCCTGTCCAACACCGAGATCGCCAGCGCCCTGCACGTGTCCGAGACGACGGTGAAGTCGCACGTCGGCCGCATCCTGGGCAAGCTCGGCCTGCGCGACCGGGTCCAGGTCGTGGTCCTGGCCTACGAGGCCGGCATCATCCGCCCGGGGGCCCGCCCCGGCGAGTAGACCGGCGCGACCCGACCAGGGGCCGGCTGATTTCCCGATAGACGGGGCCGGTAAAAGCTCCATCGGCGTTGGCCGTGCCCCAGTGAAGCACACCGCGCCGACGAGCGCCCTCCTCGCCTGAACGCGCATCGGCACGGCTTCACCCTGGTAACAAGAAGCACAGCATGAACACCATTTTCGATGCGTTCAAGTATAGAGCGCCTGTCCGGCTTTCCTTATCCTGTGAAGAGGAACGGTAAACCGCTGGTCACATGTACGGTGGTAATACTCCTGCTCCGGAGGAGCGAAACGTACGACAGTGCCCACCCTCATGACGCAGACGGCATTCCTTGGAGGATTGGTGTCAGAAGCCACGGCCAAGGAACCCAGGCATGACCTGGAGCAGGCCTTGGTCCGGGTGCTGGCGGCCCTGCCGTTCATGATCTCTCCCGGCTCCCGGCAGCTTTTCGTCCGCAAGCTGGCCGACTCCGTCGGCGATGGCTTCACCGTTGAAGAGCACTCGTCACCCCGGACTCACGCCATCGCCATCGTCACTGAGTGCTTCCGGCATCAGCATGGCCTTGACTGGCTAGTCCAGCAACTTGAGCTGTTCGCCCCCGACGACGCAGCGACCATCGAGGCAGCCGAGCTCGTGCGTACTTTCGCGGCCCTCGATGTCGTGCCCCGCCCGCAACGCCTGGCCGCCCATGACCTGCTCCACAAAGCGGAAGGCACCGGCATCCTCGAGGTGGAGGCCATCTGGTACGCGGCCACCGACGAGATGGCGCCGCTGCCAACGAACGATCCTCACGGCCTCGTGTCGGCATTCGAGCAGCTAACCGGCCTGAACGCCCGGCCCGATGGCTTGCCGCCAGCGCTGGCGTTCATCGAGTATGTCGCGTCGCGGCTGCTAGGCCAGCTGGCAGGGCAACTGCGGCAGTGGAATGATAGCGAAGCCGCGCAGATGGGCCTAGGACCGGAATTGAGCGCCCTGCGGCGGGAGGCCATTCGAACCCCGCTCCCGAAACTCGCGCCGCCATGCCTCGTTATCCAGATGGAAGAGCACCCGCTCTTCGCTGGATCTTACGTAATCACGCCCTGGACGCAGTACCGGCCCGGACCGTGGCATCCGGTCCAGGGGGAAGCGCAGACGGCGCGGGCCCGGGACGCCGGCCGGGTCGTCGACGAGATGGTCGGACGGGCGGAAGCGGCCTGGGGGGCACGCGCCGACCGGCGAGTCCAGCTGGAGTTCGCCCTCCCCCTGCCGCTCCTCAATGAGCCGGTCGAATGGTGGCTTTCCAACCTGGGCACGCCGGGCGGCACGCCCCTGTGCATGCTCTATCCCGTCATCGTTCGGAGCCTGGACCGGATGCGGCGCCCGCGACTTCACCGGGTCTGGCGCAACCGGTGGGCCACGATGGCATCCAGCCCTACCATTAACCGGCACTGGATCCTTGAGGATCCTAACGCCCGAGATACCTGGAATTACCAGCTCCAGCTTGACGAGAGCATCTCGGCGGTGGCATTTCCCAGCCCTCCGAAGATGTCCTCGGCTAGTGCCCAGGATCAGCTCTGGATAGCAGTCCACGCTGGAGTACCGGTGATGATCTGGGATCGCCGGGAGCAACGCTCCGCCGAGTTCGAAAGCCTCGTTGATCTCCTTGCCGAAGGACCACCAATGCGGCTCCTGGAACGACTAAGAATATTTAGGGCGGAAGCAGCCGGAATTGACGGTGAAGGGTCCTCAAATCACTCTAGGCGCCACATTACCATTCTGTGGGACGACCCGACGCACCTAGTCGACATATCACCCTATCCCATGACTCCCATCAGCAATCGCGAGGTCTCCGGAAATGGGCAATGATCATTCGTCGAACGGCCAGGGCGGCCCCACCGTTCCGACCTGGTGGGTGTATACAGGGAGCGGGCGGCCGCGCGGCGGCCAGCCCGGGCGCGCGCTGCCCGCCCCGCCTCCGTGGCGGCGCTTCAATGGCTCGCCCGTCCAGCAACCCCCGCCCGCCGAGGGAACCGACGCGGACCGCCGCCTGGGCACCGGCGCCGGCCCGGCCGTCCAGCCCGACCCGCGCGAAGCGGACATGACGAATGCCGCGCTCCTGCTGCGGAGGCCGCTGCTGGTCACCGGCGCGCCCGGCACCGGTAAATCGACATTGGCCTATAGGGTAGCCCGGGAGCTCGGCCTTGGCCGCGTGCTCCAGTGGCCCATTACGAGCCGAAGCACGTTGCAGTCAGGCTTGTACGGCTATGATGCCATCGGGCGCGCGCAGGCGACGTCGGCCCGGGATCCTGATACCCGGATCGGCAACTTTATTCGCCTTGGCCCGCTCGGGACTGCATTGCTTGCATTCGACGCACCCCGCGTACTGCTAATCGATGAACTGGACAAGAGCGACATTGACCTGCCCAACGACCTACTTCACGTATTTGAGGACGGGGAATTCAGCATCCCCGAGCTCGTGCGGCTCCGGGACCGCGAGCCTGATGTCACCGTATTCACGGATGATCCGGACAGGACCGTCACCGTCATCGACGGGCAGGTCCGCTGCCGCGAATTCCCGTTCGTCGTGGTAACGAGTAACGGTGAGCGCGAGTTCCCGGCGGCGTTCCTGCGCAGGTGCGTCCAGCTTGACATGCCGCCCTTCCACGAGGAGCAGCTCGCCGCGATCGTCGCGGCCCACTTCACGGGAGACAGCAGGCACCGCGACCTCGTCCGCGCCTTTGCCGAGCGCGGGCGCAACGGGAACCTCGCGGCCGACCAGTTGCTGAACGCCGTGTTCCTCTTGTCCGCCGAGGGCTTCGCCGCGGACGAGTCATGGCCCCGCCTGGAGGACGCCCTCTGGCGCAGCCTGGGGACCGGAACCTGATGGCCGCCCAGCCCTGGAGCGCGGACATCACCTGGCGCGAACTGGCGGACGCGGTATGGCTCGCGGCCCTGCAGGCCGATGCCGAAGTCCCGGGCACGGCGGATGACGCGGCGCCCCGGCCCGCTGGCGGGCCCGACCCCGGCCACGGGGCCGAGGGCACCCGGCAAGTAGCGGATGCCGACGAGCCTGAGCTCGACGTCGGCCGGACTCAGGGCCTCACCGAGGCATACCTCCGGGACCGGCTGTCGCACGGTGCGCAGTCACGCGCGGGGCACGCCCCGGGCGCGGCGCTGCCGCCCGGAGCGGGGCGGGCGGACGGCCCGGCCGCTAAGTCGTCCCGCACGACGGCGCTGCCTGACGGCAAGGCCATCTCGCGCGCCCTGCGGCCATTCAAGCGCCCCATGCCCTCCCTGGTTGACGTGGAGCTCGATGAGGAACGGACCGCCGAGGCAGCGGCCGAGGACAACCTGTGGCTTCCCTACACCAGGCCGGTCCGGACCCGGCGGCTCGACCTGACGCTGGTGGTGGACGAGGGACCGTCGATGCCGGCCTGGCGGCGTACGGTCGCGCAGTTCACCTCGCTGCTGGGCCAGCTCGGCGCGTTCCGTGACGTCCGGCTCCGCTACCTTGATCTCCAGGCCGGCGACGAGGCGGGCGAAGTGCCCCCGCGGGTCATCCTCCGCGGCCCGGAGCCCGGATCCGGCATCACCGATCCGGCCGAGTTGCTGAGCCAGCCCGGCCGACGGGTAGTGCTCGCCCTCACTGACGGGCTGGGGCTGGCCTGGCGCACGGGCGCAGCGCAGCGGACGCTAGCGACCTGGGGCCAGTCCGCGGCGGTGGCCGTGCTGCACCTGTTCCCGCATCAAGCATGGCACCACACCGCCGCGGCCCCCTGGCGGGTCCGGCTACGGACGCCTGCGGCCGACGCCCCGAACCGGCGCTACCTCATGGACGCGCTCGCCACCACGCGCAGTCCTCTTGATCCCTTGCCGGAGGACTGGGCCACGACCGTCCCCATTCCGGTCCTCGAACTGGACAAGGACTGGCTGACCTGGTGGGCGCAACTGGTTACGGGCCAGAGCACGGGCTGGCAGGACGCCTGGGTACTGCTGGCGGGCTCGGCCACGCCAACGTCCAGCGAGCCTTCCGGCCTCGCCCCGACCGGCCGCGAGCAGGTGCTCAGGTTCCGCGGCAACGCCTCGCCGACCGCCGTCCGGCTCGCCACCCACCTGGCCGCCGCGCCGCTGGAGCAGGGCCTGATCGAGGCGCTCCAGCATCAGATCCTCCCCGAGTCACGGCCGGCGCACCTCGCGGAGATCTGGGCCAGCGGGCTGCTGTACCCGGTCCGGGACTCGCCCGCCACCGACCCGGCTCGCCCGGTGCGCCTGGACTTCATCGATGGCGCCCGCGAGGCCCTGCTGGCGGGCGCGGTCCGGGCCGACACCGCCCGGGCGTTCGCGACCGCGGCCCGCTACTACGGGGACCGGACGCCGGCCACCCGGACCATGCAGACCGCCCTGCTCGCGCCCGACCAGGCCCCCGAGCCGCCGGTCACCCCTGAGTCACTGCCGTTCGTCCAGGTAGAAATAGCGGTGCTGAGATCGCTATCCGGACCCTACCTAGAACGCGCCCGGCGCCTTGGCAGCAAGGTCGCTGACCTCAACCGGATGATGAACCCTGAGCCCAAATCGGATGGGATAGGCACTCAAATGCACGACGATGATGGCGTCGCCGACCCGGACCTCACCGCCCCGCCCGCCGCTGACCTGACGTCACCGGGCAATCTCGCGGAGCCGGGCCTGGCCACCGCGAGTGCCCGGATGAGTAGCCCGACGCCGACCGGGCTGAGGGAGATCCAGGGATTCTCCCCGCCGGTATGGAACGTCCCGCCCCGGAACGTCAACTTCACGGGCCGGGAGGACCTGCTTGACCAGCTGCACCGGCAATTGCGCGATGCCTCTACCGCGGCCGTGACTCCCAACACCCTGCACGGCATGGGCGGCGTGGGAAAGTCACAGATCGCGATCGAGTACGTCTACCGGCATGTCGGCGACTACGACATCATCTGGTGGATCCCGGCGGAGCAGCAGAGCCAGATCCTCGCGTCCCTGGCCGATCTTGCCCAGAGCCTCCAGCTCGACGTTGGTGCCGAGGCCAACTCGGCGGTTCCGGCCGTCCGGGAGGCGTTGCGCTCCGGCCGGCCGTACAAGAACTGGCTCCTGGTGTTCGATAACGCGGAGGACATCGCCACCGTGCGCAGCTACTTCCCGACCGGAGGGTCGGGGAAAGTCCTGGTCACCTCCCGCAACCTGGAGTGGTCCGGAGTTGCCGACACCCTTTCGGTGGACGTATTCCGCCGCGAGGAGAGCCAGGCGCTCATCCAGCGCCGCAACCCGGACCTGTCCGATATCGAGGCGGACCACCTCGCCGAGGCGCTGGGCGACCTCCCGCTCGCGATCGAGCAGGCAGCGAGCTGGCACGCGGCCACGGGGATGGCAGTCGGCGAGTACCTGTCCCTGATCGAGCAAAAGCGCCTAGAGCTCTTTGACGAGTCCTCATCACCGGATTACGCCATGTCCGTCGCCGCCGCGTGGAACGTCTCGCTCGACCGCCTTGAGGAGAGCAACCTGGCTGCTCTCCAGTTGCTGCAGATCTGCGCCTTCCTGGCCCCCGAGCCGATCCCGAGGACGCTGTTCCGGGGATCGCGCAGCGTGTCGCTGACCCCCGAGCTGGACGAGGTGCTCTCGGACCCGATCAAGCTCGGCCGGGCCATCCGGGACATCAGCCGGTACGCCCTCGCCCGCATCGACTACCGCAGCAACACCCTCCAGTTGCACCGGCTAGTGCAGGCGGCGCTGATACGCCGCATGCAGACCGACACGCAGGATGAGATGCGGCATTACGCGCATATCCTCCTAGCCAACGCGAACCCGAACAGCCCTCGCGCCAGCGACCAGTGGCCCCGCTACCAGGCGCTGTACCCGCACGTGAGCGCCTCGGGAATCGTCGGCTGCAACGACCCGTGGGTTCGCGAACTGCTCTCGGGAATGGTCCGTTTCCTTTACTACTGGGGTGACCATGAGGGCAGCCGGACCCTCGGCTCAGAGGTCATCGCCACCTGGCTTGACCGCTTCGGCGAGGAGGACACGGAGACCCTGGCGCTACGCAAGTTCCACGCGTACGTAAGCCGGATCCTCGGCGACTTCCAGGGCGCGGCCGAGATCGACACCCAGGTCGCCATTGTCTACCGGCGTATCGCCGACCAAGATGACGAGGGCCTGATCGACGCCCTGCTCCAGCTCGGCGCGGACATGCGCGGCCGGGGCGAGTTCGCGGCGGCCCGGGAAAACGACCAGGCCGTGCTCACGCGCGCCCAGCGCGCCTTCGGCGACGATGACCCGGCGACCCTCGCCGCCGCGCACAACGTGGCGGTCAGCCTCCGGCTCGCGGGCGACTTCAAGACCGCCCTGCGCCTGGACCAGGACACCTGGCAGCGCCGCCGGGTCGTGCTCGGCGAGGACGACGAGTCCACCATCAGCACGCTGAACGGCATGGCGATCGACCAGTGCGAGAAAGGCGAGTACCTGGCCGCCCGCGAGTTGCAGGAGGGGACATACGAGCGGGCGGTCCGCCTCTTCCGGGTGAGCAATCCCCTCGCCATCGGGGCAGCCCGCAACCTGGCGGTGTGCCGTCGCCGCGCCGGGGACCTCGAGGCAGCGCGGGAGCTCTGCGAGGAGACCGTGGCCAGGTACCAGCGACGGTACGGGGAAAACTACCCCGACACCCTCGCGACCACGTCCAACCTCGCGGTGGACCTCCGGCAAGCGGGCGAGCTGGCTGAGTCGAGGGCCCTGGACGAGCAGACCTTCGAGCGGTACCGGGCCCTGCTGGGCGCCCAGCATCCCTACACGCTGATAGTCCGGGCCAACCAGGCGGTCACGCTGCGATTGCTGGGCGAGGCCGATGCCGCCTATCAGACCAACGTGGTGACGCTCGCGGGGCTCAGGGAGCGCCTCGGCGACTCTCATCCGGTCACGCTCGCCTGCGCCATCAACCACGCCAGCGACTATTACGCGCTGCAGAACTTCGAAGAGGCACTCCGCCTCGACTCAGGCTCCCTTGAGCACTATCGCCGGGTGTTCGGCGACAGTCACCCGGTGGCGATCGCCTGCTCGTTCAACCTCGCCCTCGACTACCGGGCCGTCGGTCGCACCGGCGAGGGCGACGCGCTGCGGGCGGATGCCATCGTCGGGCTGCGGCGCGCGCTCGGTGATGGCCATCCGGCGACGGAGGCTGCGGTCAGGGGCTTCCGGGCGGATGTGGACAGCGCGCCGTGGCCTCTGTGACGAGGTCCGGGCGGGCCGTGAGCAGCCGTGCCACCGCCGGCGGGGTCAGTGCCGCCGGCGTGGCCCGTAGTTCCCGGTAGACGGCGACCAGCAGTTCCGGGTGCCGGAGAAGCGGCCGGGCGAACTCCTCACGCGCGGCAAGCGCGAGGATAAGCCCGGCCCAGGCGCCAGCGCCCTGCGGCGCGGCCGCGATGACGTCGGCGTACTCCTGCACCGCACGCGGGTGGTCTCCGCTGACCAGGGCCTTGTCCGCCGCCAGCAGGGCCAGATCGGGAACCAGTCCCATCGCTGCCAGGTCCGACGGGGCCGGGCCGGCTCCGGGCGTTACTATGCGCATCCGGGCCAGGCTTGCTCGCTGGCGGGGCCACCTGGCCGTGGGGCCGGCTATCACCGTCGGCGCGGGTGCCTCGGCCAGGTCGACCGGGCCACCCCGGCGCACTGCCCGCGCCAGCGTCGCCACGTAAGCGGCGTCTGGCCGCACGTGCCGGATGCGCCAGGACACCCGGTGGTCGTTGGCGGCCAGCCAGACGGCGTCGAGCACATCCGGGCGGACCGGCTCCTCCCACCAGCCGCGCACCTGGTTCGACATGCCTTCGGCGAAGCGGCGGCCAAGGTCGGTCAGGCCAGCCTCCGCCCGCAAGGTTCCCAGTGCCTGCCACGTGTGCTCTCGCCACAAGGCGAACTCAAACTCGGCCAGCCGGCCGTCCGGGCCGGTGCTGGCTCGCGGGTGGCGCCGCCAGAAGTCCGTGACGCCGAGGAACGCGTAGACTCCCTGCAGCAGCCCACTGAGTGGCCGGGGATCGTCTCGCCACGGGGCGTACAGCTGCGGCGCCTGCTCGCGGGCGCACAAGGTCAGCAGGTGCAGCACCCCGCCCAGCTTGATGTGCTGGAACTCGTGGACGAGGGTCACGGCCAGCTCCGCCGGCCCGGCGGGCAAGGAGACAAGCGCGCTGCCCGACGAATCGCCCGAGGACGCGCTCAGGATCCGCCCGCCGGACGCGACTGGAAGCGGGACGATCGACGCGAGCCCGGCCGCCAGCGCCGGCAGCAGCCCGGGATCGTCGCGCGCGAAGATGTCGCACGCTCCAGTGAACAACTGCTGCCAGCGGTGAGCCGTCGCGCCGGGGAGCCGGTCCGGCGCGATCGGGTCGGCCAGCTCGCGATAGGGATCGATGTCGTCCAGCCAGACCCTGATCTGCTGCCCGGGCGCCTGGTAGCCCAGCTGGCGCAAGTGCCACCAGTTGTCCGCGTCGGCGGTGGCGGGCAGGCTCACCTGGCACTGGCCGTGCCCGTTGGCGAGGCTGAGAGCCGAGCCGCTCGCGATCGCCTCGGCCGCGCTGAAGCCGTCCCCCCCGAGGCGGGCCATCCCGACGCCAGGGATCATGACATTGCCGTCCCGGCACGGGACCCTCGTCGCCAGCGCGGCCCCGGCCCGGGCAGCCACCGCGAGGGCGAGGCTGAACCCATGGCCAACGTCAGCCCAGAGCGGCCCTGGCCCCCTGGGCCCCGCGTGCAGGCGGCGGAGTGTCTGCGCGATCCACATGCCGATCTGCGGCAGCATGAAAATGTCGTCGAACTCCGCCGGCGCCTGCTTCTGCATTGCCGCGAGCACGTCCCACATTTCGGCGACGCTGCCGAGCGGGCCTGCTATCTCCGGGTCCTTGGCGGCGATGGTGAGCAACGTGTGCAGCAGCGCCAGGCGACGACTCCGCTCCCCGCCCGAGAGCAGCCGCATGATCTCCGGGCTTCCCCCGCCTGCCGCCAGGTGATCAAAAGCGTCGACGGAAATGCGATGCCTGTGCGGCATTTCCGGCAAATGCGACATCAATCGGCGCGCCCGGGCGCGCCGGCCGACCCGCCCGCGAAGTTGGGGCGCGGGCGGTAAACCTGCCGCAAGACGCGCTCCAGGTCCACCCCGAAATGCCCCACGTCACAGGCACGGAGGCCATCAATCGAGTAAGTACTCAGGTCTATGACTTCGCATTCAAGATCACACGACTGCACGTCCATGTCATTGGTCCCTTCGGCTCGGTAACCGCCTTCGTCCGGCCGAGGGAATCGGCCCGTTTCCATGCTAGAAGCAACGGGCGGATTACGGAAGCTCACGGAATGCGCGGTCCCCGGAAAAGGGCGGGCATGCCCCGTGTTCGGGTGCCGACCGCCGCCGGGGTCGCCGAGGGCAGGTAAGTCTCAGTCGGCCCGGCCCGGGGCGCCCCCGTTTCCGGAGAAGTTTGGGCGCAGGACATAAACCTGCTCCAGCAGGCGGCCGAGGGACGCCCCGAAGTCCTCGGTCCCGCGCGCCCGGAGATCATCGAGCGAGTATCGAGCCAGGTCGATGATGTCTGACTCGAGATCACGCGACTCCATGTCCACGCCAGCACTCCCCGTCGACTCCGCGCGTCGCTAAACAGCAAAATCCATCAGCATCCATGGTAGAAGTTCCGGACATGTTACGGAAGCACCATATTTAATCCCGACCCGCAGCGAGCGCTCAATAGCAAGAAAAGCTACTTCACGCCTCTTGTGTTGCAAGAGTATCAGTAGCCACGCAGCCAGCTTATTGCCCGACAATAAGTGCATGCCTTGGTACACGTGGGTCTTCAGCGGAGTAGGCGCGGCGGTCGTCGGCCCGATAGTCGGCTGGGTGGTGGTCCGGCTGCGCCGCGCGCCCGCTGATCCGGCGACACCACCAGCCGGGCAGGCGACCGCGCCGCTGCCCCCGGCCGCCACGTCGGCTGGCAATACGTCCCCGTCCGCGCTGCCGCTAGCCGCCACGCCAGCGCCAGGCCCAGTGACCGGAAGCGCGCCCCGCCCGCCGGCACTCGGCCGACGGGCGCTCATCGAGTACCTGGTTGCCATCCCGGAACTGCAGGACCCGGGCTTTCGCCAGCTCGTGTACGCGTCGCTCCCCCCGGCGGTCGCCCAGCAACTGCAGGTAGGCCCCCGGGAGCGCATTGAGCTCCTCAGCCTTATTGACACGTTCAGCCGCTACCCCCACCTCCTCCCCTGGCGGGCGTTCCAGGAGAGGCTGACGAGCCTGCTTCCCGGCAACCCGGCCGCCGAGCAGCTAGGGGCCGAGCTCACCCGGCTCGGCCTCACGTCCTGACCCGGGAGCCCGCGCTCACGGGCAGCGCGCCCCACAGGCAGCGTGCCCCACAGGCAGCGTGCCTTGACTTACGGGGGAAGTGGGCGCAATCTCGGAGCCAGGAGCCACGAGATTCGCCGCATAGCGCCTACTTTGAACATTTCCGATCGTCGACGGAAGCTGGCACATGTTCTCGATAACCCTCATCCGGCGGTGGGCTGGGCTGGCCGCGGCCCTGGTGCTGGCGATCGCGCTCGTCATCCCCGGGCTGGTGATCCCCGGCCTCGGCGGCGGGCCGGCGCGAGCGGCCACGACCGGGCCGTGCGACATCTACGCGTCGGGCGGCACGCCGTGCGCGGCGGCCTACAGCACCACCCGGGCGCTGTTCGGGGCCTACGACGGGCCGCTGTACCAGGTGCAGCGGGCCTCCGACGCGGCCCGCCTCGACGTCGGGCCGGAGTCGGCCGGCGGGGTCGTCAACGTTGCCCCCGAGAACTCGTTCTGCGCCAGCACGACGTGCACCATCTCCGAGCTGTACGACCAGAGCGCCAATGGCAACAACATGCCGGTCTCGCCGGGCACCGCCTGCTCGGGCTGCAGCGGCGGCAACGCGGGCCCCGGCCCCGGCGGGGCCGACATCGGCGCCCCGGCGCAGGCGCTGCCGGTCTACGTCGGGGGCCAGCCGGCCTACGGGATCGACTTCGACAAGTTCGGGACCGGCTACCGCGACAACTCCGCCCGCAACCTGCCGACCGGCTCGGATCCCGACGGCTTGTACGCGGTCATGTCCTCCAACCTCACCAGCGACCAGTGCTGCTTCGACTTCGGCCAGGGCGAGACCAACGACTCCGACGATGGCGACGCCACCATGAACGCGATCTACTACGGCACCGACTGCTGGACCGGCAACTGCACCGGCCCCGGCCCCTGGGTCGGGGCCGACATCGAGAACGGCATGTACTTCAGCGATACCGGGAACAACCCCCCGGCCTACCCGAGCGAGTCCGGCACGTTCGTCTCGGCCTGGGAGGAGAACAACGGCTCGACCACGATGACCTTGCAGTACGGCAACGGCCAGTCCGGCGGGCTGATCAAGACCTATTCGGGCGCGCTGCCGAATGGCTATAACCCGATGAAGGTCCAGGGCTCCATCGAGCTGGGCACCGGCGGGGACAACACGAGCCTGGGCGACGGAGAGTTCTTCGAGGCGGCCGACGTTTCCGGCTTCCCGTCCCAGGCCACCCAGAGCGCGGTGCAGGCGAACATCGTCGCCGCCGGCTACAGCACCACCCCGCCGGCCGAGGCGCCCTACGGCGGCACCGCGGCCGAGGTGCCCGGCACCGTGCAGGCCGCCAACTACGACGCCGGCGGGCCGGGCGTGGCCTACAACGTCGCCTCGGTCAATGGCACGGCCAACGGGTACCGCGGCGACGGGGTCGACCTGGAGGCGACGGGCGACACCACCGGCACGGCCGGCGCCGGGGCCGGCTACGACCTCGGCTGGACGGGCAGCGGGCAGTGGTTCCGGTACACGGTCAACGCGGCCGGCGCCGGCACCTACGCGGTGAGCCTGCGCGTGGCCTCGCCCGGCGGCGTGACCGACGGCCTGCACATCGCCAGCCTCTCGGGCGCCAGCCTGTCAGGCGACATCAACGTGCCCGCCACCGGCGGCTGGCAGGACTGGGCGACGGTGAGCGCCACCGTCACCCTGCCCGCGGGGACCCAGGCGCTGGTCGTGGACCAGGACAACGGGGGGTGGAACGTCCATTCGATGAGCTTTGCCCCCTCCGGCGTCACCTCGTCGTGGTTCGAGGTCAAGAACGAGTCGTCCGGCCTGTGCGCCAGCGCCGCCGGGGGCGCGACCGCCAACGGCACCGCCGTCCAGCAGCTCGCCTGCACGGGCGCCGCCAGCCAGCTCTGGAAGTTCGTGCCGACGTCGGCGAGCGGCTACTACGAGGTGGTCAACGACAACGCCCAGGCCGAGGGCGAAAGCTGGAACATCACCGGCGGCGTCGGCGCCACGGCGCCCGGGACCCCGCTCCAGACCTGGAACTACGGCGGGACCGGCAA
>DATBEM010000033.1:0-23847 GCA_036276115.1 Trebonia sp.
CCTACCCGGTGCTCCTGGCCCTCGGGCTGCCGCCGCTGGCCGCCAACGTCACCAACACCATGGCGCTGGTCTTCACCTCGGCCGGCTCGGTCATCGGGGCGCGGCCGGAGCTGGCCGGGCAGCGCGGGCGGGCGCTGCGCCTGTGCGCCATCACCGCCGCCGGCGGGGCGGCCGGGGCGGCGGCACTGCTGCTCGCCCCGGCCAGCGCGTTCGCGGTCGTCGTCCCGGTCCTGATCGCGGGCGCGTCGGTGCTGCTGCTCCTCCAGCCCCGGCTGCGGCGGCTCTCGCCCCGGCCTGCCGACGGCCAGCACAGTGGCGGCCAGCACAGTGGCGGCCAGCCCCGTGACGGCCAGCCCCGTGACGGCCAGCCCCGGCCACGGCCATCGGGGCGGCTGCTGCTGGCGGTGTTCGCGGCGGCGGTGTACATCGGGTACTTCGGGGCGGCGGGCGGGGTGGTGCTGCTGGCGGTGCTGTCGATGATGTTCGCCGAGCCGCTGATCCGCGTCAACGCGCTCAAGAACGTCGTCAGCGGGGCCGCCAACGCGGTCGCGGCGATCGCGTTCGCGCTGTTCGCCCCGGTCGACTGGGCGGTCGTGCCGCTGTTGTCAGCCGGCTTCCTGCTCGGCGGGATGGCCGGCCCGCCGCTCGCCCGGCGGCTCCCGGTCACCGCCCTGCGCCTGCTGGTCGCGGCCACGGGCCTGGCGATGGCGGTCAGGCTGGGCCTGAGCGCCTACCGCTAGCCCGCCGTCGACGGCGCCGCCACGGCGCAGGAGCGGACGTGGGACCGCCAGCGCCAGCCCAGCAGGGCCGCCCGGGCCGCCAGCCACACGCCCAGCGCGGCCCACACGCCCGGCAGGCCGAGGGCGTGGAAGCGGGCGGTGAGCAGGGCGAGGGGCAGGAAGCCGCCGATCGCGAGGATCATCGCCCGGCGCATCGCCACGTAGTCGCCGATCCCGAGGATGAGGCCATCCAGGACGAACGCGAGCGCCGCCAGCGGCTGGGTGAGGGCGGCGGCGAGCAGGGCGACCACGGCCGCGTGCCGGATCGCGGGGTCGGCGGTGAACGCCCCCGGGGCGACGAGCGCGAGGGCGGCGGTGACCGCAGCCAGCGCGACCCCGGCGACCAGGCCGATGAGCAGGACCCGGCGGCCGACGGCGCGGGCGCGGGCGGGGTCACCCGCCCCGAGCGCCGCGCTGACGTAGACCTGGCCGGGCACCGCGAGGGCGTCCAGCGACAGCGACAGCAGGTACCACAGCCGGACCGCCACCTGCTGGCCGCCGAGCTGGACCGGGCCGAGGCGGGCCACGATCGCGGTCGCGGCGAGCGGGACCGCGCCGAGGGCGAAGGTCCGGACCGACAGCTGGTGGCCGTCGCGCAGCAGCCCGGTGAGCTCCTCGCGGGCCGGCCAGCGGGGGGCGATGCGGGCGCGCCGGGAACGGGCGAAGTACCAGGCGGCGGCGGTGACCTGGGCGGCGACGGTCCCCCAGGCCGAGCCGGCCAGGCCCGCGTGCAGGCCGAAGACGAGGGCGACCTCGGCGGCGGCGTTGAGGGCGTTGGCCCCGAGCGCGATCTTCAGCGGCGTGCGGGCATCGGCCAGTCCGGTGAGGTGGCCGTTGCCGGCGTAGGAGGCGTACAGGAACGGCAGCCCGATCGCGGCGATGCGCAGGTAGTCCACCGCGCCGGCCCGCACGTCGCCGTGCGCGCCCAGCAGGTCGGCGAGGTAGGGGGCGATGAGGGCCAGGACCGCGGCGGTCACGACGCCCCAGCCGAGGGCGATCAGGTAGGCGGCCCCGACGACCCGGCCGGCGGCGGCGTGCCGCTCGGCGCCGGTGCTGGCCGCCAGGCGCGCGACGGCCGAGGTAGTCGCGAAGGACAGGAAGATCGCCAGCCACGCGGCGACGGACAGGGCGCTGGTGGCGATCGCGAGCGCATCCAGCGGGATCCGGCCCAGGTGGCCGACGATGGCGGTGTCGACCAGGTTGTAGAGGGGCTCGGCGGCGATCGAGCCGAGGGCGGGAACCGCGAGGCGCGCGATCTGGCGGTCCAGCTCGCTGCCCAGGGTGATCGTCACGGCGACCAGTGTCGCCCGGGCGGGCGAGCCCGGGCAAACCGGGGCACGGTGCCCGGACCGGGGCCAGGCGGGCGCCCGTGGCGCAAGAGGTTGCTGGTCCGGGCGGTGCGGGCGGGATCGCCCTCCGTATCATGGCCGCCATGCGCTATCGAAACCTCGGCAATTCCGGGCTCCTGGTGTCAGCGGTCGGCCTCGGGTGCAACAACTTCGGGGGCCGGATAGACCCCCAGCGGTCACTGACGATGGTGGACGCCGCGATCGAGGCGGGGATCACCTTGTTCGACACGGCTGACATCTACGGCGGGGCGGGCGCGTCGGAGGTCGTGCTGGGCGAGGCGCTGCGCGGGCGCCGGGACAAGGTCGTGCTGGCGACGAAGTTCGGCCACCAGGACATGGACATGGGCTACGGGCCCGCCGCGGGCGCCAAGGGCGGGCGGGCCTACATCCGGCTCGCGGTCGAGAAGTCGCTCGCCCGCCTGCAGACCGACTACATCGACCTGTACCAGCTGCACACGCCGGACCCGGTGACCCCCATTGAGGAGACCATCGCCGCCCTGGACGAGCTGATCGCCGAGGGCAAGGTCCGCTACGCGGGGCACTCCAACCTGGCGGGCTGGCAGGTCGCGGACGCCGCCCACGCCGCCGCGCGGGCCGGGCGCGCCCCGTTCGTCTCCGCCCAGAACCACTGGTCGCTGCTCGAGCGCGACGTGGAGGCGGAGGTCGTCCCGGCCGCCCGGCACTTCGGCCTCGGCGTGCTGCCGTACTTCCCGCTCGCCAACGGGCTGCTGACCGGCAAGGTGCGCAAGGGGCAGGAGGTGCCCTCGGGAACCCGCATCGCCGCCCGGGCGGCCCTCATCACCGAGGGCAAGCTCGACAAGGTCGAGGCGCTCATCGCCTGGGGCGGCCAGCGGGACCTGAGCCTGCTGCAGATCGCCATCGGCGGCCTGGCTGCCCAGCCCGGCTGCTCCTCGGTCATCGCCGGCGCCACCAGCGCCGAGCAGGTGAAGGCGAACGCGGCGGCGGGCGAGTGGGAGCCTGGCGACGAGGAACTGGCGGGAATCGACGCGATCGTCCCGCCGCCCGGCGCGGCCTCCTAGAACACCGCCCCTTGAGAAGTGGTAAAGGCCCGCACTCGCCGGCCGCGCCCATAATGCCGCGGACGGCATCGCCATGCGAATGGCCATCCGCCAATTAATTCCGCCGGAATCGGCGCCCACCCGGCGCGACCGCGCAAATGCGCGGGCCGCGCCGAACGGGCATCTCGCATTAGCGCTGCGCAATTGCGCATGCGATCCGGGACCGGCCATCGCCGGCCGGGCGCGGGCCTCCCGCGCCGCATCGAGCGCGGCACCCGGCACGGAACCGGACTTGGCGATGCCGAATGGTGACCGAGCGTACGGACATAACCGGCACAGTCACCACCCGACCCCACCTGCCATGCCCTGCCACACCCGTCCGCAATCGATTGCGGGCCGGTGGCCCGCCATGATCCGTTCCCGCCGCACCCTCGCGATTCGCTGTGCTACGCTCCGAAAACTCAGTAACCTGAGGGCTTTGAAGACTGGCATGATATCCCAAATGGGATATCATGGGTTCCAGCTCGCTCGCCGTACCCGGCGACAGCAGGCGGCTGGCCAAGGCCAGCCTAAGCGGGCCCGCGCCCCCGCGCGGGGACGCGGCCTTGCCTGCGGGACCGCGCCCGCACCGTCCAAGCGCAATTGCGCCAAAACACAGATGGCATTCACCATGCAACCCGGCAAACAGGAACGTGAGGAGGCTGGCCATCGTGCCTGACTCATCCGACGGGCCAACCGTCTTGCGGATCCTCCTGGGGACCCACCTGCGCCGGCTGCGGGAGTCCAAGGGGATCACCGCACGGCAGGCAGCGGCGGCCATCCGGGCCTCCGAGTCCAAGATCAGCCGCATCGAGCTGGGGCGCAACGCGATCCGCGAGATCGACGTCCTGGACCTGCTGACCCTCTACGGGGTCAGCGCCGCCGACCGCGAGCAGCTGCTGACCATCGCCGAGCAGGCCAACCGGCCCGGCTGGTGGCACCGGTACAACGACATCCTGCCCGACTGGTTCCAGTCGTACGTGGGGATGGAGGAGGCCGCGCGGTCGATCCGGGTGTACGAGCCGCAGTTCATCCCCGGGCTGCTGCAGACCGAGGAGTACACGTCCGCGGTCATCGCGCTGGGCGACTTCCCGCTGGAGGAGCGCGAGCGGCACGTCATCTTGCGCAAGGAGCGCCAGCGGCGCTTCCGCGAGGGCCAGCTCAAGCTCTGGGTGATCGTGGACGAGGTGGCGCTGCGGCGCCCGGCCGCGGGCCTGGCCACGCAGGTCGAGCAGCTCAAGTACGTCAGGCACATGTGCACCACCCGGACCCTGACCCTCCAGGTCATCCCCTACGGCGCGGGCGGGCACGCGGCGCCGACCGGGTTCAGCATCCTGCGGTTCGCCGAGAGCGACCTGCCGGACGTGGTGTACGTGGAGAACCTGACCAGCGCGCTGTACCTGGACAAGCAGAACGAGG
Organism: Trebonia sp.; assembly: GCA_036276115.1. Lineage (GTDB taxonomy): Bacteria > Actinomycetota > Actinomycetes > Streptosporangiales > Streptosporangiaceae > Trebonia. The sequence goes on from DATBEM010000033.1 coordinate 4,606, forward strand.
TTGACCGCTACATGCTCGCCATGGAGCGGATGAGCCTGGCGGCGCACCCGCCGCAGCGGTCGCCGGAAATCCTCGACGACATCATCAGGGAACTGGAGGAAGTCCCCCATGACTAACCCAACTTCTGACAGCACGCACCGATGCGCTGGCCCGGTCCGCTGGGTCAAGAGCAGCTACAGCGGCCCGACCGGCGGGAACTGCGTGGAGGTGGCGTCCCTCGGTGACGGCCAGGTGGCGATCCGGGACTCCTGGCGCCCGGCCGGCGCCGCCCTGGTGATCCCGGCCGGGCAGTGGTCGTCGTTCCTGGCGGCCACCCGCGGCTAGCCGCCAGGCATGGTGACGGGCTCCCGCACTCGGTGCGGGAGCCCGCCGTTTCTCTCCCCCCGGCTGGCATCACGCGCGGGCGCCATCGCCCCGCACGCTAGGCCACGGGCTTGTCAGCGGCGAACCGCTTAGCTAGCGCGGCAGGTCGAACTCGCCGTTCTTGGCCCCCACCAAGAACGCCTCCCACTCGCCGCGAGTGTAGACGTGGGCCGCCTTCGCGCGGTCCTTGGTGTCGCGGACGGCGACCCCGCCCCCGGGCAGGTGCGCCACCTCGACGCAGTTGCCGACGGCGCTGGCGCTGCTCTTGAACCAGAGCAAGTTGGTCAAATCGGCTTCCATTGACTTCCCCTTCTACTGTTGACCCGTTTCCCCCTGCACGACGGCCGTCACGCTGGTGCCCGATCGCACCACGCAGTGCTGGCACCAACTGCCCGGCCGCCGCTACGCGCTGGCCCCAAGCGCCAGCGCGAGCCTGTGGGCTTGCGCTCGCCGGCAAGCCCTCACAGATCCCTCATCACCTGCGCGATCAGGTCGACTGACGCTCCCGGCGACAAGGCGGAAGCGCGGAGCCGGTCGAAGGCGTCCGCGCAGGACCGGACCTCCCGGTCCTTCTCCAGGTAGAGGAAACCGCCGACGGACTCGACGTGGGCGACCCGCGAGTCGACCCGGTCGGCGAACTCCAAGATGTTGAACGGTCCCCGCAGGCCCGCGTGCGCCCCGTTCGCGAACGGCAGGACCTGCAAGGTCATGCCGGGCACGTCCGCTACCTCCAGCAGCCGGCCCAGCTGCTGCCGCATCACCGACGGGCCGCCGACGGCCCGCCTGATCACGGCCTCGTCGTGGATGACCCACAGGTCGAGGGCGGGCTCGTCCTCCAGCCGCCGCTGGCGGGCCATCCGCAGGTCAACCTGGCGCTCGACCTGATCGGAGGTGTGCCGGGGCTGCAGCTCGCGCAGCACCGCCCGCGCGTAGTCGGCGGTCTGGAGCAGCCCGTGGACGACCGAGTTCTCGTAGCTGCGGATCCCGGTCGTCTCGGCCTCAAGGCCGACGAAGATGTCGAAGCCGCTTGGCAGGACGTCGTCGAACGCCGCCCACCAGCCCTTGCGGTGCCCCTCGCGGGCCATGTCGACCAGCACCTGGCGCTGGGCCGGCTCGGCGACGCCGTACATCTCGAGCATCTGGTTGAGGTAGGCCGACTTGGTCGGTGCCTTGCCGGTCTCGATGCGCGACAGCGTGGAGGGCGCGACGCCCAGCTCCGATGCCACCTCTTCGAGCTTCAGGCCGACGGCGTCCCTTAGCTTGCGCAGCTCACTGCCGAGCCGGCGCCGCCGGACGGTGGGTCCCATTGCCATGACGTGCACCTCCTTCCCCTGACAACCAGTACGATACAGCGCCATCCCGCCCAGCGAAATCCCATCCGGGATTTCATGTGCAAAATTTCCCTGACGCACTTGCACTGCGCACGCTTGCGCAGCATCATCTTAAACAGGCGGGGGCCGGGCCGGACATGAATGACCGGCCGTTCCTAAACCCCGCAATACGGAACTTGCCCGCTAGGTACAAAGGCTAGGTAGGTCACGTAGGTATAGGGCCTCCGCACGGTGTAGGTATAAATACGGGGTCGTAACGCATATTCATTTACGCATGCCGTGCCGTGGCCCGTGAGCAATGGGAGGAGCCCCAGATGGACAGACCCGCCCAGGGCCGCCAGCGGCGGCCGGACGCGGGATCGCCGGCGACGGTCCTCGGATCGATGACCGTCCCCGGCAAGCGGCAGGAGGTCTCGCGGGCACGGGGGTTCGTCGCGCGGACACTCGCGGAGTCGGCCGCCGGCGGCGGGGCCGCAGTGGACCCCGACGCCGCCACATTACTGACGTCGGAGCTGGTCACCAATGCGATCTTGCACACTGCGTCGGGCGGGCCTGGCGGCGTGGTGAGCGTGCGGATCCTCGGCCTCGCCGACGGGGCGCTGGTCGAGGTGACCGACGGCGGCTCGGCGGCGACGCCGGTCGTCAAGGCCGATCCCCTGGCGGGCGAGGGACAGGGCCTTTACCTCGTCCAGCAGATGGCCTCGCAGTGGGGCTACCGGCGCGACCAGGCCGGAACGACGGTCTGGTTCTACCTCGCCGCGCGACCGGGCGCCGCGGACCCTGGCGAGGCGGACGGCGATCCGCCGGGGCGGGCGCGGGAGGCGGGGGGCGGCTGGCCGGCCGGGGGCCACCGCGGGCCGCACTACGGGGGGCCGCACAACCCGTGCGATCCCGGCGACCCGGGCGATCAGCAGCGGGCGGCCGCCAGCACGCCGGCGCAGATCGCCGCGAGGTCCTCGTCGCTCGTCGTGTAGGGCGGCATCGTGTAGATCAGGTCACGGAACGGCCGTAGCCACACCCCCGTATCTACGGCCGCCGCCGTCGCCCGGGCCATGTCCACCTCATGGTCCACCTGGACCACGCCGATCGCACCGAGGACCCGGACGTCGGTAACCGCGGGCAGGCCCGTGGCGGGGGCCAGTCCTGCCCGCAGTCCCGACTCGATCCGGCCGACCGCCGCCTGCCAGCCACCCGGGTAGGCGGCGGTCTTCTCGGTCGTGGCCGCGGTACCGGTCGTGGGGGCGGCGCTCCCGGCCGGGCCGAGCAGGAGGTCGAGCGAGGCGTTGGCGACCGCGCAGGCCAGCGGGTTACCCATGAACGTGGGGCCGTGGGCCAGCACCGGCAGCTCGCCCCGGGAGATCCCGGCGGCGATCGCGGGAGTGCACAGGGTCGCCGCCAGCGACAGGTACCCGCCGGTCAGCGCCTTGCCGACGCACATGACGTCCGGGCTGACGCCCGCGTGGCCGGCCGCGAACAACGACCCGGTCCGCCCGAAGCCGGTCGCGATCTCGTCGAAGACCAGCAGCACGCCGTGGGCGTCGCACGCCTCGCGCAGCACCCGCAGGTAGCCCGGGTCGTGGAAGCGCATGCCGCCCGCGCCCTGCACGACCGGCTCCACGATCACCGCCGCGAGCTCGGCCGCGTGCTCCTCGATCAGGCCGGCCAGCGATGCCGCGTACAGCGGGTCCACCCCGGCGCCGAACCCGGCCGGCGGGCGCCCGGCGAACACCTGCCGGGGCAGCACCCCGTCCCACATGCGGTGCATGCCGCCCTCGGGATCGCAGACCGACATCGCCATGAACGTGTCGCCGTGGTAACCGCCCCGCCAGGTCAGCAGGCGCCGCTTGGCCGGGCGGCCCAGCGACCGCCAGTACTGCAGGCACATCTTGACCGCGACCTCGACCGACACCGAGCCGGAGTCGGACAGGAACACGTGCTCCAGGCCGTCAGGGGTGAGGGCCGCGAGCCGCTCGCAGAGGCGGGCCGCCTGCTCGTGGGTCAGCCCGCCGAACATCACGTGGCTCATCTGGCCCAGCTGCTCGCGGGCGGCCGCGTCGAGCGCGGGGTGCGCGTAGCCGTGGATCGCGGCCCACCACGAGGACATCCCGTCCACCAGCTCCTGGCCAGTGGCCAGCCGCAGCCGCGTCCCCGAGGCCGATGCCACCGGCAGCGGCGGGACCGTGCCCGGCATCGGCGCGTACGGGTGCCAGACCCGCTCCCGGTCCACTTCGGCTAGCTTCGCGACAGGCCACATCCGAGCCATTATGCCGGTCCGCCGTGGCGACCGCGGAGCTGCCCGCCCCGAAGGCGCGCCATCCTGCTGACATGGCGTTCCGCTTCTTGCGGTTATCGTGCTGCCATTCCCGGGCGGCCCGCCACCCGGTCCGCGACCATGCTTCCCGGGCTGGCAGGCGCCCGGCTCTTGCGGCTACCCGGCCGCTTGCGGTTATCGGATCAACGGCGGACGGCGGACCGCTTCTCGCGGATCCGCATCGACACCTTGACCGGGGTGCCCTCGAAGCCGAACTCCTCGCGCAGGCTCCGCTCGATGAACCGCCGGTAGGTCTCCTCCAGGAACCTGGTGGTGAACAGCACGATGTGCGGGGGCCTGATCCCGGCCTGGGTCGCGAACAGGATCTTCGGCTGGCGGCCGCCGCGCATGGGCGGCGGGGTCTCCTGCACGAGCCGGGTGATCCAGGCGTTGAGCTGCCCGGTGGGGATCCGCCGGTCCCAGCTCGCGAGCGCGGTCTCCAGCGCCGGGACCAGCCGGGCGACGTTGCGCCCGGTCTCGGCCGAGATGTTGACCCGGGGGGCCCAGCGGGCCGAGTACAGCGCCTGCTCGATCTCCCGCTCCAGGTAGAACCGCCGCTCGTCGTCGGTCAGGTCCCACTTGTTGTAGGCGATGACCAGCGACCGCCCGGACTCGATCACCATCGTCAGGATGCGCAGGTCCTGGTCGGTGAGCGGCTCGCTCGCGTCGACCAGCACGACCGCGACCTCGGCCCGGTCCAGCGCCGAGGAGGTGCGCAGGGCCGCGTAGTAGTCGGCGCCCTGGCTCTCGCGGAACCGGCGCTTGATGCCGGCCGTGTCCACGAACCGCCACGGCTTGCCGCCCAGCTCGATGACCTCGTCAACCGGGTCGCGGGTGGTGCCGGCCATCGGGCTGACCAGCGCCCGGTTCTCCCCTGCGAGCTTGTTCAGCAGGCTGGACTTGCCGACGTTGGGGCGGCCGAGCAGCGCGACCCGGCGGGGACCGCCGTCAACGGCGACGCGCTCGGGCGGCGCCGCGGGCAGCGCGTTGAGGACCAGGTCAAGCAGGTCGCCGCTGCTGCGCCCGTGCAGGGCGCTGACCGGGAACGGCTCCCCCAGGCCGAGCGACCACAGCGAGGCCGCGTCGGCCTCGCTGCGCTGGTCATCGACCTTGTTGGCGGCGAGGATGACGGGCTTGCCCGCCCGCCGCAGCACCCGGGCGACCGCCTCGTCCTCGTCGGTCGCCCCGACCCGCGCGTCCACCACGAACAAGACGGCGTCAGCGAGCTGCACGGCCATCTTCGCCTGCTCGGCGATCTGGGCCGACAGCCCGTGCGCGCGGGCCTCCCAGCCGCCGGTGTCGACCAGCGTGAAGATCCGGCCGCGCCAGTTGGCGTCGTAGGCGACCCGGTCCCGGGTGACGCCGGGGACGTCCTGGACGACCGCCTGGCGGCTGCCGAGGATGCGGTTGACGAGGGTGGACTTGCCGACGTTGGGCCGCCCGACGACGGCCAGCACGGGCTGCCCGGCCGGGCTGTCCACGAAGCCGGGCAAGACCATCGGGCCCTCGCCGCCCGCTCCGGCGTCCGGTCCCCCGGCGGCTGCTCCGGCGGCGGCCGCTACTTGCGCGGCGGCCTCCGCTTCGGCCGCGGCGGCCTCGGCCTCAAGGCTGGCCGGGTCGAAGTCGTCCGCGTCGTCGCCCTCATCAAGGGCGCCGTCGTCGAGCGCGCTGTCGTCGAAGTCGGCCTCGCCCCAGCCCGCGTCGACCCATTTGTCCGTCATCAGCTATGTTCCCCCATCGCAACCCGGGTGCCCTGGTGCCCGGCGGAGTCCCCGGCCCGGGCGCGGGCAAGGGCAGTGCTGTCCATGGCCGTGCTGTCCAAGGCAGTGCTGGCCAGGGACGTGATCGCTCCGATGACCTCCTGGAGGGTCATGTCGGTCGAGTCGATGAGCACCGCGTCGTGGGCCATGGCCGACTGGGCGGCGTCGAGCCGGTCCCGCCGGTCCTGGGCCGCCTCGGTCTCGGCGACGCCGGTGCCCTGCTCGCCCGCCCGCCGGGCGGCGCGGGCGGTGCTGGCGGCGGTGAGGAAGACCTTGACCGGGGCGGCCGGGGCGACGACGGTGCCGATGTCGCGGCCCTCGGCGACGATGCCCGGCCCGGCGGCGGCGATGATCGCCTGCTGCAGCCCGATCAGGTGAGCGCGGACCTGGGGCACGGCGGCCACGGCGCTCACCCGGCCGGAGATGTCGGTCGTGCGGATCTCGGCCGAGACGTCGCGCCCGTCCACGCGGGTCCAGGGACTGGCGGGGTCGCCGCTGACCTCGATGACGGGGCTGGCCGCGAGCGAGCCCACCGTCGCCCGGTCCTCGGTGCTGACCCCGCGCGACACTAGCCACCAGGTGAGCGCCCGGTACATCGCGCCAGTGTCCAGGTAACGCAGGCCAAGCTCGGTCGCGACCCCTTGCGAGGCGCTGGACTTGCCTGAGCCTGACGGACCGTCAATCGCGATGACCAGCTCGCCCGGTGTTGAGTTTCCCACTCGGCAATGGTACCGTGCGCCCAGCCCGCCCGGGCCGGGCGTCAAGCGGGGTCAGCCGCTCTTGCGGCGGAAGGAGCGGCGGCTGGAGGCGGGCCCGTGGGCGACCTTGGCCTTCCCTGCGCTCTCAGCGCCAGCGGACCCGCCCTTGGTGCTGGCCTGCTTCTTGCGGTCGAGCGCCTCGCGGAACTTGCGCTTCACGTCATCGATGTCGCCATCGTCGGCGCCCTCGGGCTGCGCGGTGTCCTCGGGCTGCGCCGTGACGTCCGGCTGGGCTGCGTCCTCAGGCTGGGCTGCGTCCTCAGGCAGGGTAGTGCCGGCCGCCGCGCTGGCGGTGTTATCGTTCGCGTCGTCGTTCATGGCGCCAGCTTAGCGGCGGACGGGCCAGCCGCCGGCCTGCATCGCGTCCAGGAGGGCGGGCACCGCGGCCGGGCGGACGGACAGCTCGGCGACGCCGACGGGCAGGCCGGGCGAGTGCTCGATGCGGATGTCCTCGATGTTGACGCCCGCGTCGCCCGCCGCGTTGAACAGCCGGGCCAGCTCGCCCGGCTGGTCGGCGATGACGACCTGGACGACGGTGAGCTCGGGCGGCTGGCCGCCGTGCTTGCCGGGAATGCGCGCGACCCCGGCGTTGCCGCGGGCCAGCAGCCCGGTCAACCGGGCGGTGGCGCTGTCGCCGGAAGTGCTGTCACCCGGAGCGCTGTCACCCGGGGTACCGCCGCCGGCCGCCGCCAGGTCGCTCAGCGCGCGGGCGGTGTCGGCCAGGTCGGCGGCGGTCGCGCGCAGGACCTCCGCGACCGGGCGGGCGTTGGCGCTGAGGATCTGGATCCACAGGCTCGTGTCGCCGGCCGCGATCCTGGTCACGTCGCGCAGGCCCTGGCCCGCCAGCAGCAGCGCCCGGTCCGGGACGCCGGGCACCGCCAGCCGGGCGGCCATCGCCGCCGACACCAGGTGGGGAGCGTGGGACAGCAGCGCGACCCACTCATCGTGGGTGGCCGGGTCAACCCGCACCGGGTCGGCCCCGCAGGCCACCGCGAGGCTCGTCACCGCGTCGACCACCGCGCCTGGGTTGTCCGGCAGCGGGCACAGCGCCCAGGTGCGGCCGAGGAACAGGTCGGCCCGGGCCGCCGCCGGGCCCTGCTTCTCCCGGCCGGCCAGCGGGTGGCCCGGCACATAGGTCTCCAGCTCGCAGCCAAGGTCGCGGGCCTGCCGCAACGGCAGGGCCTTGACGCTGGCCACGTCGGTGTAGACGTCGGCCACGGCGCACTCCTGGGCGAGCGCCAGCCCGGCCGCCACCGACGACGGCGGCATCGCCAGCACCGCCACGTCGGCGATCCCCTTGGCGTCGCGCAGGTCCGGCACGACCGTCCCGGCCCCGAGGTCAGCCGCGAGCCGGGCGGTGGCCGGGTCCCGGTCGCTGAGCCAGACCTCGCTCCCGCGCTCGCGCAGCGCCAGGGCGACCGAGGTGCCGATGAGGCCGGCTCCCACGATCAGGACGCGCGCCGGGGGCGGGAGGGTCATCGCAGGTCCGTTCTGCCGGTCGTGGCGGGCGTTACTGGGCAATATCCAAGCGCAGCGCGGCCGCCCCGCGCAGGTAAACGTGCTGGATCTGCGACCGCGAGCGATCGGTGTCCACGTGCGCCATCAGCCGCACGACGCGCGGCATCGCGCCGGGCACGCCGATCTCGGTCGCGCACATGAGCGGGACCGCGTGGAACCCGGTCTTCCTGGCCGCCAGGGCCGGGAACTCGGACGTCAGGTCGGGCGTGACCGTGAACAGCACGCTGATCACGTCTTCGGTCGTGAGGTCATTGCGGCTCATTACCTCGGCGACGAGCTCGGCCGTCGCCTCGAGGATGGCGTCTCGCTCGTCGGCGTCAACCTGGACCGCGCCACGAATAGCCCGAACTGCCACTTGCGTATCCCCTCTAACATCCGGCCCTCATGTTACATGGCCGGTCTTGGATACCCCCCACACTGCCCGCCGGGGCGCGCTCTCGCAATCGCCGGCCATCGCGGGCGGCTACAGCCCGACCGCGGCGTAGAGGTCGCCGACCTCCCGCGTCGTCAGGTCGCGGGTCGAGCCGGGGCGGAGGCTGCCGAGCCGGATCGGCCCGACGTCGGTGCGGACCAGGCGCGCGACCGGGTGGCCGACCTCGGCCAGCATCCGCCGGACGATGTGCTTGCGCCCCTCGTGCAGGGTGATCTCCACCAGCGCGCGCGAGCCGACCTGGTCCAGGACCCGGAACTTGTCCGCGACGGCGAGCCCGTCCTCCAGTTCCACCCCGGCCGCCAGGGTGTGGCCGAGCGACCTCGGCACCGGGCCGGGGACCTCGGCCTGGTAGGTCTTCAGCACCTCGTAGCTGGGGTGGGCCAGCCGGTGGGCGAGCTCCCCGTCGTTGGTCAGGAGCATGAGGCCCTCGGTGTCGTAGTCGAGGCGGCCCACGTGGAACAGCCGCTCGGCCCGGTCGCCGAGGTAGTCGGTGATCGTCGCGCGTCCCCGGTCGTCGGACATCGACGTCAGCACCTGGGCAGGCTTGTTGAAGGCGAGGTACGCCACGTCCTGGCGGGCGGGGATGCGGCGGCCGTCCACCCGGATCAGCTGGGTCTCGGGATCGACCCGGGCGCCGAAGCGGCGGACGATGTGCCCGTCGACCTCGACCCGGCCGGCCCCGATCAGCTCCTCGCAGTGCCGGCGGCTGCCGACCCCGGCCGCCGCCAGGACCTTCTGCAGCCGGACGCCGTCGGGCACGTCGGTGAGGCCGTCGCGGTCGCCGTCGTCCTCGCCGGCGCCGCCGCCCGGGGCCTGGGTGCCGGTGGCCACGTCGACCCGGGTACGGGCGAACTCCTCGTCGCCGGCGTCCCAGTCGAGCGCCCGCATCTCGCGGATCCGGGCCTGCGCCTCCGGCGACAGCCGGCTCACGTCGCGCCCGGGCTGTGCCCTGGCCGTGTCCCGCGGCTGTGCCCTGGCCGTGTCCCCCGGTTGTGCCCTGGCCGTGCCTCCCGCCTGTGCCCTGGCCGTGTCCCCCGGCTGGGATCCAGCCGGGCCCCGGGTGGCGGGCTTGGCCGCGGCGACGTGCCCGGCCCCCGAGCCGCGCTGGCCTGCTGGTCGCGTGCGCGGGCGCTGCCCGCCGCCGTCCTGGCCGTCTGTGTTCATCGTCCTCAGCCCTCGAAGCCCTCAATGTCGGCAAAGTCGTCAGGGAGGAATGGCGCCAGCTCGGGCAGGTCGCCCAGGCCCGACAGCCCCATCCGCTCCAGGAAGTACCCGGTCGTCCGGTACAAGATCGCGCCGGTCTCGCCGTCGGTGCCGGACTCCTCCACCAGGCCCCGCAGCACCAGCGTGCGCATCACGCCGTCGCAGTTGACCCCGCGCACCCCTGACACCCGCGCCCGGCTGACCGGCTGGCGGTAGGCGACGACGGCGAGGGTCTCCAGGGCGGCCTGGGTGAGCCGGACCTCCTGGCCGTCGCGGACGAACCGCTCGACCACCGGGGCGCATTCCGGGCGGGTGTACAGGCGCCAGCCGCCCGCGATCTCCCGCAGGTCAAACCCGCGCCCGGCGGCGGTGTATTCCGCGCTCAGCTCGCGCAAGGTCGCGGCGACCTCGCCCCGGGGCCGCTCCAGCACCTGCGCGAGCAGCACCTCCGGCACCGGCTCGTCGGCGACCAGCATGATCGACTCCAGCGCGGTCCGCGTCCCCGGGCCGCCGTCGGCCGGGCCGTCTTCCAGGGCACTGCCCTCGTCTTCCAGGACACTGCCCTCATCGCCGCCGTCACCAGGCGGGAACTCACTGCTCATGCGTAGTCTTCGTCTTCGCTTTCCGTTGTCCCGTCGGCGCTGCCCGCTCCGGGCGGCGCCAGCACGATGTCGCGCTCCCCGCCGCTCCACGTTACGTACAGGTCGCCCAGCGGCAGGACCTGCTCGAACATGACCACGTCCTCCCGGTACAGCTCCAGGAGGGCCAGGAACGAGGCGACGACCTCGTAGTTGCCGGCCGCAGTGGCCGTGAGCTCGCGGAACGACGCGCGCCCGAGGCTCTTGAGCCGGCCCGCGATGAAGACCGCCTGCTCCCGGATCGACACGAACGCCTGGTGGATGTGCTCGGTCGAGACGGTCGGCGCCTTCTTCGGGGTCAGCGCCCGGGCGGCCAGCGCCGCGAACTCCTGCGGACCGAGAGTAAACAGTACCTCAGGCAGCAGCTGCGCGAAGCGCGCCTCCATCGGGACCCGGCGCGGGAACCGCTTGGCGGCGGCGGCCATCTGGCCGGCGAAGATGGCGGCGACCTCCTTGTAGGCCCGGTACTGCAGCAGCCGGGCGAACAGCAGGTCCCGCGCCTCCAGCAGGGCCAGGTCTTCCTCGTCCTCGACCTCGCCGGTCGGCAGCAGCCGGGCGGCCTTGAGGTCGAGCAGCGTCGCCGCCACGAGGAGGAAGTAGCTGACCTGGTCCAGGTCCCAGCCGCCGGAACGCTGGCGGATGTAGGTGATGAACTCGTCGGTGACCTTGGACAGGGACACCTCGGTGATGTCGAGCTTGTGCTTGGAGATCAGCCCGAGGAGCAGGTCGAACGGCCCTTCGAAGACGTCGAGGTGGACCTCGAAGGCGCCCGTCCCGCGCGGGGCGTCGCCGGCCTCTGGCACCTTCCCGCCTGCAATCGTCGCCATCCCATGACGGTAGCGCGTCTGGCTCGCCGCCGGTGACGGGCAGGTAGCGGACCGGCGATTACCCGGCGTTAGCGTTCCCGGATTGCCGCCACCGCTCGATGACCTCCTTGGCGAGCTCCCGGTAGGAGTTCGCGCCCATCGAGCCAGAGTCGAAGCTGGTGATGGGCTCGCCAGCCACGGTCGCGTCCGGGAACCGCACGGTGCGGTTGATCACGGTGTGGAAGACCTTGTCGCCGAAGCCGTTGACGATCGAGCCGAGCACCTCGCGGGTGTGCAGCGTGCGCGAGTCGTACATGGTCCCGAGCAGGCCGTCGATCGCCAGGGACGGGTTGAGCCGCTGCTGGACCTTGTCGATGGTCTCCATGAGCAGCGCCACCCCCCGCATCGCGAAGTACTCGCACTCCAGCGGGATGAGCACGCTGGTGGCGCAGGCGAGGGCGTTGATCGTCAGCAGGCCGAGCGACGGCTGGCAGTCGATCAGGATGTAGTCGTAGTCCGGGACGGCCTGCTTGAGGGAGCTGCCGAGGATGTACTCGCGGCCGACCTCGCTCACGAGCTGGACTTCCGCGCCGGACAGGTCAATGTTGCTCGGCAGCAGGTCCAGGTTCTCCACGCCGGTGTTGAACAGCACGTCGTTGGCGGTGACGCCCCGCTCCATGAGCAGGTTGTAGACGGTCAGGTCGATGTCGTGCGGCTGGATGCCGAGCCCGACCGACAGCGCGCCCTGCGGGTCGAAGTCGACCAGCAGGGTCTTGCGGCCCTGCTCCGCCAGCGCGGCCCCGAGGTTGATGGTCGTCGTGGTCTTGCCGACGCCGCCCTTCTGGTTGCAGATCGCCACGATGCGCGCCGGGCCGTGCGTGGCCAGCGGCTCGGGAACCGGGAAACCTGGCAGCGGACGCCCCGTCGGACCGATGTCACCTGGTACTAGCTCGATAGCGCGGGTAGCTGCCACCAGCGATAAACCTCCCCGGGAGTCGCACGCGACCCACGTCGACCTGCTATGGAACCTGCTCGGGACAGTAGGCGCTGTGCCGGGCGGGGGCAAGGAGGCTCGCCGGGCAAGGGCTATATATCTACCCAAGCGCGCGGGGGTGCGCGGCGGCGTACACCTCGCGAAGTTTGTCCACCGTTACCAGAGTGTAGACCTGCGTGGTGGCGACGGAGGCATGTCCCAGCAATTCCTGGACGACCCGGATGTCGGCCCCGCCGTCGAGCAGGTGGGTCGCGAACGAGTGCCGCAGCGTGTGCGGCGACACCCCGTCGATCGCGCAGCGGCGGGCCGCCTCGGCGAGCACGCCCCACGCCCCCTGGCGGGTCAGCCGCCCGCCACGGGCGTTCAGGAACACCGCCGGGCTGGCCTTGCGGGCATGGCGGGCGAGCACTGGCCGGCCGCGGACGAGGTAGGCCTCCAGCGCGCGGACGGCGTAGCGGCCGACGGGCACGAACCGCTGCTTGCCGCCCTTGCCGTTGAGCAGCACGAGGGGATCCGCGCGCTCGGTGTGGCCGGAGTCGGTGGTGATGCGCAGGTCGTCCACGTCGAGGCTGCTCGCCTCGGAGACGCGGCTGCCAGTTCCGTAGAGGAACTCCAGCAGCGCCCGGTCGCGCAGCACCCGCGGGTCGGGGTCGGTGGTGGCGCCCGCCGCCTCCAGCAGCCGCTCCACCTCGCCGAGGGCGATCGCCTTGGGCAGCCGCCGGGGAGGCGCGGGCGGGCTGACCGCATGGGCCGGGTCGGCGTCGGCGAGCCCGGACTTCAGGGCGAAGGCGTGCAGGCCGCGCACCGCGATCACGGCCCGCCCGGCCGAGCTGGCGGCCAGCGGCGGGTGCTCGTCGTCCCCGGTTCGCAAGCTGGCCAGGAACCCCGCGACGTCCCGGCTGTCCACGCCGGCCAGCTCGGACCGGCCCCGGGCGGCGAGGTAGCCGCAGTAGCGCCGCAGGTCGCGGCGGTAGGACTCGATCGTGTTGGCGGCCAGCGCCCGCTCCACGACGAGGTGCTGCAAGTACCGCTCGGCGGCCGCCTCGATGGTCATGCCAGCCAAGTCTGCCGCACCCGGGCCGGGAAAGGGGCAGGCCGCCATCCCTCCCGGGGAAGAGGGACGGCGGCCCTGGGGCGGGGCGCCGGCGCGGGCGGGGCGCCGGCGCCCCTTCGGGAAAGACCGGTGCTAGCTGAGGACGGTGCTAGCTGAGGACGGTGGCGATCGGGGTGTGGGGCAGGCCGTGCGCCTCGGCGACGGGGGCGCTGGTGAGCGCGCCGTCGTGCGTGGACAGGCCCGCCGCCAGGGCCGGGTCGGCGGCGAGGGCGTCGTGCCAGCCGTCGCCTGCGAGGGCCACCGCGTACGGCAAGGTGACGTTGGTCAGCGCGAACGTGGAGGTGTGGGACACCGCGCCGGGCATGTTGGCGACGCAGTAGAACACCGAGTCGTGCACCCGGAAGGTCGGGTCGGCGTGCGTGGTGGGCCGCGAGTCCTCGAAGCAGCCGCCCTGGTCGATCGCGATGTCGACCAGGACCGAGCCGCGCTTCATGCGCGACACCAGCTCGTTCGACACCACCTTGGGCGCCTTCGCCCCGGCGACCAGCACCGCGCCGATGACGAGGTCCGCGCCGAGCACGGCCCGCTCGACCTCGTAGGCGTTGGAGACGACGGTCTGCACGCGGCCCGCGTACTGCTCGTCAAGCTGGCGCAGCCGGGCGATGTTCTTGTCCAGGACGGTCACCCGGGCGCCCATGCCCACCGCGATCTGGGTCGCGTGCGAGCCGGAGACGCCGCCGCCGATCACGACGACCGAGGAGGCGTAGGTGCCGGGGACGCCGCCGAGGAGCGCGCCGTAGCCGCCGCCCTGGCGCATCAGGTGGTAGGCGCCGACCTGGGGGGCGAGGCGGCCGGCGACCTCCGACATCGGGGCCAGCAGCGGCAGCGAGCCGTCGGCGAGCTGGACGGTCTCATAAGCGATGGAGGTCACCCGGTTGTCGAGCAGGGCCTTGGTGCAGGCCTGGTCGGCCGCCAGGTGCAGGTAGGTGAACAGCAGCAGGCCCGGGCGCATCCGGTGGTATTCCTGCCCGACCGGCTCCTTGACCTTGAGGACCATGTCGGCGGTCCCCCAGACCTCGTCCGGGTCGGGCAGGATGGTCGCGCCCGCGGCCACGTAGGAGTCGTCGTCCAGCGACGAGCCCTCGCCCGCGCCCTTCTGCACGAATACCTCGTGGCCATGGGTGGTCAGCTCGCGAACGCCGGCGGGCGTGATCGCGACCCGGTACTCGTTGTTCTTGACCTCGCTCGGGACGCCGACCTTCATGCTGGCTACCTCTCGCCTCATGACACCTTCCGTTCATCCAATTCTGCACGATCCACGAAAAACTTCCAAGATTACCGCAGATGATTCTGTATGATGAAGCTATGGCTCCGCAAAATTCAGAACAGGCACATCCGCCGGGGGCGGCGCCGAAGAGTGTTCGGGCCGGGTCGCCGGCGGCCAGCCTGGACGAGACCGACCGCGTCATCCTGCGCGAGCTGGCCCGCGACGCCCGCCTGCCCAACAACACGCTGGCCGAGCGGGCCGGCGTCGCCCCGTCCACGTGCCTGGCCCGGGTCCGGTCGCTGCGCGACCGCGGCGTGATCCGCGGCTACCACGCCGAGCTCGACCCGGCTGCCCTCGGCCGCCCGCTGCAGGCGATGATCGCGGTCCGGCTGCAGGCCGGCGCCCGCGCGCACCTGCGCGGGTTCGTGGCCGGCATCGCCCGGCTGCCGCACGTCCGCAACGCCTTCTTCCTGGCCGGCAAGGACGATTTCCTGCTCCACGTCGCGGCCACCTCGACCGAGGACCTGCGTGACTTCGTCGAGCGCCTGTCCGGCAACGCCGACGTCGCCTACACCGAGACCAGCCTCATCTTCGAGCACGTAAGGGCGGAGCAGCACCCGCTCTAGCTGAAGCCTGCTCTAGCTGAAGCCTGCGGGGACGGCTTCGGGCGGCAGCTCGTCGTACCGCTCCGCCTGCCCGTCCCGCACCAGCCTGGTCGGCTGGCCGGCCGAGAAGTAGCGTGCCTCGTGGCGCCCGAACGGATCAGGCTGCCACCCTTGCAGGTCTCCTGCCCTCATACGGGCATGGTGGCAGCGAGACCCCCCAGGACCGCTCGCACGCGGCTACAGGCGGGCACCTTCACCGGCCGGGCGGCCCTCGTTCAGCGGGCGTTCCCCGCGCGGGCCGGGCGCTACTCCTCGGGGGCGTCGGCCGGGCGCAGGCCGGCGAAGCCGCGGGTCCAGGCGAGGTGGCAGGCGAGCAGGCCGGTGACCGTCGCGCCATTGTGCAGGCGCCCGTCCAGGACCGCGCCGGCGGCGTCGGCGAGCGGGAGCCAGTCGGTGACGATCAGGGACTCCTCGTGCTCGCGGACGTAGCCGGAGTCGCTCGCCACCTCCAGGTCGCGGGCGAGGAAGACCCGCAGCCGCTCGGTGGTGAAGCCGGGCGAGGAGAAGTAGTCCACCAGCGAGTGCCACGTCCGCGCCCGGTAGCCGGTCTCCTCCAGCAGCTCCCGCTTGGCCGCCTCCGCCAGCGGCTCGCCCGGGTGATCGCGCAGCCCGGCCGGCAGCTCCCACATGACCCGCTCGGCCGGGTGCCGGTACTGCCTGATCATGAGCGCCCGGCCGGCGTCATCGACGGCCACCACGACGACGGCGCCCGGGTGGGTCACCACGGTCCGCCCGGCGAAGCTGTGGTCGGGCATCTGCACCTGGTCATCGCGGACGGAGATCAGCCAGTTCCGGAAGACCTCCTGCGACGCCTTGACCGGCCAGCTCTCGGGGGCGTCCTCGAAGGCAGTCACAGCGAGGCGACCGCCTTGGGCACGTCCACGCCGCGCGAGCGCGCGATCGCGGCGGCGATGAGGCCGGTGAACAGCGGATGGGGCCGGGTCGGGCGGGACAGGAACTCCGGGTGCGCCTGGGTGGCGACGAAGAACGGGTGGGCGGCCGGGGGCAGCTCGATGAACTCGACCAGCCGCTCGTCCGGGGACAGGCCCGAGAAGATGATCCCGGCGTCCTCCAGCTGCTGCCGGTAGGCGTTGTTGACCTCGTAGCGGTGCCGGTGCCGCTCATCGACGCTGGCCGCGCCGCCGTACAGCTCGCTCGCGAGCGTGCCCGGCTTGAGGCTGGCCGGGTACAGGCCCAGGCGCATCGTGCCGCCCATGTCGCGCGTCCCGGCGACCACGTCCTCCTGGTCGGCCATGGTGGCGATGACCGGGTCCGGGGTCTGCTCGTCGAACTCGGCGCTGTTGGCCCCGGCGATGCCGGCCAGGTCCCGGGCGACCTCGATGACCATGCACTGCAGGCCGAGGCAGAGGCCCAGGATGGGGATCTTGTGCTCGCGGGCGTAGCGGATCGCGCCGATCTTGCCCTCGATCCCGCGCACCCCGAACCCGCCCGGGATCAAGATGCCGTCGACCCCGTCGAGCTGGCCCGCCGCGGTCTCCTCGCTCTCGCAGTCGTCGCTGGCGACCCAGCGGATGTCGACCTTGGCGTCGTTGCCGAAGCCGCCCGCCTTGAGCGCCTCGGCCGGGGACAGGTAGGCGTCGGGCAGGTCGATGTACTTGCCGACGAGGGCGATGGTGATCTGCCGGGCGGGCCGGTGGACCCGGCGCAGCAGGTCATCCCAGTCAGTCCAGTCCACGTCGCGGAACGGCAGGTCCAGGCGGCGCACCACGTAGGCGTCGAGGCCCTCGGCGTGCAGGACCCGGGGGATGTCGTAGATCGAGGGGGCGTCGGGGGTGGAGACGACCGCCTCCTCGTCCACGTCGCACATGAGGCTGATCTTGCGCTTGAGGCCGTCGCTGATGGGGCGGTCGGACCGGGCGACGATGGCGTCCGGCTGGATGCCGATCGACCGCAGGGCGGCGACCGAGTGCTGGGTCGGCTTGGTCTTCAGCTCGCCGCTCGGGCCGATGTAGGGCAGCAGGCTGACGTGCAGGAAGAAGCAGCGGTCACGGCCGATCTCGTGCCTGATCTGGCGGATCGCCTCCAGGAACGGCAGCGACTCGATGTCGCCGACGGTGCCGCCGACCTCGGTGATCACCAGGTCGGTGTCCGGGCCGCCCATCAACAGGATGCGGTCCTTGATCTCGTTGGTGATGTGCGGGATGACCTGGACGGTGTCGCCAAGGTAGTCACCGCGCCGTTCCTTGGCGATCACCTGCGAGTACACCTGGCCGGTGGTGACGTTCGCCTCGCCCGACAGGCGCATGTCCAGGAACCGCTCGTAGTGGCCGACGTCCAGGTCGGTCTCGGTGCCGTCGTCGGTGACGAAGACCTCGCCGTGCTGGAACGGGTTCATCGTGCCGGGGTCGACGTTCAGGTAGGGGTCCAGCTTCTGCATGGCCACCCGCAGCCCGCGCATCTTCAGCAGGCGGCCGAGGCTGGAGGCGGTGAGGCCCTTGCCGAGGCTGGAGGCCACGCCCCCGGTGACGAACAGGTGCTTGGTCTGCACTGGCTTGGACTGCCCGGGCAGCGGGCGCCGCGCGCGGGCCGGGGCAGGCCTGCCCGGGCTGGCTGAGCTAACTGGCTGACCCAGTGCCGGCTGACCCAGTGCTGGCTGACCCAGTGCCGGCGGCTTGGGGGCAGGGGCTTTCGATGCGGCCAAGATACGACTCCCGTGGTCGGCGATGATGCGGCGTCGGCCGCAGGTCCACGGGCCACCAGGATAACATGTCGCGGCTAGCTGACCAGGAAGGACCCGGGGATAGCCGTAACGCGGCCGTTGGCTCCGCTTAACCTTGGCCTCCCGGTTAACTCGGGCCACTGTGGTTGCCGCTCGGGCGCAGGGTCGGGGCCTCGGCCGCCCCTGGGCCCTCCCCGGCCGGGTCCGGCTCCGCCTCGCCGTCGCCCTCGCCGAACCGGGCGAGCATGACCGCGCTCGCGACCGCCACGGCGAAGCCCGCGAAGGCGGCCGGCGCCAGGCCCGGGCGGGTCGTGTCGCCGAGGAAGATCACGCCGACCACGGCGGGCGGGAGGGTCTCGGCCAGCACTACGGCGGCCGTCGCGACGGTGACGCTGCCGCCCTCCAGCGCCGTCGCGTAGAAGACGAACGAGACGATCCCCCCGGCCACGACCGCGTAGGCGGCCGGGTCGCGCAGCAGCGTGAGCGGGGCGAAGCCGTTGAGCACGCGGGCGGCGACGCCGAGCACGCCGTAGCCGAGGCCCGCGATCGTGCCGAGGGCCAGGGTCCGGGCGGGCTCGCGCAGGAGCCGGGCGGCGATGAAGCCGAGCAGGCCCAGGCCCGCGACGGCCAGGATCAGCGCCAGCTTGAACACGGTCCCGGCGGCGGTCGCGCCCTCGGCCCCGGCCGAGGAGCCGAGCAGCCCGACCCCGGCCACCACCCCGGCCACGGCGAGCCACTCCCGCCACGACAGGGCCACCCCGATGACGAGGGACGACAGCACGGCGATCACCGCGAGGTTGGCCGCGACCATCGCCTGCACGGCGAACAGCGGCAGCCGTTGCAGCGCCACCAGTTGCGCGATGAACCCGAGGGTGTCGATGCAGATGCTGGCGACGAACCGCCATTGCGACAGCATCCGCACCAGCAGGCCCGGATCGACCCCGGTTCCGGCTCGGTCCGCGGGCTTGCGCTGGCTGGCCGCGCGGACGGCGATGACTTGCATGACGGCGGCGATGCCATACAGGAGGGCAGCGACAACCCCGGCGACCAGACTTGTCACCATAACCTCTACCCTACGCTGAGCGGCCCATCAGGCTTCATCCAGGTTTCCCGATTACCCTGTTTTTTCCCTTATTTCGCGAGGGTCGCGGGGCTACCGCAGGGCGCGAACCGGGCGAGCCTCCCAGCTCGTCCACAGCGGCCGGTAGCCCATCCGGTTCCAGAACGGCCCCGACAGCGGGTTGACCTGGCTGTGGTGCAGCAGGGTGATGCTGACGCCATCGGCGTCCAGCCGCGCGTGCAGGGTCCGCACGAGGGCCGACCCGACCCCGGTGCCCCGCTCCTCGGGCGCCACGAACATCGTCTGCAGGTAGGCGGCGGGCGAGCGGCTGGTCATCCCGGCGATCCAGGTGGCCTCCGGCGGCGGCTGGGCCACCAGCAGACCGACCGCGCGGCCGTTCC
>DATBEM010000034.1:0-53361 GCA_036276115.1 Trebonia sp.
GCCGCGGCGCTCATCGCGCTCCACGTGCCGATCGCGACGTGCCGCCTGGCCACCGGGAACTCCGGCAGGACCAGCGCCAGCGAGGTCGGGACGACGAGGGCGGCGCTCGCGCCTTGCAGCGCGCGGGCCGCGATCAGCACCCCGCCATCCGGCGCCGCCCCGCACAAGGCGCTGAAGGCCGCGAAGCCTCCGAGGCCCACCAGGAACAGGCGCTTGCGGCCGTACCGGTCGGCCAGCCGCCCGGACGGGATGAGCACCGCGGCGAAGACGAGGCTGTAGGCGTTCAGCACCCAGGACAGGCGCCCGGTCGTGGTGCCGAAGCTCCGGCTGATGGTCTCGAACGCCACGTTCACGATCGTGGTGTCGAGGAAGACGGCAAACGCGGAGACGCTGACGAGGGCGAGGATCCAGCCGGCCCGCCCGCCGCCTGCCGCGGTGCCGCCTGCCGCGGTCCTGCCTGGCGTGCCGCTGACGACGGGCAGGGCCGATTCCTGGTCGGACATCGCTGCGCCTCCGGGTTAGTTGCGATTCGCTACCCACTACGCCTACGATGGTAAGGGTAGTCAGTTTGAGGAAGCAACTTATGGAGTGCGCGATGGGCGAGGATCACGAGCTGGTCGTGATGGCGGAGCAACCGCCCGGCGTCCGGCCTTGCTCGGTGGCGGCCGCGCTGGAGGTCCTCGGCGAGCGCTGGTCGCTGCTGGCCGTGCGGGAAATCGGCTACGGGGTGCACCAGTTCTCCCGGATCGCCGCGTACACCGGCGCCTCCCACGACAAGCTGGCCGACCGGCTCCGGAAGCTCGAGGGCGCCGGGATCGTCGAGCGCCGCCAGTACAGCGAGCGTCCGCCGCGCTGGGAGTACCACCTCACCCAGGCGGGCCGCGAGCTGTTCCCGGTCATGCTGGCGCTGCGGGAATGGGGCGACAAGTGGGCCGTGGCCAGCCCGTTCATCGCGCTCCGGCACGACTGCGGCCACGTGCTGGCGATCGACCGGACCTGCCGCCACTGCGGTGGCCCCGTCAGCCGCGACACCGTCGAGACAGTCCGGGCGCAGGGCTCGTGAAACCCCGCTCGCGAGGCCCCGCTCGTGAGGCCCAGGGGCACCGGGGCGGGTGACGGCGCACAGGGCCGGGACGCCGCCGCCCGGGGGGAACGCGAGGATCAGGCGGTGACGACGAGCTTGCCGATGTGGGCGGAGGATTCCACCTGGCGGTGGGCCTCGCGCAGCGTGGCGGCGTTCAGCGGGGACAGCGTCGACGTCAGGGTCGTCGCGATGGTCCCCGCGTCCACCAGGCGGGACACCTCATTGAGCAGGTCGTGCCCGCGCGGGCCGGGAACGTCGATCTCGGTGTCGATGAGGGCGTCCGGCCGGTCGATGGGCCCGGCCGCCCGGTAGGCGACCGCACGCGTTGCCGTCATGATGGCTCCTCAGTTGCCGGGGGGCTTCGGTTCCCGCAGGCCGGCCACGCTCACGGCATGGTAGCGACCAGCCGCCGCCGGCGATGCCAGGCACTGCCGGCGGTCGTTCGCTCAGGGGCGGATGAAGATGGCGGTGTCCCAGACGCCGGAGGTGGTCCAGATCGTGCGCCAGCCGCCGACCTCGGCCCATACCCGCGCCCAGGTGCCGGTGGCGGGGCCGAGGTCGATGGTGCGCGAGTTGGGGGCCCTGGACTGGCAGGGCAGGTACCAGTTGACGTTGTCGATGATGAGCAGGCCGCCCGGCTTGAGCTTGGGCACGACGTAGGCGGCGCAGTGGTCGCGGTAGTGCCCGTCGATGAGGGCGAAGTCGAGGCTGGCGTCGGGGTACGCCAGCGCGGTCCGCGCGTAGGCGCTGTCGCCGCCGCGCTCCATCGGCTGGTCCTCGGGCACCAGCAGGTACTCGACGTTGTCGAGGTGGCTGTCCGCCAGCCGGGCGGCGACCGACTCGTGCCACCGCAGGTCATGCTCCACGCTGGTGAGGGCGGCGACGCGGGCCGCGAACCAGAGGGTGGAGCGGCCCGAGCCGAACTCGGCCCCCCGGTCGGCCGGCCGCAGCAGCCGGTCGAGCAGGCCGATCGCGGCGGGCGTCAGCCACGGGTCCCCGGGGTGGCCGCGCTCGTACATCATCTGGCGGGCCCGGTCGCGGGCGTAGCGCAGCGTCCGGTGCGAGCGCGGGCGGCCGGACGGCCCCGGGCCGCCCTGCTCGGCGATGACGGCATTCACGGCGGGCATCCTTCCGCGCTGGCTAGCCGTGGACTGGCTGGTTCGGGGCACGCGAAAACATCGGCGCCGAACCCGGGAGCCCGGACCGGAACCAGGCGCCCGGCCGCGTCCGGTCGGTAGAGCCGGTAGCCGTGGCCGGCGGGCAGGTCGGCGACGGGGCCGCGGCCGGCGCCGACCGCAAAGGTGGACGCCTGGTTCCACTCGAGCTGGATGAGGCCGATCCGGTGCTCGGCCAGCGCCCGGGCGGCACCGCGGAGCACGTTGATCTCGAAGCCCTCTGCGTCGATCTTCATCCCGGTCACGTGCCGGCCGCCGATGAGGGAGTCGACCGTGACCAGGTCGGTGACCACCGGCCC
Organism: Trebonia sp.; assembly: GCA_036276115.1. Taxonomy (GTDB): domain Bacteria; phylum Actinomycetota; class Actinomycetes; order Streptosporangiales; family Streptosporangiaceae; genus Trebonia. The sequence goes on from DATBEM010000034.1 coordinate 2,559, forward strand.
GTCGCTGGCGAGGCTGTTGCCGGCGTCGAGGCCGGCCGTGAAGCGGGCCTGCCCGCAGTGATCCCCGGCCGCAGCCCGCACCGCCGTGACCTGGTAGCCGTTCAGCGCGATGTTCTCCTGCAGCAGCCGGAGTTGGCCGGATGACCCCATACGTACCGGACGACGCCCGCGCCGGCCGCGATGCCCGCGAGCGCGCGGCGCCGCAGGGACCCCACCGTCGAGCGCGTCACGACAGTGACCATACCATCACTGTCGGTAAGTTCGAGGGCGCCCGCCCGGCGCGGCTAGACTTGCGTGGCCCGCAGACCGCAGCCCAGCGCCAGGAAGGACGGCCCCGTGCCCGCCCCGCTAGAGACGGTGACACGAGGAGCGGCGACACCAAGGATGGCGACGTGAGCGCGCGCCTGGTCGCCCGGTCGGTCCGGGGCCTGGAGTGGGCGGTCGCGGACGAGGTCCGCGGGCGGCTCCCGGATGCCAGCGCGATCACGCTGGCCGCCCGCGAGGTGAGCTTCAGGCTGCCGGGACTAGCCTCCCCGGGACTGGCCGGCAGGCTGGGGCTGCGGCTGGCCGATGACCTGTTCCTGGCGGCGGGCACCGTGACCGGGGTCGGCAGGACCCGGGACGTGCCGCCCGCCGTGGCCGCCGGGGGCGCCCGGCTCGACTGGGCGACCGCCCTGGCCAGCCTCAAGGCCGTGCGCGAGCTGCCGGGGGACCCGGCCTTCGACGTGGTGGCGAGCCTGCTCGGGCGGCGCAACTACAACCGCTTCGACCTGGAGAACGCGATCGGCCGGGCGCTGGCGCCGGTCCTCCAGGGCACGTTCCTCGCCCGGAGCGCAGAAGGCGGCCTGGCGGGCGAGCCGGACCTGACCGTCCGGGTCTTCGTGAGCGAGGACGCGGCCCGGCTGGCGCTGCGGGTCGCCCGCCACCCGCTGCACCGCCGCCCCTACAAGCAGGACACCGCCCCCGGCACGCTGCACCCGCCGGTGGCGGCGGCGATGGCCCGGCTGGCGGCGGGCACAGCGGCCGGGACCGTGGCCCAGACGATGGCCGACCCGTTCTGCGGCGACGCGACGATCGCGATCGAGGCCGCCCTCGCCTTCCCCAGCGGGCGGGTGCTGGCGGGCGACATTGACGCCGCCCGGGTCGGCCACGCACGCGGAAACGCGGCCCGGGCCGGGGTCAGCCTGGCGCTGGCCGAGCTGGACGCCGGCGCCCTGCCGTGGCCCGCGGGCAGCATCGACGCGCTGGTGACCAACCCGCCCTGGAACCTCGCGGTCGACGCCGGCGGCCTGCTGCGGTCCTCGCTGGAGCCGTTCTGGCGGCAGGTGCCGCGGCTGCTGCGCCCGGGCGGCCGGGCGTGCCTCATCGCCGACGCCGGCCTCGGCCTGCCCGGCCAGCTCCGGGAGCGGGGCTATCAGGTCGCGCTGGCCGCCCAGGTCCGCCTGGCCGGGCGGGTGTCGGACCTGATCCTGTGCGCCCCCGGCGGCCAGGGCCGGCCCCAGGTCCCGGCCGGGCTAGCCCGCTGGCGCCGCCGGGCCATGGCCGCCGGGATCGTGACCGAGGACGGCTTTTGAGCACGCCCGCCAAGGCCGGTGCCTAACCCGGCTTGACCGCTTCCGCGTAGACGCTCTCGCTCGCGCGCTCGCTCAGGTCGAGCTGCCCGGGCGCGGGGATCCGGGTCGAGCCGGGGCCCGACCGGCGTCCACCTCGCCCGCCCGCGCCACCCGGCGGGCCGGTCCAGGCCCATGTGCAGCCCGGCCACGAAGCCGTCGGCGTCCCCGCTGGCGACGTAGTCGTCCACGATCCGGGACAGGTCGGGGGCCGCGATCCGGACCACCCCGCCGGGCCGCAGGACCCGCCGCGCCTCGGCCAGGAACGCGCGGGCCTCGGCCCGGTCGAGGTGCTCGATCATGTGGGAGCTGTACACGGCCGCGACCACGCCGGAAGGGCACGGGATACGCGCGGCGGCGTTGGCGAAGCGGACGCTCCCGCCGCGCGCCATGGCCGCCAGCTCGGCCGATTTCGGGGCGAGGAATCCCGTCCGCCGCAGCGCGTCCGAGATTGCCGGCCAGCGCGCCACGCGAACGCTCACCGAATTGTCGAAATTCAGCCAGCCCGGAGTCGGGGACGAGCCGCATCCGACGTTTACCTTAATGCCCGAATAAGTCCTCGGGACATCGGTGGCATGGCCGCCATTAAACAAGATCGCATGCCCGCAGCGCGCTTACCAGGGAGGATGCTCGCCGGAGTTGCAGGTTTCGTTTAAAGTTGGCCACAGTCATTGGGAAACAATAACGCCATGGCAGGCGGCGGCCCGGTAATATCGCCCCGTGTTCGCCCTACCGAGGGACCTGGTCCGGGTCTCCGTCCTGCGCTCGCTGTACCTCAGCCTGCGCTTCGGCGGCCGGATCATCATCGTGCGCGGGACCCGGCTGCGGCTGGAGCGCGGGGCGCGGATCGAGGTGCCGGCCGGCTGCCGGCTGCTGATCGGCAACAGCCACGTCGCCGGGGCGCCGGCCTCGCTGCACATGCGGCGCGGGGCGCGGCTCGCCGTCCGCGGCCAGGGCCGGGTGACGATCACCCGCAGCGCGCGGATCCTCATCATGGACGGCGCCCTGCTGGAGATCGGCGGCGAGACGACCATTCACTACAACGCGACCGTCACCTGCCTGCGGCACATCAGCATGGCGCCGTACTGCGCGATCTCGTGGAACACCAACATCCTCGACGGCAACATGCACGAGCTGGTCGTTGACGGGGTGCCCGCCCGCGGGTCCGGCCGGTCATCCTCGGCCGCTACGCGTGGATCGGCTGCGGGTCGACCGTGCTCGGCGCGACGATCGGGGCCGGGGCCGTGGCCGTGGTCGGGGCGGGCAGCGTGGTCGTGGCCGACGTGCCCGACAAGGTCGCGGTGGCCGGCAACCCCGCCCGGGTGATCCGCAAGGACGTCGAATGGCGGGTCTGACGCGGGGCCGGCCCCGCCACCTGGTTAGTTAGCAGTCCCCCGCTACGGTCAGCCGCGCCTTGATGGACCCGGCCCGGCCGAGGGCTCCCAGCACCCGGTAGGACGGGTCCAGCCGCGCCGCGATCGCGTAGAAGCGCACGAGGGCCGCCTTGCCGGCCGGGCCCGACGTGCTGGCCTGGTGGCCGGGACCGGCCACCCCGACCTCCGCGCCCGGGGCGCCATCGCCCGGCTTGGCGCTCCCCCGGCGGGCGCGGGCCCGGTCGCGGGCGGCGGCCAGGGCCGAGACCCCGAACTCGCACGGCAGCCCGGTCGACCAGATCCGGTCCGCGTGCAGGCCGCTGGCCCGCGCCGCCAGCGCGAGGCCAGCGGGCGAGGGGAACGAGACGTGGTCGTGGACCTTGCACATCGGCCACCAGGGCCCCAGGACGCTCGCCTCCAGCGAGTTGCCGTTCGGCGCGGACAGGTAGCAGGTCCCGCCCGGGGCGAGCGGCCCCCGCACCGCGCGCAGGAACGCCGCGATGTCGTGGACGCGCCCGAACACGTTGATGGCCATGATCGTGTCGAAGGCGGCGCCCCCCGGGATCTCGTCCATCGCCCGGTAGACCGGCGCGATGCCCCAGGCATCGGTGATGTGCTGCCGGTGCACGGCGCTCGACTCGACCGCCGGCACCGTGCAGCCGGCGTCCCTGGCCGCCGCCAGCAGGTGCCCCGACCCGGGCCCGATCTCCAGCACGCGGCCGCCGGGCAGGTCCAGCAGGTCCCACAGGGCGCGCAGTGGCGCCTGGCCGGCGAACGCGATGGTCGAGTCGATATGCGCGCTGTCGGTGAACGATTCATCGTGAATCTGCCGGAACCGGGCCATCGTGATATCCCGGAACACAGACCGGCAATGACGGCACCTGACCCAGACATCCATCCGCGTGCCCACGAAGCGGACCGCGCTAGCGCCGCCAAAAGGGCGTTCTCGACCGTGCACGGGAGCGATCCTACGGTTACCCGCCCCCTTCATTTAATTACATCCTGTTCGTGTTACGTTGCTTTCTGTGATCACGCGACGCCGATGGTTCCGCTGGCCGGGGCAGCACCGCCGCCTGCTGGCCTGGACTGGCGGGATCCTGGCGCTGCTGCTCGTCGCGGGCGCGGCGGGCGGGTACGCGGTGCTGCGCCACCTCAACGGCAACATCCCCCAGGCCGACGTGCACGGGCTGCTCGGCCGCCAGCCGCCGGACGCCCACCCGCAGGCGGAGAACATCCTCGTCATCGGATCGGACTCGCGGGCGGGGGTGCCCGGCGCGGCCGCCGAGGGCCTGACCACTGACCGCTCCGACACGATGATGGTCATCCACATTCCCGCCAGCCGGCAGTGGGCCGAGGTGATGTCGGTCCCGCGCGACTCCTGGGTGCCCATCCCGGCCTGCACGATGGGCAACGGCGCCTCGTCGGCGCCGGTGGACTTCAAGATCAACCAGTCGTTCGCGATCGGCAACCTGCACGGGAACAAGACCGCGATGGGCGCCGCCTGCACGATCAAGACGGTCGAGCAGGACACCGGCATCTACATCGACCACTTCATCGTGATCGACTTCGACGGCTTCAAGGGCATGGTCGCCGCGCTGGGCGGGGTCGAGGAGTGCAATCCCGTCGCGATCACCGACCCGAACTCCAAGATCACCCTGTCGGCCGGGTCTCACCTGCTCACCCCGGACCAGGCGCTGGCGTACGTGCGGGCCCGCTACGGGCTCGGCGACGGCAGCGACCTGGAACGGATCGGGCGCCAGCAGGCGTTCATGACGTCGCTGATCAGCCGGGCGCGCAGCGAGCTGTACAACCCGCTGGCGATGTACCGGTTCCTGGACGCCGCCACCCGGTCGGTGACCATCGACAGCCAGCTCGGCGGGGTCCGGGGCCTGTATGACCTGGAGCAGTCGCTGCACGGCATCCCGCCGGGCAAGATCACGATGTTCACGCTGCCGACGGCGCCGCGCTCGACCGTCGTCCCCGGCGATACCGCCAACGTCGTGTGGACCCCGGCCAGCAAGCAAGTCTTCGCCTCCTTGCGCGACGACGTGCTCGTAAGCCCCTCGCTGCTGGCGGCGACGCAGCCGGCGGCCACGCCCGGCCGGGGCGGCCCGCCCGCCGCGTCGCCGTCCCCGTCCGGACCGTCCGCCGGGCCGAGCGCCACGCCGGCGCCGTCCGCCACGAGCTCGCCCGGCCCGGGCACGCACCGGACGGCTAACCAGAGCATCTGCGTCGGCTAGCCGCCCGGACGGCGCGGCCCCGGGCGCTGCCACGGGGCCCGGGCCTGCCTTGGGGGCCGGGGGGTTACGCGGTCGGCAGGGGGATGAACCTCGACCCGCCGGAGGGGACGCCCCCGCCCGGCAGGCTGCCGCAGCGGGGGGCCAGCGCGTTCAGCATGGGCGAGGGCCTGCCGGAAGGCGTGCGCTGGTAGCGATCACTACTCAGTACCGGCGTCGCCAGCCGGATGAGAAGGGCCGGCCACCGCGCGGATCGCCGCCGCCTTCACCCGGGCGCGCAGGGCGGTGCTGGCCGCCCGGTCCGTGCGGGCCTCGATGATCCGCAGCCCCCGGCCGGGGCCGGCGTCGGCCAGCGCCTTGGCGAAGTCCTCAGGCCCGTGTACCCGCAGGTAGGGAAGGTCGAACGAGCCTGCCAGCCGCTGCACGTCGGCGCCGTGCCGGGTACCGAAGAGCCGCTCGAACGACCCCGGGAACCCGGCCTGCTCCAGCGTCGAGAAGATGCCGCCCCCGTCGTTGTTGACCACGATCAGGCACAGGTCGGGGCGCGGCTCGTCAGGGCCGATCGCCAGCCCGGCCACGTCGTGCACGAACGTCAGGTCCCCCACCAGGGCGAACGCCGCGCCGCCGGGAGCGGGCGGGGCCTGGTGGGCGAGGGCGGCGCCGATCGCGGACGACGCGGTGCCGTCAATCCCGCTGGCGCCCCGGCTGGCGAGGACCCGGACGTCGTCGCGGGGCGGCATGGTGAAGTCCACGTCGCGGACCGGCATGCTCGACCCGACCCAGAGCAGCGCGCCCTCGGGCAGGGCGCGTACCAGGTCGCGGGCGAGCCGCTGCTCGCTCAGTGCCCCGGCCAGGCCCGGCTCGGCCGGGGCGCCCGGCTCCTCCTCGTCGAGGATGGCGTCGGCGGCCGCGCGGGCCGCCTCGTCCGCCCGCAGCCAGCCCGCCAGCCACCCGCTCGCGGGCGCGGCGGGGCCGGCGGGCGCCCGCGCGCCCGGGGATGCCAGCGGGGCTGAGGACCGGGGCGCGGACGGTGCTGCTTCTGGTGCCGCGCGGCCGGCCACCGCCGCGAGCTCGGCGGGCGATACGACGTCGGTCGCCATGCGGGCCTGGTCGGCCCAGTGGCCGGGGCCTTGCGCGACGACCACGAGCCGTACTCCGGGAGTGCGCAGCAGGGCCGACTGGGGGCGCGACAGGCCCGGGCGCCCGGCCGAGACGATCACGTCAGGGCGGTGGGCGGCCATGAACTCGGGCGAGCCCAGCAGGTACTGGTAGGCGGTCAGCGCGTTCGGGCCCTGGCGGGCGCCGGAGGACGGCTCGGCCAGCACCGGCCAGCCCGCCCGCCGCGCGAGGGCGAGCACGGGGAGCACGTCGTAGTCGCCGTCGCCGCAGACGACGACGCCGCGCTCGTCCCGCGCCCAGTCCGGCCAGCCGCCCGGCAACCCCGGTGCGTAGCCCGGCCGGGGCGCGGGACGTGATCGGAGGGGCTCACGCGGCTCAAGGGGTCGCGATGAGGGGCCGGGGGGCGGCTGCCCTCCGGGCGGCTGGGCCGCTGGCGGGAGCGCCGGGAAGCGGGTCCAGGGGGCACCGCCGGGGCGGCCGTCGAGCGGCTCGGGCCAGTCCTCCCCCGTTCCCGGCGCGTCGGGAACCAGGGGGTCGCGCAGCGGCAGGTTCACGTGGACGGGGCCAGGGAACGTCCCGGTAGCGCCGGATGCCCGTGCCCAGGCCTGGCAGGCCAGCGAGCGCCAGGCGGCGACCGCGCCCGCCCGCCGCTCGGGGACGCCCGGGTCGGCGTACCAGCGGACCGCGTCGCCGTACAGCTTGACCTGGTCGATCGTCTGGCTGGCGCCCGCGCCGCGCAGTTCCGGGGGACGGTCGGCGGTCAGCACGAGGAGCGGCACGCCCGACTCCCCGGCCTCGATGACGGCAGGGTGGAAGTTCGCCACGGCGGTGCCCGAGGTGCACAAGACGGCGACCGGGCGCCGCGACGCCTTCGCCAGCCCGAGGGCGGTGAACCCGGCCGCTCGCTCGTCAATGCGGACGTGCAGCCGCAGCCGCCCGGCCTCGTCCAGCGCGTGGAACGCCATCGCCAGCGGCGTCGACCGCGAGCCGGGGGCGATCACGACCTCGCGGACCCCGCAGCGGGCGAGCTCGTCAGCGAAGACCGTCGCGAACGCGGTGGACGGGTTCACGCCGGCCCTTCCCCGGACCCGGCGAGGTACCCGTCGGCCAGGTACGCTGCCGCCGCGAGCGCCCGCCGCCGCCACGGCTCCGGGTCGGCCTCGAACCGCGCCAGCGCGGCCAGGTCAACCGGCGGGCGGCGGACCGGCAGCAGGCCGCCCGACTCGGCCAGCGGGTCGGCCGTCACGTCCCCGGACAAGAGCGACATCGTCGCCAGCCCGCACGCGTACGGCAGCTCCGGCAGCGCGGCCGCCAGGGCGACCCCGGCCGCCAGCCCGACCGAGGAGTCCACCGCGCTCGACACCACGACCGGCAGCCCGCACGCCTGCGCCACCCGCAGGGCGGCCCGCACCCCGCCCAGCGGCTGCACCTTGACCATGACGATGTCGGCCGCCCCGGCCGCGCGGACCGCCAGGGGGTCCTCGGCCTTGCGGATCGACTCATCGGCCGCGATCGGCACGTCCACCAGGCGGCGCAGCGACGCGAGCTCGGCCAGCGTCGCGCACGGCTGCTCGGCGTACTCCAGCCCGAACGCCGCCAGCCGCCGCAGCATCCGCCGCGCGCCGTCCACGGTCCAGCCGCCATTGGCGTCGACCCGGATCGCCCCGCCCGGCCCGAGCGCGTCGCGGACCGCCGCGACCCGCTCGATGTCCTCCCCGTCGCCCTGCCCCTGCTCCGCGACCTTGACCTTCGCCGTCCGGCAGCCGGAGGCGCGCACGATCTCGGCTGCCCGCTGCGGGCCGACGGCGGGCACGGTCACGTTGACCGGGACCGCGTCGCGGACCGGGGCCGGCCACGGGAGCGTGGCCGACTCGATGGCGCTGGCGAGCCAGCGGGCCGACTCGGCCGGCCCGTACTCCTCGAACGGGGAGAACTCCCCCCACCCGGCCGGCCCCTCAAGCAGGGCACCGCGCCGGACGCTGATCCCCCGGAACCTGGTCCGCATGGGGATCTCGAACGCCCGCAGGCCGGGAAGGAGGTCGGGCAGTGCTAGCCCAGGGGGTGACCCCCTGGAACCCCCTGTACGGGGGCCTTTCGGCGCGCCGCCTTCCCTCGCCTGCGCTCCCTCGGCCCCCGGTCGCTCCGGCTCAGTCCAGACGGCGCGAGGCGCCCTTCCAAGACCAGCGCCGCCAGCCGTAGACACGCGCCCTGGACCTGGTTCGGGAGTCACGGACGGCGGGGGAACTTCGAGAAGTCGGGGGCGCGCTTCTCCTTGAAGGCGTCGCGGCCCTCCTGGGCTTCCTCGCTCATGTAGTAGAGCATGGTCGCGTCGCCGGCGAACTGCTGCAGGCCGGCCGCGCCGTCGGTGAAGGCGTTGAGCGAGCCCTTCAGCATGCGCAGGGCCAGCGGCGACTTGGACAGCATCTCCTCGCACCAGCGCAGCGTCTCCGCCTCCAGGTCCGCCAGCGGGACGACGGTGTTGACCAGCCCCATGCCCAGGGCCTCCTGGGCCGAGTACTGGCGGCACAGGTACCAGATCTCGCGCGCCTTCTTCAGCCCGACCGTCGCCGCCAGCAGCGATGAGCCGTAGCCGCCGTCGAACGAGCCGACCTTCGGCCCGGTCTGCCCGAAGACCGCGTTGTCGGCCGCGATCGTCAGGTCGCAGCACACGTGCAGGACGTGGCCGCCGCCGATCGCGTAGCCGGCCACCATGGCGATGACGGGCTTGGGGGTCCGGCGGATCTGGACCTGCAGGTCGAGCACGTTGAGGCGCCCGATGCCGTCCGGGCCGACGTAGCCGTCGTCGCCGCGGATCTTCTGGTCGCCACCGGAGCAGAACGCCTTGTCCCCGGCTCCCGTGAGGATGATCACCCCGATCGATGAGTCATCCCGCGCGACGTTGAACGCGTGGGACAGCTCGAACAGCGTCGTCGGCCGGAACGCGTTATGCCGCTCCGGCCGGTTGATCGTGATCTTCGCGACGCCGCCGGCCGTGTCGTACCAGATGTCCTCGTACTTGCCGGACCGCTGCCATTCAGTCACTCGTAACCTCCATCGGATGCGGGAACTAAGGTTAATCACCGTGACCACCGCGCCTCGCAACAGGAGACCCCTTCAGGCGATCATCCTGACCGGGCCCGGCGACTCCCCTTACCTCCTCGGCCCGCTGCAACGGGCCCTTGATGGCACCGGCCCGGCGGTCCTGCCGGTCGACGGGAGCTTGCCGGCGGCCCAGGTGTCGCGCCTCCTGGACGCCTTCGGGCCCGACGAGGCGATCGTCGCCGGGGCAGGAGCTGGCAGCCGCGCGGCGGCGGCCCGGGCAGGCGCCCGGGCCCGTGACGGAAAACACGCGGGCGCGGGCGAGGACACCGCCGTGATCATCGGGACCTCGGGGTCGACCGGGGTGCCCAAGGGGGTCGAGCTCAGCGCGGGCGCGCTGCTCGCCTCGGCCCGCGCGTCGATGGCCCGGGTCGGGGCCGGGGCGGGCGAGCGGTGGCTCGTGTGCCTGCCGGTGTCGCACGTGGCGGGGCTGCAGGTGCTGGTGCGGGCGCTGCTGTCGGGCGTGGCGCCGGCCGTGGCGACCGCAGCCGACGCCGGCGCGCTGGCCGGGGCGGGCGCGAACCACGTGTCGGTCGTGCCGACCCAGCTGGTGCGGCTGATGAGCTCCAGGCAGGGGCGGGCGGCCCTCGCCGGCTACTCGTCGGTGCTGGTCGGCGGGGCAGCAGCGGCCTCGACGCTGCTGGCGGAGGCACGGGCGGGCGGGGTGCCGGTCGTGACCACCTACGGGATGTCCGAGACGTGCGGTGGCTGCGTGTATGACGGCGTGCCGCTGGACGGGGTGTCGGTCCGGCCCGATGACGACGGGCGACTGCGGATCTCGGGGCCGGTGCTGATGAACCGCTACTTCGGGCAGCCCGGGCTGACGGCCGGGGTCTTGGCGGATGACGGGCCCGCCGGGCGCGAGTACGTCACCTCCGACCTGGGCCGGGTTGACGAGTCCGGGCGGGTGGTGATCCGGGGGCGGGCCGACGACGTCATCAACACCGGTGGCCACAAGGTCGTGCCGGGCGAGGTGGCGACCGCGTTGTCGACGCATCCCGAGGTCAGGGAGGTGGTGGTGGTCGGCCGCCCGGACCCCGAGTGGGGCGAGCGCGTGATCGCCGTGATCGTCCCGGAGCGCCGGGAATACCCCCCGTCCCTTGAATTGCTACGTATCCATGTGCGGGAGGCGCTGCCACGTTACGCTTCTCCTAGCGAAGTCGTGCTCGTGGACGCCATCCCGGTGTTGTCCAACGGCAAGCCCGACCTCGCGCGGCTCCGGCGTGTTGCTTGCTAGCAGTGAAGAACTGCTGGCCAGAGGCACGGGGCCGGCCAGGGGCAGGAGGGGCACCCGTCGCGGGCGGCCCCCCGGTGCGGGCCCGAAACGACGGCAACGTTACGCTGACGGGAACAATCTCGGGCGCGAAGCGTTAATTACTAGTGCCCGCAGACCTCGACTTCGATCTCCCGGGGGGCGTCCCTCGCACCCCGGGGAGATGCCACGCGCCCTAGGCCGGCTTCATTATGGCCATCCTGGGCAGTGCTACGTAAGACAGCACCGAAGTAAGACAGCGCACGACTGCACGCAACGACGGTGGAGCTAGCACCGTCTGACAAGACGACGATGACGACGTTGAACGGCGCAGCTTCTGCGTACGTATACACAAGAAGGGAGGTGCCTCGTGCCGCGGACCAACGCCACCACGGTTAAGGTTAGCGCTGCTGTCAAGGCCAGCCCGCTGGCCGGCCGGACCGGCACCGTGGGCAAGTCCGGCAGTGTGGCCGACGAGGCTATGTCCTCGCGCGTTGACGACCTGATCCAGCGGGGTCGCAGCCAGGGCCACCTGTCCCTTTCAGACCTGCGGACCGCCTTTGAGCAGGCCGGGCTGACCCCGAGCGAGGGCCGGTCCATTCTCCGTGAGCTGAGCGAGGCCGGCGTCCGGCTGGCCAATGAGTCGCCTGAGCTGCTTGCGCCGAAGCCCGTGCGCAAGATGGCGGCCGGCGCCAAGAGCGGTACCGCGAAGGCGGCACCGGCCAAGAAGGCCGCGACGCCTAAGAGTGCCACCGTGCAGGCCGTCCAGGTCGCGGGGCCGGAGGCAGTCGCGGGTCCGGAGGTAACCGTGGAAGACGAAACCGAAGAGATTGCCGCCCCCAGCGGCACTGCCGAGGAAACCGTCAAGCCCGCTGCCAAGCGGGCTACTCGCGCGAGGGCAGGCGCTAAGGGGACCACCGCCCAGGCCAGCGCGGCCGGCGCCAAGGCGCAGGGCGACGAGGACGACCCCGACCTGGAGGACGACGACCTGGCGGACATGGAGGCCGAGGCATCGGTCTTCGACGGCGTTGACCTCGACGACCAGACGCCGGCGATGGGCGACTCGGTCCACACCTACCTCAAGTCGATTGGCCGCACCAGCCTGCTGACCGCTGAGCAGGAGGTGGACCTGGCCAAGCGCATCGAGGCGGGCCTGTTCGCCGAGCACCGGCTGGACACCGACGCCGACTTGTCGGCCGACTTCCGGCGTGACCTTGAGCTGGTGGCCGAGGACGGGCGGCGGGCCAAGTCGCACATGCTGGAGGCCAACCTCCGGCTGGTGGTGTCAGTTGCCAAGAAGTACAGCGACCGGGGCCTGTCGCTCCTGGACGTCGTGCAGGAAGGCAACCTGGGCCTGATTCGCGCGGTCGAGAAGTTCGACTACACGAAGGGCTACAAGTTCTCCACCTACGCGATGTGGTGGATCCGCCAGGCGATCCAGCGCGGCTTCGCGGACTCGGCCCGGACGATCCGGCTGCCCGTGCACGTGCTGGAGATGCTGTCCAAGCTGTCGCGCGTCGAGCGCGACATGCACCAGCGCCTGGGCCGCGAGCCCACCCCGGAGGAGCTGGCGGTCGAGCTGGACCGGACCCCGGACCAGATCGAGGAGCTGCTGCGGACCTCGCGCCAGCCGATCTCCCTCGACTCGACGATCGGCGAGGACGGCGAGACCTCGATCGGCGACCTCATCGAGGACGTCGACGCCCCCGAGGCCTCCGAGCTGGTGGACCGCCAGCTGATGGCCGAGCAGCTGCGCTCGGCGCTGGACGCGCTGACCCCGCGCGAGGCGACGATCATGGCGATGCGGTTCGGGCTGTACGACGGCAACCCGCACACGCTGGACGAGATCGGGCGCGCGCTCGGGCTCACCCGCGAGCGGATCCGCCAGCTGGAGAAGCAGTCGCTGTCGAAGCTGCGGCACCCGTCGCGGGCGCAGCCGCTACTCGACTTCGCCTCGTAGTTTCGCTTTCAATCAAGTGCCGGACCTGGCATTACGTCGGGTCCGGCACTTTCATGTTGCGACTGCAACACCTGTCGGCCCCGCCCCGCGCGGGTGCACTAGTATTCCCAAGCCAGCCCAAGCATGGGCGCACGGGACGCAACGGGAGGTAGGGGCTGTCATGGACGACGAAGGCCTGCTGGACGAGCTACAGGAAGACCTCGGCGCGGACTACAGCCCGCAGCTGCGCGTGGCGGCCGGGATGCTCAGCGGCGACGCCAACGCTGCCGTGCCGTACCTGCTGTTCTCCATCGCCAAGAGCCTGGAGGACATCTCGTTCCTCCTGCAGAACGACAACATCAGCGTGATCATCGACGAGGCTGAGTAGCACTCGCCTCCTCCTGTGCGACGGCGCCGCCCGGGCGTGTAAGCGCCCCGGCGGCGCCGCGCGTTAAGGGAACGCCCCAGGGCAGCGCTGCGCGCGGCTTCTTGCTGTTATCAGGCCGCGCATCACCCCGAACTCGGGCGATGCCGCAGGCGCATCTTGCTGTTATCGGGGGATCCGCGCGGCCGGGCGGCGGGCGCTAGCGGGCCTCGGGCGGGGAGAGGCGGTCGGCGGCGGCGATGGCGGCCACCACGACGGTCGCGCAGGCCGACAGGGCCACCTCGGGGAGGACCGGGACCAGGGCGGCGAGGAGCGCCAGGGCGATGACGCCGGCGACGCGGGCGCGGGAGACGCGGCGCCAGATCACCCACTTGAAGGCGGCGTGGCCGGCGACGAACAGGGCCGGGCCGCCGAGGATCAGCCAGGCCGACGCCGCGCTGGCGGCCGACGACGGGGCGGTGAGGACCTTCTGGTCGCCGGCGGCGGCGACGATGATGCCCGCCACCATGACCGGGTGGATCATGTGGTAGGCGGCGCGGGCGACGGCCCCGGGGTCGTCGGCCGACGCGATGACCTCGGCGCTGGCGCTGGCCGAGCGGTCGAAGTACAGCCACCACAAGGCCACCGCGCCGAGGAAGGCGACGGCGAACGCGGCGATGGCGCCGCCGCCGACATGCTCCATGCCGGACAGGCTGGCGCCGGTGATGACGATCGACTCGCCCAGCGCGATCAGCACGAAGGCCTGGCAGCGCTCGGCGAAGTGACCGCCCTCGATCGTCCACTCCGAGGTCTGCGACCGGCCCAGCCCGGGCGTCCAGAAGCCGGCGACGCTGCCGGCCACGTCGGTGAGGACCGCCGCCAGCCACAGCAGGTCCCGCGCCAGCCCGCTGGCCAGGCCGCCGATGACGGCCAGGGTCCCGGTGAGCACGCACCAGGCGAGGATGCGCTCGTAGTTGCGCCGGAGCGAGGCCGCGCCCGGATCGCCCCGGTAACGGCCGCGCAGCGCGATGACCATGAACGCGCTGCGGCCGACCTGCTGGACCGCGTAGGCGCCGCCGACGACCAGTCCCGCGCCGAGCGGGGCGGCGGCGCCGAACGCGCGCGGCAGGGCGGCCGACATGGCCAGGCTGACCAGCATCAGCGCGACGAGCAGGACCCGGAGCGCGAGGCGCTCCGGGTCCATCCAGTTCGTCACCCAGGTCGTGTAGGCCCACACGAGCCAGACCATCGCCCACAGCAAGGCGGTCTGCAGCGCCCCGGCCAGGGTCGGGTTGCCGAGCAGGTGGTGCGAGAGCTGGGTGACCGCGAAGACGTAGACGAGGTCGAAGAACAGCTCGATGTTCGTGACCCGGCTCTCGCCCGCCCGGTCCCGCAGCAGCCGCGCTGCTCGCGCTGGCCTCGCGCCCGCCTCGCTCGTCACGTCCCGTTTCTACCAGGCGTAGTGCTCGGGCGCGGTCTTGTAGCCCGGGAAGATGTCGTCCAGCCGCTTGAGCACGTCATCGCCCAGGTCGAGGTCCAGCGCGCGGTGGGCGTCGTCCAGCTGCGCCAGCGTGCGCGGGCCGACGATCGGGCCGGTCACGCCGTCCTGGTAGAGCAGCCAGGCGAGGGCGACGTCGCCCGGCTCGGCCCCGAGCTCGTCGCACAGGTCCTCGTAGGCGGTGATCGCGTCCCGGTTGGCGTTCAGCGCCTCCAGCGCGCGGCCGGTGGAGCGGCGGGCGCCGTCGCGCTCCTTCTTCAGGACGCCGCCGAGCAGGCCGCCGTTGAGCGGGGACCACGGGATCACGCCGACGCCGTAGTCGAGCGCGGCGGGCAGCACCTCCAGCTCGATCGCGCGCGTCATCAGGTTGTAGATCGACTGCTCGCTGACCAGCCCGAGGAACCCGCGGGCGGCGGCGGACTCGTTCGCGGCCGCGATGTGCCAGCCGGCGAAGTTGGACGACCCGACGTAGAGGATCTTGCCCTGGGCGACGAGCACCTCCATCGCCTGCCAGATCTCGTCCCAGGGGGTGTCCCGGTCCACGTGGTGCATCTGGTAGAGGTCGATGTAGTCGGTCTGCAGGCGGCGCAGCGAGGCGTCGCAGGCCCGGCGGATGTTCAGGGCCGACAGGCGGCCCTCGTTGGGCCAGTCGCCCATCTCGCCGAACAGCTTGGTGGCGAGGACGGTCTTCTCGCGCCGGGCGGGACTGCCCGCGAACCAGGCGCCGATGATCTCCTCGGTCCAGCCCGCGTGGGCGCCGTCGGTCGACTGGGCGGCCTGCCCGGGCGGACCGCCGGCCGAGCCGTAGCGGTTGGCGGTGTCGAAGAAGTTGATGCCGAGCTCATGGGCGTGGCCCATGATCCGCTCGGCGTCCGGCGGCGGGGTGAGCGGCCCGAAGTTCATCGTCCCGAGGCACAGGCGGCTGACCTTGAGGCCGGTCCGGCCAAGATTGGCGTACTCCATGCCCTCACCCTTTCACACCGCCGCCGGGCCGATGCTCGCCGGACGGGGCAGGGCACGGGTGAGGCCCGGCCAGGGTGGGGACGGCACGACCTGAAGCTAGCGCCAGGCGACAGGCACCGGCTCCGGGAGGCGCCGGCGCCAATTCTTTACGACCCCGCCCTGGACTCATTTGTAAGGTATGGCTAGCCTTAGTACCCGTGAATTGGGCCGACAGCGTTCCTAACTTGCTCATCGGGCTCCGCGAGGGCCTCGAGGCGGGGCTGGTCGTCAGCATCTTGCTGGCGGCCGTGCAGAAGATCCCCCGGGCCGACGGGGGACGCGGGTCCACCCGGCCCGTCTGGCTGGGGGTGCTCGGCGCCATCATGCTGGCGGGCAGCTTCGCGGCGGTGCTCACCTACTCGACCAACGTGCTGTCCAGCCAGGGCCAGGAGGCCATCGGCGGCCTGCTCAGCGTCCTGGCGGTCGGCCTGGTCACCTGGATGATCTTCTGGATGCGGCGCACCGCGCGGACGCTGTCGGCCCACATCCGGGAAGAGGTCGCCCGGGCCGCCCTGATCGGGGCCGGGGCGCTCACCATCACCGCCTTCCTGTCCGTCGGCCGCGAGGGCCTGGAGACCACGCTGTTCCTGTGGACGGCGGCCAAGGCGTCCGGCCAGACCGTCTCGCCCCTGGTCGGGGCGGCGATCGGCATCGTCGCGGCGGTCATCTTGTGCTGGGGCCTGTACAACCGGGCGGTCAAGCTCAACATCGGGGTGTTCTTCAGCCGGACCGCGATCGCGCTGATCGTCATCGCGGCCGGCGTGCTGTCCTACGGGCTGGGCGACCTGCAGGACGCCGGCTGGCTGCCCGGGCAGCAGTGGATCGCGTTCGACCTGTCCGCCCGCATCGACCCCGGCTCGTGGTGGGTGTCGATCATCACCGGCCTGACCGAGCTGTCGCCCAAGATGACCGTGCTCCAGGTCGTCGCCTGGGTCGCCTACCTCCTGGTCGTCTTGTGGGCCTTCCTGGCCGCCAGCCCGGCGCCCAAGCCCGTCGTCAAGGCGGCCGCCCCAGTCCCGGCCCCAGCCCCAGCCTCAGTGCAGGCCGAAGCGCCGGTCGCGGCCAGCGTCGGCAGTGCTACCGGAGGGAGTGCCACCGGAGGGAGTGCCACCGGAGGGAGTGCCACCGGAGGGAGTGCCGGAGGAAGCCGGGCCGGCGGCAGCAGAGCCAACGACGGCGGCAGAGCCAACGACGGCGGCAGAGCCAACGACGGCAGCAGAGCCAACGACGGCGGCGACGGCAGCGGCAGCGGCGCTCCCGAGCCGGGCCGGTGGGAGCTGCTGGTCGGGCGGCGGCCGTGGACGGTCGCCGGGGCCCTCATCGTGGTGCCCGCGCTCGCGGCCGGGGTCGCCATCGCCGCCCTGCCCGCGTCGGCCGCCACCGCCTCGACCGTCACCGTCACCGCCACCACGTGCGGGAAGGACTTCACCAGCGCCCGGACCGGAACCCAGACGATCACGGTCACCAACTCCTCGCACAAGAGCGGCGAGATCAGCCTGGTGAACGCCGGGGGGGCGATCGTGGCCGAGATCGAGACCCTCGGCCCGGCGACCAGCGCCCCGCTGTCGGCCACCCTGACCGCGGGCACCTACACGGTCAAGTGCTTCATGGGGGGTGCCGCCACCGCGCTGACCTCGGCCCCGGTCACCGTGACGGGGAGCAGCAGCGCGCCGGCCGGGGAGGCCACCGGCGTCGCGGTCAAGCCGGTCACCGCGCGCGACCTCACGCCGCCGAACGACCAGTACCAGGCGTACGCGGCCAGCGTCCTCGCCACCCTGGCCGCGGACGTGACCACCTTGCAGGGCGACCTGAAGGGGGCCGGGGCGTGGAAGCCGGCCGGGCTGGCCACGGCCAGGGCCGACTGGCTCGCCGCCCAGCTGCAGTGGGAGCGGGTCGGCGCGTCCTACGACAGCTTCGGCGACCTCGGCCTCAAGGTCGACGGGCTGCCGGCCGGCCTGGCCGGCGGGGTGCGGGACCCCGGCTTCACCGGCCTGCACCGGCTGGAGTACGGCCTGTGGAACGGCCAGCGGGCCAGCGAGCTGGCGCCGGTCGCGGACCAGCTGGCCACCGACATCGCCAGCGTGCGCAAGAACCTGCCCTCCGATGACCTGGCCGGGGACCCCACCAACCTGCCGATCCGGGCGCACGAGATCCTGGAGGACGCGCTGCGCGACCACCTGTCCGGCATCGACGACCAGGGGGCGGGGGCGGCCTTCCCGATGACCTACGCCGACCTCCAGGTCACCAGGGTCGTGCTGGGCGAGCTGCACCCGCTGATCGCCGCCCGCGACCCGCAGCTGATCACCGCGATCGACGCGCAGGAGGCCGCGCTGGAGCGCGCCCTGCTGGCGACCGACCCGGGGCTGGCAGGCGGCTCCGGCGGCCACTGGCTCACCCCCGCCCAGGCCCCCGTCACCGACCGCCAGGATGTCGACTCCGCCCTCGGGAACCTGCTGGAATCGCTGTCTTCCGTCCCCGACCTGCTCGAGGTGAGGCCCGCATGAACCCCAGCCGCCGCAACTTCCTCAAGGGGGCCGTGTCCGGCGCGGCCGGGACCGCCCTCGCGGGCGGGGTCCTCATCGAGGGCGCGCGGGTGGACGCGAACGCCGCGACCACCACCGGCGACCCCGCCGCGGGCATGACCTACCCGTTCCACGGGCCGAACCAGGCGGGCATCTTGACCCCCGGCCCCGCCAGCAAGCAGGCGGCCTCGGTCGTCGCGTCGTTCGACGTGACCGCGACCAGCAAGGCCGGGCTGGCGGAACTGCTCCAGGCGCTCACGAGCCGGGCGCGGGTCCTGACGGCGGGCGGGACGCCGCCGGACCTCGGCGTCGGCCAGCCGCCGTCCGACAGCGACGTGCTCGGCCCGGCGATGCCGGCCGACGGGCTCACCATCACCGTCGGGGCCGGGGCGAGCCTGTTCGACGGCCGGTTCGGGCTGGCGTCGCGCAAGCCGCTGCGGCTGACGACCATGACCGCGTTCCCGAACGACGCGCTGGAGGACGCGTGGCTGCACGGTGACCTGTCGATCCAGCTGTGCGCCAACCACGCCGACGCCGTGCACCACGCGCTGCGCGACATCACCCGCCACACCCGGGGCGCCATGCAGCCCCGCTGGAAGATGCAGGGCTATGCCTCCCCGCCGCGCCCCTCGGGGACCGGGCGGAACCTGCTCGGCTTCAAGGACGGGACCGCGAACCCGACCGGCTCGCTGGCCACGTCGCTGATCTGGGTCGACAACCCGGCCGAGCCCGCCTGGGCGCGGGGCGGCTCCTACCAGGCGGTACGGCTGATCCGGATGCTGGTGGAGTTCTGGGACCGGGTGTCGATCACCGAGCAGGAGGGGATGTTCGGCCGCCGCCGCGACAGCGGGGCGCCGCTGGACGGGACCAGCGAGTTCGACACGCCCGACTTCGCGGCCGACCCGCAAGGGAACGTCATCCCGCTCGACTCCCACATCCGCCTGGCCAACCCGCGCACCACCGCGACCGAGAACAACCGCCTCGTGCGCCGGTCCTACAGCTACGACCTCGGCTTCGATGACAACGGGAACATGCAGGCGGGGCACATCTTCCTGGCTTACCAGCAGGACCTGGAGCGGCAGTTCATCACCGTCCAGAAGCGGCTGGTCGACGAGCCGCTGGCGGACTACGTGCAGCCGTTCGGCGGCGGCTACTTCTACGTGCTGCCAGGGGTCCGCGACTCCGCGGACTGGTACGGCCGCGGGCTACTCGCCTGAGGCGCGCGTCCTTTATGCATCGGTTTGGTGATTTTCTTCCACAGCAACAGAAAGCCCGCTTAGCCTGGACTGGATGAGGTGGGGGAAGTGGGCCACGGCGGCGGTCGCCGTTGCCGTGGTCGGGGGCGGTACCGGGACGGCACTGATGGTGCTGCCGGGATCCGGTGGCGTCAGCAGTGCCGTCGCCAGCGCTGCCGCCACCGGCGACACGATGACGATGACGGACACCTCCTGCGCGAGCGAGTGGGCCAAGGCGCCCACCTCGGCGGGCGGCCGGACGTTCACGATCACCAGCGGGGCGACCGTGCCCGGGGAGGTCAACCTCGACAACGCGGCCGGCCAGGTCGTGGCCGAGGTCGAGAGCATGGCCCCGAGGTCGTCGGTCCGGCTGTCGGTGACGCTCGGGGCCGGCTCGTACAGGTGGTATTGCTACCCGCAGGGCAAGCCGTCGACGCACTCGGCGCCGATCGCGCTCACCGGGGCAGCGGGCCCCGGCCCGGTCGCGGTCAGCCCGGTCGCGCTGTCGGACCTGGCCGGGCCGGGCCAGCAGTACGAGACGTACGCCGCGGGGTCCCTCGCCACCCTGGCCGCCAAGGTCACCCAGATCCAGGGCGACCTGCGGGCCGGCCGCCTGGCGGCTGCCCGGACGGACTGGCTGCAGGCCCAGATGGACTGGGAGCTGGTCGGCGCGTCCTACGACAGCTTCGGAGACCTCGGCCAGGCGGTCGACGGCCTGCCCGCGGGGCTGCCCCGGGGAGTCGCCGACCCGCAGTTCACCGGGCTGCACCGGCTGGAGTACGGCCTGTGGCACGGCCAGGACGCGGCCACGCTGGAGACCGTGGCCACCCAGCTGCAGGCCAGCATCGGCCGGGTGCGGGCGAACCTGTCGTCGCCGGGCCTCGCGGGCGACCCGGCCCAGCTGCCAGTCCGGGCGCACGAGATCCTCGAGGACGCGCTGCGCGATCACCTGTCGCTCATGGACAACGAGGGCGGCGGGGCCGGCTACGCCGAGACCTACGCCGACGCCCAGGTGACCCGGGTGGTCCTGAGCGAGCTCGCCCCGCTGATCGCGACCCGCGCGCCGAGCCTTGTCTCGACGGCCTCCGGGCAGCTCAGCGCCCTGCAAAGCGCGCTGTTCGCGACGACCGCGAACTTCCAGTGGCAGCCGGCGAAGCCCGCCACGCGGGCGCAGCGGGACAAGATCGACGCTGACATCGACGCCACCCTGGAGACGCTCTCGGTCGTGCCGGACATCCTGGAAGTGCACCGTGGCCAGTAAGCCGGGCGCCGTCAGCCGCCGCAGCTTCCTGAAGGGAACCGCGACCGGCGTGGCCGGCACCGCCGTCGCGGGCGGGGCCGCGGCCGGCATCGTCGCGGCGAGCTCCCCGGGGGCCGGCGCCGCCGTCAGCGCCGGCGCCGTGGCGGCCGCGTACCCGTTCTACGGGCCGAACCAGGCCGGCATCCTGACCCCGGACCCGGCCCGCAAGCAGGCGGCCTCGTGCGTGGCCGCGTTCGACGTGACCGCGGCGGGCAAGTCCGACCTGGCCGTCTTGCTGCAGACGCTGACCGGGGCGATCGCCGCCCTGACGGCCGGCCGCCCGCCGGCCTACCTGGGGATCGGGCAGCCGCCGGCCGACAGCGACGTGCTCGGCCCGGCCATGCCCGCCGACGGGCTGACGGTGACCGTCGGCGTCGGCGCGTCGCTGTTCGACGCCCGCTACGGGCTGGCGGCGCGGCGGCCGGCGCGGCTCACCACCATGCCGGTGTTCCCCGACGACGCCCCCGAGCCGGCCTGGACCGGCGGTGACCTGTCGCTGCAGGTGTGCGCCAACAACGCCGACGCGGTGCACCACGCCACCCGGCTGATCATGAAGCACACCCGCGACTGGATGCAGCTGCGCTGGAAGATGCACGGCTACGCGTCCCCGGCGCGGCCGTCGGGGGCGTCCCGCAACCTGCTCGGGTTCAAGGACGGGACCGCGAACCCGGCCGGCTCGCTGGCCACGTCGCTGGTCTGGATCGACGACCCGGCCGAGCCCGCCTGGGCGCGGGGCGGCTCCTACCAGGTCGTGCGGCTGATCCGGATGCTGGTGGAGTTCTGGGACCGGGTATCGCTGTCGGAGCAGGAGAACATGTTCGGCCGGCGCCGCGACAGCGGGGCGCCGCTGGACGGCTCGGCCGAGGCGGACGTGCCCGACTACGCGGCCGACCCGGCGGGCACGGTCATCCCGCTCGACGCGCACATCCGGCTGGCCAACCCGCGGACGACCGCGACGGCGCCCCAGCGGCTGATCCGGCGGTCCTACAACTACGACCTGGGCGTCGACGTGAACGGGAACATGCAGGCCGGGCACGTGTTCCTCGCCTACCAGCAGGACGTGGAGCGCCAGTTCGCCACCGTGCAGAGACGGCTCGCGGGCGAGCCGCTGGTGGACTACGTCCAGCCGTTCGGCGGCGGCTACTTCTTCGTCCTGCCCGGCGTCCGAAGCTCGTCGGGCTGGTTCGGCCAGGGGCTGCTCACCTGAGCGCCGGCTCTGTCACCTGAACACCGGGGCGGGGCACGTCACCGGATTTTCATGATTACTCATTGAACCTCGAGCCAACCCGCTACGTAGTCACGAATGTGAGCACTTGGGACGATGACACTGGGCCGCACCCGCTGGAGCCAGCTGACGGCGCGGTCCAGACTGGCTACCACGAGGCCGACCCGCCCTTGGACGAGGACGGGGAGGACTACAGCGCCTGGTTCGAGCCGGTGAGCTACGACCAGACGGACTACCAGAACCTTGACCCCTACCTGTACGTGACCCCCGAGGGCGTGCCCGAGGCCAGCCATGAGGAGCCCGGCCACGGCGCCCCCGGCGGGGACGGCTCCGCCGGCTACGAGGACCTCGACCACGCCGGCGCGCTGCGGGGCGACCCGCACCCGACGCAGCCGCAGGTCCCGTGGGATGACGCGCCCGTGCCCCCCGGCGATGATGCGCACCCGGACGACAGTGCTTACCCCGGCGACAGTGCTTACCCCGACGATGATGCCTTCCGGGACGAGACCGCGGTCCTGGCGGGCGCTGGCGTCGCGGCGCACGGTGCTCGCCGGGCCGACGCGGCCAGCACCAGGGCGGGCTCGGGGGCGCCCCCGCTGACCGGGCTGTGGCCCCGGGACGAGGCGGAGCCGGCCGGGCCCCCGCCGCCGCCCGAGCCGTGGCTGCGCCGTCCGCCCCGCCGGCCGCGGCGGCCGGGCTGGCTGACGATCACGGCCTGCGGGGTCACGGCGGCCGCGCTCGGCTTCGGCCTGGTGGCGCTCACCCACCGGGGGCATCCCTCGCTGCCGTCGTCAGCCTTGTCCCCCGGCAGCGCGAGCGCCCCGGCCGCCGGCGGCGCGCCCGCCCCGGGCGGTGCCCCGGCCGCAGGCGGCGGGGTGCCCTCGCCGTCGTCCCGTGCCAGCACGGGCTCGCCGGCCAGCGCCAGCCCGTCCGCCACCACCGCGGGCGGGGCCAGCGGGACCGGGGGCCTGCTGCCGCCCGTCTCGCAGGCCCAGGCCCAGCAGGTCCTGGCGCACTACACGGCGGCCAACAACGACGCCAACACCCACGCCAGCCAGCCCACCCTGACCGGGGTCGAGACCGGCAGCAGCCTCGCCATCGACATCGGCGTCTACAAGCGCAAGCAGGTCACCAAGGCGGCTCCCTACCCGCCGTACACCCCGGTCGGGGCCACGTACTACATCCCGCGGGAGTCCCCCGCCACCTACCCGCACTGGTTCGCGGTGCACGTGCGCAACGCGTTCGCGGCCAAGCCCGCCCAGGTCGTCAACGGCGAGTACCTGGTGTTCACGCAGGCCGCGCCGGGCGCGCCGTGGCGGGACGCGCTGGAGCCGTTCATCGTGAGCTCCGCGGCCGAGCCCGGCATCGCGGTCGACGCGAACGGCAACGCGACGGCCGTCGCGCTGAACGACCCCACCCTGGCGGTGGCCCCGTCCGCCGCCAGCGGCGCCACCGCGGCGCAGTTCAACCAGGGCACGCCGCCGGTCCCCAATTCGCACGTGGTCGCCTCGGTCGAGGAGACGGACGCCATCGCGCAGGCCGCCCGCGGCTCGCACGCGGTCATCGCCCACTGCTCTACCCCCGACCCGGTCTTCGGCCTGCGGACGACCGACGGCGGGGCGCTGCTGTTCTACGACGTCGGCTCCGCGCTCTCGCTCACCGCCCCGGCCGGCGGCCAGCTCCGCCTGAACGTGCCCGGGTTCGTGGCGCCGGCCGCGCACCAGGCCAAGGCGATCGTCGATTACCTGCTGCAGTTCGCGATGGTCGACCCGGCCAAGGGCCATGGCACGACCCTGACCCCGGTCGCCGACTACTCGGGCACGATCGGCACCGGCACGCTCGCCCCCAAGGCCTGATGCCCGCACCGCCCTGGCCTGCGGTTTCAGCGCCGTTTCAGCCCGGCGTCAGCCCGGTGGGCGACAGTGGCAATGCCCGGCCGGGACGCCGCGACGCGGATGTTCCGCACCGGCCGCCCGAAGGACACGCGGTGCTCTGGCCCTCCCCGCCCGCCCCCATCGCGAGTCCTTCGGGCACGGGGCACGGGCACGGGGGCCCGCGGGAACCGAGGGCGCAGTGGCTGGCCTCCGAGTGGCCGGGGGCCAGCCGCTGTCAACGGGCGGCGGTGGCAGCCCGGCGGGCGCGGCGCTTCTCGCGGATGAAGATGACGCCCGGCTTGCCGTCGCCGGCACCGCGGCTCTCGAACTCGAACAGCGCGGTGGCGGTGACGAGGTCGCTGAGCTTAGAGTAACCCCAGGTCCGGGAGTCGAAGTCCGGGCTGCGGTTGGTCAGGATCTGCCCGACGTAGGCCAGCGACGCCCAGCCGTCGTCCCCGGAGGCCGCCTCGACCGCGTGCCGCAGCTGGCTCACCAGCGCGGTGTCGGCCTTGAGGTCAGCGGCGGCCGGGCGGCTGCCCGCCGCCGGCGCCACCTCGGGCGATTCGTCGTCCTGGGCCGGGTGGCGGAGGTTCTCGGTGTAGATGAACTTGTCGCAGGCGGCCACGAACGGCGCCGGGGTCTTCCGCTCGCCGAACCCGTACACGGTCAGCCCCGACTCTCGCAGCCGGGCCGCGAGCCGGGTGAAGTCACTGTCGCTGGACACCAGGCAGAATCCGTCGAACCGCCCCGAGTAGAGCAGGTCCATCGCGTCGATGACCATGGCGGCGTCGGTGGAGTTCTTGCCCTTGGTGTAGGCGAACTGCTGGATCGGCTGGATCGACTGGGCCAGCAGGTGGTCCTTCCAGCCCTTGAGGTTGGTGCTGGTCCAGTCGCCGTAGGCCCGCTTGACGTGCGCGGTCCCGTACTTGGCGACCTCGGCCAGCAGCGCCACCGTGATCGACGCCTGCGCGTTGTCGGCGTCGATGAGCACCGCGAGCCGCGCACTGCTGCCCGCGGCGGTGCCGCCGCCCGTCTCCCCTGCCACGATCGTCCAGGGTACCGGCCCGGCGAGCGGGCCCTCAGCCCGGGATGCGGCTGATGAGGCTGAACCGCGCGCCCATCGGGTCCGTGCCGCCGAGGCTGGCCGCCTCCGCCCGAGGGATGCTAGTCGCAGGGCAGGCGTAGCGGCGGGGCCGCGGTCACCGGAACCGGGCGGCCCTTACCGGGCGCCGTAGGCGCCGTCTTCCGTGATCGCCTCCTGCGCCAGGACGGCCTCGCCGGGGGTGGCGGGCACCTCGGTGACCGCGTCCTCGGCGTCGGCCCGCTCCTGGGACACGGCCGCGCGGGACGCGGCGTCGGCCGCCGCCAGCGGGCGGTGCACGGTGGCCAGCACGACCGCCCCGGCGGCGACGGTGCCCGCGCCGAGCAGGAACGGCACGTGCGGGTTGTAGGCCTCCACGAGCTTGCCCGCGACGTAGGGGGCCAGGCCGCCGCCGATGAAGCGGACGAAGCCGTAGGTGGCCGACGCGACCGGGCGCGGCACCGGCGCGATGGACATGACCGCCGTGGTCACGAGCGTGTTGTTCATGCCGATGACGATGCCCGAGGCGATGGTCGCGCCGATGACGGCGGCCTTGTTGTCCGGCCAGATCCCGATCACGGCCGACAAGATGGCCATGAGGGCGAACGAGCCGTAGAGGGTCGTGGGAGTGCCGAACCGGGCCTTGAACCACGGGGCGCCGAAGATCGCGAAGAGCGCCACCAGCACGCCCCACCCGCAGAACACCGCGCCCAGGCGCAGCGGCGACAGCTCCATCAGGAACGGCGCGTAGCCCAAGATGGTGAAGAAGCACCAGTTGTACAGCAGCCCGGTGACGCTGGTGGTGGTCAGGGCGCGGTGCCGCAGCGCCGTGATCGGCTCGGTGATCGAGGTCTTGCGCGCGGGCGTGGGCGTCTTCGGCACGAGCACGACGGTCGCGATCAGGGCGATGGCCATCAGGACGCAGACCCCGTAGAAGGGGCCGCGCCAGCTGACGTTGCCGAGCAGGCCGCCCAGCAGGGGGCCGCAGGCGATGCCGACGCCGAGGGCGGTCTCGTACAGCACGATCGCCCCCTCCATGCCACCGGAGGCGGAGCCGACGATGACCGCGAGGGAGGTGGCGATGAACAGCGCGTTGCCCAGGCCCCAGCCCGCGCGGAACCCGACGATCTGCCCGATGCTGGTGCTGCTGCCGGCCACCCCGGCGAAGATGACGATGAGGACCAGGCCCGCGACCAGGGTGCGCTTGGCCCCGACGCGGCTCGACACCCAGCCGGTGACCAGCATCATGACCGCGGTGACGACCAGGTAGCTGGTGAACAGCAGCTCGACCTGGGAGGGGCTCGCCCGCAGCTTGCTGGCGAGCGCGGGCAAGATCGGGTCGACCAGCCCGATGCCCATGAAGGAGATGACGCAGGCGAAGGCGACCGCCCAGACCGCCTTGGGCTGCCGGAAGGGGCTGGCGGGCGCCCCGTGCCGGGCGTGAGCATCCCCCGGTCCCGCTGGTGACTCGTTCTGCATAGAGTCACTATATTGTTAGTTACATAGAGGGTCAATGCATCAGGGAGGGCGGTCCGCCGCTATGCTCCAGGACATGGGTGAGGTTACGTCGGACCAGGTAGCGCCGGACACGATGGCCGAGAAGGCTGACGAGGACAGCATCGCCCTGGCCGGCGCGGTCTACGGGCTGCTGGCGTCGCTGCTGCGCCGGGCGCCGCGCGACATCAGCCTCACCTCGCTGGCGACGCTGTCGACGCTGGACCGGACCGGGACCAAGCGGATCACCGAGCTGGCGGCGATCGAGGGCGTCACCCAGCCGTCGATGACCACCCTGGTGGCCAGCCTGGAGCGCCAGGGGCTGGTCGAGCGCCGGGGCGACCCGGGCGACCGGCGGGTCTCCCTGGTCTCCCTCACCGAGGCGGGCCGCGAGTACATGCTGCGCCGCCGCCGGGCGGGCACCGAGGCCTTCGCCACGCTGGTCGCCCAGCTCCCGGCGGCCGAGGCGGCCGCGCTGGCGGCCGCCATCCCGGCCCTGGACCGGCTGCGGGACCTGGACAACGCGCTGCGGGACGCGACGATCCGGGCCCGGGCGTAGCTCCTCATCGCCGGCGGCCGGGACCGGGCCTGTCATCTTGCCCGTCGCGCCCCGCGTCGTCCGCCCGGCCGGACGAGCCGGGACGGCGCCGCTCGCGCCAGGCCAGCAGGCGGCGGGCCACCTCGACCAGGAAGCTGATCACGAGCGTGCCCGCGAACGCGATGGCCAGCCCGTAGAGCGGGCGGTCCTCGAACACCTGCCCGCCGACGCGCCCGATCAGGAACGCGTACAGCGCCCAGATGACGGCGGCGATCGCGGTCGCGACGATGAAGCGCCGCCGGGGGAAGCTGATCAGCCCGCAGCACAAGGTGATGGCCGTGCGCCCGCCGGGGATGAACCGGCACACGATGATGACCTGGATGCCGAACCGCTCCAGTGAGCGCTCCGCCCACGCCTTGCGCTCGCGCGCCTTGCGGCCGGAGAAGAAGCGCCGCTCGGCCCACGGGCCGGCCCGGTAGCCGATCTCGTAGGACAGGTTGTCCCCCAGGAACGCCCCGAACGCGGCGCAGAAGACCAGCAGGAAGATCCGGGGGTCGGCGCTCCCGGCGGTGGCGACGCCGAGCGTGATGACGACGGTCTCGCTCGGCAGCACCGGGAGGATCGCGTCCCCGGCCGGGACCAGGATCGCGATGAGGTACGACCAGAAGGAGTCGACCTGCAGGTGGGTCAAGACGCTCACCGGCTAAGATTACGCTCCGTACTCGACTGGCGAACAATCGACTACACTGAGCCCTGGCACCGCGGCCCGGCGGCAGCTCCCACGGAGAAGCGGTCGAAAACACTGACGGCCATCGGGGCGCTCCTGCAGTCTCGCGGTCCCGCGCCATCGCGGGCACGCCGGGGTCTGGTCCCCCCCTGCCCTGTCACGGTACCCGCACCCGCCATGGGCGGGGCCGGGCGCCGCTGGCGCCGCCCGGGCCGGGCCTGTGGTGAGATGGTCCTCGTGAAGATCGAGGAGCGCCTGGCCGCCCGCGGCCTTGTCCTGCCCGGGCCGATGCAGCAGCCGCCCGGCCTGCAGCTGCCGTTCCCGTGGGTCCGGCTGTGGCCGCCGCACCGCCCCGGCCGGGCGTTCGTCTCCGGCCACGGCCCGCTGCTGGCGGACGGGTCCATCCCGCGGTCCCTGCTGGGCAAGGTCGGGCAGGACGTCACCGAGACCGACGCCTACGAGGCGGCCCGCCTCACGTGCCTGTCGATCCTGGCCAGCTTGCAGCGCGCCCTCGGCGACCTGGACCGGGTGACCGGCTGGCTGCGGGTATCCGGCATGGTGAACACGGCCGAAGGATTCACCCGGACGCCGGCGGTCATCAACGGCTTCTCCGACCTGATCCTGGACCTGTGGGGCCCGGAAGCCGGCCCGCACGCCCGCTCCGCGATCGGCGTCGCCGCCCTCCCCTTCGGCATCCCGGTAGAGATCGAGGCCGAGGTCGCGATCGACTAGGGGAAGAACGTGAGCTGGAGCGGGCCGCCCTCGGCGGCCGGCGGGGGGCCGCCCGGCGGGGTTACCTCGATGTCGACCCAGTAACAGGGGCCGCCGCCGTCGCCCGCGGCGTAGGTGTCGGGCCAGGCCATGTCCGCGCCCAGGTGGTAGGCGCCCTGGCCGGGCGCGCCGGCGGCCGGCTCGCCCGGGGCGGCCAGCGGGCCGGCCGTGATGCCGGCCGCCGCGAGGCCGGTCGTGAAGTAGGGGCGGGTCGCGTTGTTCCATGAGCCGCTCACCGGGCCGGAGCAGACCGCGGCCCGGTAGGAGCCGGCCGGGAGGGCCAGGCCGTCGTACTCGCACGATACCCACCCGCGGCCGGGCGGCCCGGACCAGGCCGGCGGGGCCAGGCGGGTCCCGGCGACGAGCGACCGCGACTGCTGGTCGTAGATGCCCGCCTCGGCCGGCAGCTGGGTCGCGGCCACCAGGCCGCGCACCGCCTGCGGGGAGTAGAACCAGATCCGGTTCACCGTGCACGGCGCCGACAGGGTGAACTGGGTGGTGACGGTGAACGGGAGGACGTCGTCGTTGAACATCGACGGCGGGACCGGCAGGGCCGGCCACAGGCGGCGCGCCGCCCCGGCCGGGGCCGCGTCCGACACCTGGACGTCGATCCAGAAGTTCGAGCCGGGGTCGCTGGAGTCCCCGTTGGCGGGCAGGGTCGCGGCCGGGTCGGCCCCGGACGTGGCGAACAGGCCCTGGCTGGCCCAGCCTTCGGGCACCGGGCGGCCGGCGCCGGCGTCGGAGTAGGCGACCAGCGGGCCCTGGGCGATGCCGTCGGCGTAGGGGCCGGCCGGGCCGAACTGGCCATGGCCGAGGGAGAAGCCGTTCACCACCGTCCAGCCGGTCGCCGCGACGTAGGGGATCGCGGGCGTCAGCGCGACCGGCGCGTCCAGCGGCACGTAGTTCCACCGGCCCGGCACCAGCGGGGCCGACTGGGCGACCGAGCCTGGCACCAGGCCGGCCGTGGCCGCGGCCTGCGTCGCGGCCGAGTCGTACAGCTGCCACAGCGCGAACCGCTGGGGGCCGGCGTCGGCGTCCGCCGCCACCCACCACCAGAACCCCTCCAGCCAGGTGCCCCAAGTGGTCACCGAGAACGCGACGCCGGCCAGGAACGGCCCCCGGTACCCGGAGGTGACGGCGGCCGGGCCGTCGGCGGAGGGGAACAGGCGGTACGAGGTCACCGGTGAAGGGTACGGCAGTTCACCCCGGGCCAGTTCGCTGGCGCCGGCTCACCCCCGCGGCGGCCGCC
This sequence comes from Trebonia sp., assembly GCA_036276115.1. Lineage (GTDB taxonomy): Bacteria > Actinomycetota > Actinomycetes > Streptosporangiales > Streptosporangiaceae > Trebonia. Next base: position 32,068 of record DATBEM010000034.1, read on the forward strand.
CCGGGCTACGCGAGCAGGCCGTCGAGCAGCAAGGCGAGCTCATCCAGGTCGGCCGGCGCGAACACGCCGCTGGCCCCCAGGAGCTGCACCACCACGTGGTCGGCGCCCGCGTCGAGGTGGGCGGTGATCCGGGCGACGGCGTCGGCCGGGCCATTGGGCACCACCTCGCTCAGGAGCCGGGCGCTGCCGCCGCCGGTGATGTCGGCGTCGTCGTAGCCGAGCCGGCGCAGGTTGCCGGTGTAGTTCGGCAGCTCCAGGTAGCGCCGGGCGTACGCCCGGGCGCTGGCCTCCCCGGCCGCGCCGGGGGCGAGGCTGACCGCGATCTCCGGGATCAGCAGCGCGTCGGGGCCGAGCGCGGCCCGGGCGAGCGCGGTGTGCTCAGGCGGGACGAAGTACGGGTGGGCGCCGGCGGTGCGGGCGCGCGACAGCTCCAGCATCCGCGGGCCGAGGGCCGCGAGCACCACCGGCGCCTGGGTGACGGGGAGGGCGTCGAGGAACTCCACCGTCTTGGAGTACGGCTTGACGTAGGCCTGCCCGGTCGACTCGACCAGCGGCGCGTGGCTGTTGCCGAGGCCGAGGATGAACCGCCCGTCGTAGGCCGAGGCCAGCTGGTCCGCGCGGGCGGCCAGGTCGGCCGGGTCCCACGCCCACACGCTGGCGATGCCGGTGCCCACGTACAGGCGGCTGGTCGCGGCGAGGACGGGCTCGAGGCCGTCGAGCACCTGCGCGTCGTTCACGCCGGGGAACCACACCGAGCGGAACCCCGCCGCCTCGATCCGCCGGCCGTACTCGGCCGGGTCGAGGCCCAGGGCCGTCATCTGCGGCATCCAGATGCCGATCTTGCCCAGTGCTTGCCGGAGGTTTGCCTGCAGGACAGGCGGGGTTGTCGTCATGATCCTAGTGTTCCACCGGCCGCGAGCGAGGAGGCGACGATGCCCGCCCGGGCCACCGCTGACCGGTAGCCGCCCGGCCCGATGCGAAACGGGCCGGAAATACCCCACTGGGGGCATTGCGGCCGTCTCCGCTGGTAATGACCTGGTGTGGCGGATAAGCCGCGAGGCGGCATGAACCTCGCGTGGCTCAGGGGTAACGCGGCCGAGGGGCAGCGAAAGTACACGAGCCCGTCACCGACCGGTCATGTGCGGTTCAGCGCCGGGATCCGATCGCCCACTAGCGTGAGGCAATGGCTGACATCCGGGCATGCGATCAGTGCGGCGCGGAGCGCTACGACGCCTACCAGCGCTGGCTGGCCGGGCGGCCGGCCGCGGAGACCTTCGGCGTGGCCGAGCGGTCCTTGCGCCGCGCCGCCGCGTGCCTCGCGCAGGAGTCCTCCCTGACGGCATGAGGCGCGCGGTACCGGGCAGCCTGACCAGGCGAGCCAGTGTGGCAAATTGGGCGTGACCGGGGCGAACGGAAGCAGGGCATGACGGCATACGATGGGCGGATGTCTGATGTGCGCCGGTGTGAGCAGTGCGGGCGCGAGTTCGTCCCGCGCCGGGAGCATTCCCGGTTCTGCTCGGCGGAGTGCCGCCTGGCGTGGAACACGGCCAACGCCCGCAGCGCGAACGTCTCGGCGGCGGCCCTGGACTGGTCGCTGACCGCGATGTCGGAGGCGGTCGGCCGCCTCGCCCGGGCCCGCACCCTCGACCCCCGGCACGCGGCCGTCGCCGTGAGCGACGCCACCTGGTGGGTCACGATCGTCGACGCCACCCTCGTCCGCTACCTGCCCGGCGGCTACGATGCCACGCTGGACGCCCAGCCCCCGCCGCAGCGGGCGGAGATCGAGCAGACGCTGGCCGGGCTGCGCTACGTCCGCAACCAGATGGGCGTCCACATCGACCCGGTCGAGTTCATCAGCCAGGGCGGCGGGGGGCTGCGCTGGAGCCCGCTGCCGCCGCCGCTGGCGCTGGACTTGTCCCCCCGCGGCCAGGACTGGGAGCGCGGGCGCTACCGGGCCTACCAGGAGCGGCTGGCCGGGCACAGCATCACCCGGACGTTCGCGGTGGCCGCCCGGTTCCTGCGCCTGGCGGCCGTGCCCATGTCCGTCGCGGCCGATGATGACGGCCAGCCCCAGGGCGCGTCCGCCTAGCCGCCAGCGGGCGGGCGCCGCCCGGCCCGGTACGGCCGGGCAGCGGCGCCCCGGGCAGGCAGAGAGCCCGTGAGAGGCCGGCTCGCGTCAAGCAAGCCCCCAGCGACGCCGCAGGGAGCGGTCGGCCGCGCTGAAGGCGCTGTCCACCGCGATCCCGATGACCAGGATGACGATGATGATCGCGGTGGCGCTCACCAGGTCAGCCTCGTCCTGGCTGGTCTGCAGGAGGACGCCGAGCGAGGGCTGGTTGGCGATGACGACGAGGAGCTCGCCGGCCATCAGCGATCGCCAGGCGAACGCCCAGCCCTGCTTGAGGCCGGACACGAACGCCGGCAAGGACGCGGGCAGGATCAGGTAGCGGTACAGGGACAGGCCGCGCAGGCCCATCATGTGCCCGGCCTTGAGCAGGATCGGCGGGGTGTAGTCGACCCCGGCGATCAGGCCGTTGGCGATCGAGGGGGCCGCGCCCAGGATGATCACGAACATGATCGCCCCGGTGTTCAGGCCGAACAAGATGATCGCGAACGGGAACCAGGCGATCGACGGCATCGTCTGCAGGCCGGTGATGAGGGAGCCGACCGCCGCCCGCAGCGGCCGGATGCGGGAGACCAGCGCCCCGATGACGGACCCGATGAGCAGCGCCAGCGCGAAGCCGACCACCGCCCGGTACAAGGTAGTGCCGATCGCGTGCCACAGCAGCCCGGTCCCGGCCTGGTCCCACAGGTTGGCGAGGGTCGGGCCGGGGGCCGGGAAGATCTGCTTCTTGTAGCCGCTGAGGGCGACGACCTCCCAGATGGCGAGCACGATCGCGACCGCCAGGAGCTTGGGCCAGGCGGCCCGCCACACGATCAGGCCGAGGCTGCCGCCCGGGCGGGCGGTCACGGGCTGGTCGAGGGCGTCGAGGCCCGCGACGGCGGTATCGGTGCTAGCGGCCATGACGGGCCACCTCCGCCCGGAGCGTGTCGGTGATCTGGGCGGCGAGCTCGGCCACGGGGGCGGAGTCGATCCGCCGGGGCCGCTCGACGCCGACGGGGAACTCCGTCAGGACCCGGCCGGGACGGCTGGACAGCACGACCACGCGGTCCCCGAGCCGGACCGCCTCGCGGACGTTGTGGGTCACGAACAAGACGGTCAGGTTCCGCTCGGCCATGATCCGGTCCAGCTCATCGTGGAGGATGTCGCGGGTCATCGCGTCCAGCGCGCCGAACGGCTCGTCCATCAGCAGCACGTCCGCCTGCTGGGCGAGGGCGCGGGCGAGCGCGACCCGCTGGCGCATGCCGCCCGACAGCTCGTGCGGGCGCTTGGCCCCGAAGCCGCCCAGCCGGACCGTCTCCAGCAGCCCCGCCGCCTGCTCCCGGCGCTCGGCCCGGGGGACGCCGCGGGCGCGCAGGGCGAGCTCCACGTTCCCCTGGGCCGACAGCCACGGGAACAGCGCTGCCTCCTGGAACATGAGGGCCACCCGGCCGCCTACCCGCAGGGAGCCGCCGGTCGGCTTCTCCAGGCCCGCGACCAGGGACAGGAGCGTGGACTTGCCGCACCCGGACGCGCCGATGAGGCAGGTGAACTCCCCCGGCGCGACCGCGAGCGAGACCTGGTCGAGGGCGCGGACGGCCGCGGCCCCCTTGCCGTACGCCTTGGAGACGCCGGACAGCTCGACCGCGGCCGTGCTGCCCGGCCGCGCCTCCGTCACCGGGACGGGGGTGCTCACGACGAGGAACCGCTGGTGACGGCCGGCTCGCCCGCCGCCGCCAGGAGCTGGTTGAGCGGGCCGAGGTCGAAGATGCCGTTCAGGTTGACCGGCTTGAGCAGGCCGACGCTGACCGCCTGGCTGGCGTCGGCCGTCAGCGACGCGGCGTCGGGGTCGTCGGTGAACGTGATCTCCTTGAACGCCGGGTCCAGGACGGACGCCTTCAGCGGCTTGCCGGTGTAGGCGGCGAGCTCGGCGTTCGCGTCCGCCTCGGCCTGGGCCGGGCTGGACTTAATGAGGTCGTTCGCCTCGACCTGCGCCTTCAGCAGGTCGCGGACGATGTCCGGGTGGGCCTTGAGGAAGCTCTGGGTGACCATCAGCACGGTGGTGACGCCCGGCTCGGAGAACAGCACCCTGCCCCCGGCCTGGACGATCTGCACGTCGTAGGGCGACGGCTCGGAGGCGGCGGCGATCTGGCCGGACTTGAACTCCAGCACGGCGGCCGAGTTCGGCGAGGTCGGCTTGACCTGCACGTCGCCGCCGCCGGTGGTGGTGGTGGCCAGGCCGTGCTGCTTGAGCCAGTAGCGGGCGGCCACGTCCTGGGTGTTGCCGAGCGACGGGGTGGCCAGCGACTGGCCCTTGAGCTGGGCGGCGCTGGTGATGCTGGGCTTCACCACGACCGACGCGCCGCCGGTGGCAACGCCGGAGACGATCTGGATGGCGGTGCCGTTCGACTTCTGCCAGGCGTTGATGGCGGGGTTCGGCCCGACGTAGGCGGCGTCGAGCTGCCCGGCCAGGATCGCGGTGGTCTCCTGCGTGCCGGAGGTGAAGACGCTGGTCTTGACCGTGCCCGCCGTGCCCAGCTGCTTGGCGAAGAAGCCTTCCTTGACGGCGATCAGGGCCGGGGCGTGGGTGATGTTGGCCAGGTAGCCCAGCCGCACCGTCACCGGCGCGGAGCCGCCGGCCGAGCCGGGCTTGCTCGCCGTGGTAGCGCTGGAGCCCGAGGAGGAGCAAGCGGCGAGCAGGACAATGCCACCGGCCATAGCGGTGGCGGCCAGGATTCGTCGCATATTCATCCACTCTCTATCGCGTGGTTAGGTTTCGTTCACCTTATCCTACTTAACTGGTCGTTTTAAAGATGTTCGAGGCCAGGCGGCCTCCCGGCGCGAGTGGTTCGCGAGGAGCGCGACGAGCCGGGAGGCTGGCCGAAGGCGGCTAGGAGCCCATGTCGGTCGAGTCGGTGAAGTCCAGGCCGGTCACGGCCGGGTACTTGGCCAGGCACACCTGCAGGCGGGCCTTGTCGGCGTTCGACGCGGCGCTGACGTTGAAGATGACCGTGTCGAGGCTCTGCGACTGCGGGACGCCGGAGGGCAGCGGGACCGGGGCGACATTCGGCAGCTTGCCGCACGCGGCGCGGACCTGCAGCCGGAGGGCGTCGGAGGCGCTGTCGGCGAACGAGATGGCGGCCCGCTGCTGGCTGAGCTGCTGGTCAAGCGATGAGCACCCGGTGATGCTAGCGACACAGCCCGCTACGACGACGGCCGGGATCACCGCGGGGGCGACGACGTGTCGTAGTAGGTGCATGGTTGCAGCGTACGCGGTCCTTATTGCGAGTACGGTAGCGGGGACGGGGCTCCCTCCACTGACCCTCCCCATGAAGAGACAGGTGACCAACGGCCTGCCATGTCGTCGCGTTACATCCTCATCGTTAATTCGCGGAAGGTCACCAGGCCGGTCTTCGTGATCGGGGCGCCGCACTCTGGAGTGGCCGAGGTCGGGGCCGCCCTCAAGCTCTCCCCGGGCTTCCACGTCACCATCGGCCAGCCGGCCGTCTTGCAGGCCGTGCACGGGTTCGCCCGTCGCCCGTCCCTCATCCGCGGGCGCGGCCCGGCGACGGTATCGGTCATCCGGGACGCGTTCGCGCAGGCGTGGCAGGTCACCGCGACCGGCTGCGCCGAGTGCACCGGTCAGTGCCGGGCGGCGGCGGGCCTCGCCAGCGGCCAGCCCGGGCCGTGCGCCGAGCTGCGGGGCCTGTCCCGCTACGGGGACGCCACCCCCGACCTGGCGTACTGCGCCGAGGAGGTCATCGAGGCGTTCCCCGACGCGCAGGTCGTCCAGGTGATCAGGGACGGCCGCGACGTGGTGGCGGGGATGCTGGCCGACCCGGCGGTGATGGCCTGGTACCGGCCGAGCGTGGTGAACCTCGACAGCGAGTACCCCAACCCGTTCTACGGGGTCGAGGACGAGATGGACTGGAAGGTCTTCGACGCGGCGTCGGAGGCCGGCAAGTGCGCGCTGCGCTGGCGCTGGTCGGTCCAGCAGGCGGCCCGGCTGCGCAAGAACCTGCCCGACGGGCAGCTCAAGACGCTGCGCTACGAGGACATGGTCCGCTCCCCCGGGGTGGCCGCGGCCGCGCTGACGGAGTTCACCGGGACGACGATCGCCGCCCCGGCCCCGCCCAACCGCAAGTCCCGGGGCGACGGGGCGGGCTGGCGCCGGCGGCTGACGCAGATCCAGGTCGCCGACGTGGAGACCGTCGCCGGGGAGGAGCTGCGCCGGCTGGGCTACTCGTGACCCAGGGCCGGGGCGCGGTCCTGGCCGGCGAACTGGGTGCGGTACAGCTCGGCGTAGAGGCCGCCCTGGGCGAGGAGGTCCTCGTGACGGCCGCCTTCGACCACCCGGCCGCCGTCGATGACGAGGATCTGCTCGGCCTCGCGGACGGTGGACAGGCGGTGCGCGATCACCAGGGACGTGCGGTCGGCGAGGGCGGTCTTCAGGGCGCGCTGCACGGCCGCCTCGGACTCCGAGTCCAGGTGGGCGGTCGCCTCGTCCAGGACGACGATCGACGGGGCCTTGAGGAGCAGCCGGGCGAGGGCCACCCGCTGCTTCTCGCCGCCCGACAGCCGGTAGCCGCGGTCGCCGACGATCGTGTCGAGGCCGTCGGGCAGGACCGAGATGAGGTCCCAGATCTGGGCGGCCTCGCAGGCCTCGATGAGCTCCCGCTCGGTCGCGGACGGGCGGGCGTACAGCAGGTTCGCCCGGACGGTGTCGTGGAACAGGTGGGCGTCCTGGGTGACTACCCCGACCACGTCGTGCAGCGAGTCGAGCGTGACGTCGCGCAGGTCGTGGCCGCCGATGAGGACGGCGCCGTCGTTGGGGTCGTACATGCGCGACACGAGCGCGGTGATCGTCGTCTTGCCCGCGCCCGATGGCCCCACCAGGGCGGTGAGCTGGCCGGGCGGCGCGGTGAAGGAGACGTCGTGCAGCACCCCGGTGCCGGCGTCGACCCGCTCGGGCACCTTGAGGGCGATCGACTCCAGCGACGCGAGGGACACCTCCGACGCGGTCGGGTAGCGGAAGTGGACGTGGTCGAACCGGATGTCGGGCGCCACCGGCCCGGCCCCGGCCGCGGGGACGGTCCGGGGCAGGGTGACCGCGTCGTCCTTCTCCTTGACCAGCGGCTCGAGGTCGAGCACCTCGAAGACCCGGTCGAAGCTGACCAGGGCGGTCATGACCTGGACCTGGACGTTGGACAGGGAGGCGATGGGGCCGTAGACGCGGGAGATGAGCTGGGCCAGGGCCACCAGGGTGCCGAGCTCGAACGTGCCGCGAACGACGAGGCTGCCGCCGACGCCGTAGACGAGGGCGGTGACGGCCGCGGCCAGGAGCGTGAACATGACCGGGAAGACCTGGCCGTACATCGCCTGGGTGACGCCGATGTCGCGGACCTTGGCGGCGCGGGAGCCGAACATCGTGGCTTCCTCGCGCGGGCGGCCGAACAGCTTGACCAGCATCGCCCCGGCCACGTTGAAGCGCTCGGTCATCATGGAGCCGACCTCGGCGTTGAGCTGCATGGACTCGCGGGTCAGGCGCTGCACGCGGCGGCCGACGATGCGGCCGGGAATGATGAACAGCGGGACGATCACCAAGGTGATGACGCTGACGAGCCATGACAGGTAGAACATGGTCACCAGCAGCACCACGAGCGACAAGATGTTGGCCACGATGGACGACAGCGTCCCGACGATCGCCGACTGGGCGCCCACCACGTCGCCGTCGAGGCGGCTGACCAGCGACCCGGTCTGCGCGCGGGTGAAGAACGCGATCGGCTGCCGCTGGACGTGGCCGAAGACCTGGGTGCGCAGGTCGTAGATCAGGCCCTCGCCGATCCGGGCGGAGAACCAGCGGTTGGCGAAGCCGAGGATCAGGTCGACCAGCGCGACCACGACCACGGCGATCGCGACGGCGACGATGACGCCCTGGTCGCGGGCGATGATCCCGCGGTCGATGACCTCGCGCAGCAGCAGCGGGTTGACGACCGTGATGGCCGCGTCCAGCCCGGTGCCGATCAGGAAGGCCGTGAGCAGCCCTCGGTAAGGCCGCGCGTACCCGGCGATCCGCCGGATCGTGCCTGGCTTGAGCTTCTGCTTGGTGACCGAGGGGTCCATCCGGAACCCCCGGCTCACCGGTCCGCCCCTCAGGGCGGCGGTGCGACCGTACATGATGCTCACAACCTAGCGCGGTCCCGGACCGTTCCCGTAACGGTTCTTCCTGGGGCGAACTCGCCCGGGCGCGGGCCCGGCGGGTCGAGCCGCCCCGGCCGCGCAGGGTCACGCCCTGCTCGGTGAGGATGCGGTGGATGAACCCGTACGACCTCCCGGTGGCGAGGGCGAGCGTCCGGATGGACTCGCCCGCGTTGTAGCGATCCTTGAGGTCGGTTGCCATCATGTCCCGCTCGGGCCCGGTGACCCGGGTTCCCTTCTTTAGCGAGCCATCATTGTGCGCATCGGCCACTTATACCTCCCGTTAGGTGGACCGCTCATTGCGTAACGCCCCTCAAACGCAATGATCACGCATCAGGGCGTATTTGACCACCCACACGAAGGCAAATGTCAGGCAAACCGGGAACAGCGAGAACTCACGCAAGTGCGACAAGTTCGGCGAAATCGTCGCTCCACGTATCTTCCGTACCCTCAGGAAGGACGATTACCCGCTCAGGGGAAAGCGCGCCCACGGCTCCCTCGTCGTGCGTTACGAGCACGATCGCGCCCTGATAGCCCCGCAGGGCCGACAGGATCTCCTCCCGGCTGGCGGGGTCGAGGTTGTTCGTCGGCTCGTCCAGGAGAAGCACGTTCGCACCAGAAACCACAAGAAGCGCCAGGGCGAGACGGGTCTTCTCGCCACCTGAAAGAACAGCGACCGGCTTATCGACGTCGTCCCCCGAGAAGAGGAAAGAGCCCAGCACCCGCCTTTGCTCGGTTTCGGTAAGGTCCGGCGAGGCGGTGCGCATGTTCTCCAGCAAGGTCCGGCTGGTATCGAGGGTCTCGTGCTCCTGGGCGTAATATCCCAATTTAAGCCCGTGTCCTGGGTGGACCTGGCCGGTGTCCGATTTCTCCACTCCGGCCAGCAGCCGCAGCAGCGTGGTCTTTCCGGCGCCATTCAGGCCGAGGATGACCACCCGGCTGCCGCGGTCGATGGCGAGGTCAACGTCGGTGAAGACCTCCAGCGAGCCGTAGGACTTCGACAGGCCGGTCGCGGTCAGCGGGGTGCGGCCGCAGGGCGCCGGGGTCGGGAAGCGCAGCTTGGCCACGCGGTCGGCGGCGCGCTCGTCCTCGACTCCGGCCAGCAGCTGCTCGGCCCGGCGGAGCATGACCTGGGCGCCCTTGGCCTTGGTCGCCTTGGCCCGCAGCTTCTCGGCCTGCTGCTGCAAGGCGGTGGCCTGCCGCTCGGCGTTGACCTTCTCCCGGTGGCGGCGGCGCTCGTCGGTCTCCCGCTGCTGCAGGTAGGTCTTCCAGCCGACGTTGTAGATGTCGAGCACCGAGCGGTTGGCGTCCAGGTAGAACACCTTGTTGACGACCGCCTCCAGGAGGTTGACGTCGTGGCTGATCACGATCAGGCCGCCGCGGTAGTTCTTCAGGTAGTCGCGCAGCCAGATGATCGAGTCGGCGTCGAGGTGGTTGGTCGGCTCGTCCAGGAGCAGCGTCTGGGTGTCGCCGAACAAGATCCGGGCCAGCTCGACCCGGCGGCGCTGGCCGCCCGAGAGCGTGTGCAGCGGCTGGTGCAAGATCCGGTCCGCCAGCCCCAGGCTCGCGGTGAGGCTGGCCGCCTCGGACTCGGCCGCGTAGCCGCCGAGCACCGCCAGCCGGTCCGACAGGGTGCCGTAGCGCTTGATCGCCTTCTCGGCGACCGCGGGGTCGGGGTCGGACATCTGCGTCTCGGCCTTGCGCATCTGGGCGCGGACCTCGTCCAGGCCACGGGCGGACAGCACCCGGTCCACCGCGAGCACGTCGAGGTCACCGGTGCGGGGGTCCTGCGGCAGGTAGCCGACCGAGCCAGAGTGCCGGACGGACCCGGCCGCGGGCATGCCCTCGCCCGACAAGACCTTGCACAAGGTGGTCTTGCCGGCCCCGTTGCGCCCGACGAGGCCGATCCGGTCGCCCTCGCCGACCCGGAACGAGACGTCAGACAGCAGGAGCCGGGCACCAGCACGCAGCTCGATGCCGGTGGCAGCGATCACTTCTATCCACTCCAGCGATTAGTTGGCATGACGGTCGGTCGACTTGTGGCCCTGCTCGCGATGGCGAGGGCCGGCGTCACGCCGCGAGTGGCTGCATGCGTCTACGATACCCGAGCCCCGGCCGGCCCGGCTCGAATACCGGTCCGGCCCGCCTGGGCCCGGCCAGGGCCGGCTATTCACCACTAGCCATCATGTGCTTACAATGCGTACGTCAGGTCCGTTTCCAGGGGGCCCCGTTCCCGGGAGGCACTGCCCGGGAGGCACTGTCCCGGGAGGCACTGCCCTGAGGAGGTCATGCCATGATTCCCGACGGCGGCACGTTCGTGCGCCCGGGCGTCATCGCCTGGGATGGCCTCCTCGCGGCCGCGGCCGGGACGGCGCGCGACCCCGGCTATCCCCCGTGCGAGCTCGTGGAGCAGGCCATCGCCCGCGCCCTCGACGACGAGGACGCGGTGGACGCCATGCTGGCCGAGCTCGCCCGCGCCCGGCTGTGGCTCCCGCTGCCGGCCGGCCCGCGGCCGGTCACCGACGGGTCAGCGATCACCGTGCCCGTCCTGACGTGCGCGGGGGTCGCCTTCGTGCCCGCCTTCACCTCGGTCGACCGCCTCGTCGGGTGGGCCGACCCGCGGCAGCGCCGCCGCGATCACCGTGACGGGCCGGTCCGCGCGGGCGACCCGGCCTGGCTGCACGACCTCGGGGCCAGCGCCCCGGCCGGGACGCGGACGTGCCGCCACGTCGTCGTCCCGCTGCGGGGCCTGGCGAGCCGGCTGCCGGCCGGAACCGGGATCGCGGTCAACCCGGGCACCGCGCTGAGCGTGCGGCTATGCCCGGACGCGGTCGGCGTCTTCGCCGGCCCCTAGGTTCCGCCCGGCCGCTAGATGTTGAACCCGAGGGCGCGCAGCTGCTCGCGGCCGTCGTCGGTGATGCTCTCCGGTCCCCACGGCGGCAGCCAGACCCAGTTAATCCGGAAGTCGTTGACGATCCCCTCCAGGGCCTCGCGCGCCTGGTCCTCGATCACGTCCGTGAGCGGGCAGGCGGCGCTGGTCAGGGTCATGTCCAGGGTCGCCACCCGGGCCTCGTCAATGTCGACCCCGTACACCAGGCCGAGGTCGACCACGTTGATGCCGAGCTCGGGGTCAACCACGTCCCGCAGCGCCTCCAGGATGTCTTCCTGCTCCTGGGTGAGCTTGCCCTCGGTCAGCACGTTGCCCTCGGCCGGCCCCGTGCCACCCGCCGGCCCCGTGCCCGCCTCGGCGGCAACGTCCCCGGTGGCGCCGTCCGCGCCCGTGCTCGCGTTCTCAGTCATCCTCGCCGTCCTTCGCTAGCGCCCGTGCGGTCGCGTCCTTCCAGGCCATCCAGCCCAGCAGCGCGCACTTAATGCGGGCCGGGTACTTCGAGACGCCGGCGAACGCGACCGCGTCCTCCAGGACGTCTTCATTAAGCACTGTCTCGTCGGGCTCCGCCTGCCCCTTGGACGCGGAGCGCATCAGCTCCAGGAAGGCGTCGGCGATCCGCATCGCCTCGCTGACCGGCTTGCCGATCACGAGGTCGGACATGACCGACGCGCTGGCCTGGCTGATCGAGCAGCCGAGGGAATCGTAGGACACGTCCTCGACGACCGCCTCGCCGGCCCCGGGCGCGGTCTTCACCGCGACCCGCAGGGTGACCTCGTCCCCGCAGGTCGGGTTGACGTGGTACACCTCGGCGTCGAACGGGTCCCGCAGCCCCTTGTGGTGCGGGTTACGGTAGTGATCCAGGATGATGTCCTGGTACATCGACTCAAGCTGCATGATGCCTCGTGTAACGCGAATCAGGGCGGCTGGCTTCCATCGCTGCCCGCCCGGCCGGATCCATCTCGAAACCCAGCTCAGACGTTGAAGAAGCGCTGGGCGTAGCGGATGCCCTCGGCGAGCGCTTCGACCTCGTCGTGGGTGTTGTAGACGTAGAACGTGGCCCGGGCCGAGGACTGCACGCCCAGCGTCCGGTGTAGCGGCCACGCGCAGTGGTGCCCGGTGCGGACCTCCACCCCGAGCTCGTCCAGGACCTGGCCCACGTCGTGCGGGTGCACGCCGTCCACCTCGAACGCGACGGCGCCGCCGCGGTCCTTGGTCGTGTCGGGACCGATCAGGCGAACGCCCTTGGTCTCCCGGAGCGCGTCCAGCGCGTGCGCCGTCAGGGACTCCTCGTGGGCGGCGACGTTGTCCATGCCGAGCGCGTTCAGGTAGTCGATCGCGGCGGCGAGGCCGGCGGCCTGCGGGGCCGGGGGGACCCCGGGCTCGAACCGGGCCGGCGGCGGCTGGAACGTCGAGCCCTCCATCCGGACGACCTCGATCATGTCCCCGCCGGCCAGGAACGGCGGGAGCGCCTCAAGCCGCTCGCGCTTGCCGTACAGGACGCCGAGGCCCAGCGGGCCGAGCATCTTGTGCCCGGAGAAGACCAGGAAGTCCACGTCCAGGGCCTTCACGTCGACCGGGTGGTGCGGCACCAGCTGAGCGCCGTCGGCGAGGATGACCGCGCCGGCCTCGTGCGCGAGCCGGGCGATCTCCGCCAGCGGCGTGATGACGCCGGTGACGTTGGACTGCCCGGTCACCGCGACGATCTTGGTCCGCCCGGTGATGAGCGACGGGTCCAGGTCGAGCCGCCCGTCGGGCAGCGCCTTGAACCACGTGAGCGTCGCCCCGCTGCGCTGGGCCAGCTGCTGCCAGGGCACCAGGTTGGCGTGGTGCTCGATCTCGCTGACGAGGATCTCGTCGCCCGGCTTCAGGGACGCGCCGAGCGTGTAGCTGACCAGGTTGACCGACTCGGTCGCGCTCTTGGTGAAGACGACCTCGCCCGCGGCGGCGCCGATGAACGAGGCGACCTTGGCCCGGGCGCCCTCGTAGATCTCGGTGCCCTCCTCGCTCAGCAGGTGCGCGCCGCGGTGGGCGGCGCCATTGTGCCGCTCGTAGAACTCGCGCTCGGCGTTCAGGACCTGGACCGGCTTTTGCGAGGTAGCGCCGGAGTCGAGGTAGACCAGCGCCTTGTCGTTGCGGACCCGCCGCTGGAGGATCGGGAAGTCGGCCCGGATCTTCCCGACGTCGAGAGGGCCGGTGACGCTCATGGCTGCCTCCTAGTCAGGGCCGCGATGATGCTGCCGCTCATGCCGACGCGCCCGCGTAGCGCTCGTAGCCCTCGTTCTCCAGGACCTTGGCCAGCTCGGGGCCGCCCTCGTCCACGACCCGGCCGCTGACGAAGACGTGCACGAAGTCGGGCTGGACGTACTGCAGGATCCGGTTGTAGTGGGTGATCAGCAGGACGCCGCGGCCGGGCTTGGCCCGGTAGCGGTTGATCCCCTCGGCCACGATCTTGAGCGCGTCCACGTCGAGGCCGGAGTCGATCTCGTCGAGGACCGCCACCCGCGGGTCGAGCAGCTCCATCTGCAGGATCTCCTGGCGCTTCTTCTCGCCCCCGGAGAAGCCCTCGTTGAGGCTGCGCTCGGCGAACTTGGGGTCAATGGACAGCGAGCCCATCGCGCCGCGCATCTCCTTCATGAACTCGCGCAGCTTCGGCGCCTCGCCCCGGCTCGCGGTCACCGCCGTGCGCAGGAAGTTCGACACCGAGACGCCCGGCACCTCAACGGGGTACTGCATCGCCAGGAACAGGCCGGCCCGGGCGCGCGCGTCCACGCTCATCGCCAGCACGTCCTCGCCGTCCAGGATGACGGCCCCTTCGGTCACGGTGTACTTCGGGTGCCCGGCGATGGCGTAGGCCAGGGTGGACTTGCCCGAGCCGTTCGGCCCCATGATGGCGTGCGTCTCGCCGTCTCGCACCGTCAGGTCGACGCCGCGCAAGATCTCGCGCAGCGAGCCGTCCTTCTCGGTGATCGACGCGTGCAGGTCGCGGATCTCAAGCGTGGACAACTTTAGGACTCCTCTATGGACACGAGGACGTCGTCGCCCTCGAACTTCAATGGGTACACGGGCACCGCGACGGTGGCGGGCATGTTGACCGGCGCGCCGGTGCGCAGGTCGAAGCACGACCCGTGCAGCCAGCACTCGACCGTGTAGCCGTCAACGTCGCCCTCCGACAGCGGCACGGCGGCGTGCGAGCACTCGTCGCGGACGGCGAAGTAATCGCCCTCCGTGGCCACGATCGCGACCGGCTCGCCCTTCACCTCGAAGCTGGCGGCCGCGCCGTCGGCGGGCAGCTCCGCGCGCTTGCAGACGGGCAGGAACTCATTCACGCCAGCTCGCCCTCGATCAGCGCCGTCACCCGCTCGCGGACCTCCGGCACGCTGATCCGCTCGATCAGCTCGCCGAAGAAGCCGCGGATCACCAGCCGCCGGGCCTCGGCCTCGGGGATGCCCCGGGACATCAGGTAGAACAGGTGCTCGTCTTCCAGCCGCCCGTTGGCGCTGGCGTGCCCGGCCCCGGCCACCTCGCCGGTGAGGATCTCCAGGTTCGGCACCGAGTCGGCCCGGGCCCCGTCGGTGAGGACCAGGTTCCGGTTGTACTCGTAGGTGTCGGTGCCGGTCGCCTCCGGCCGGATGAGCACGTCGCCGATCCAGACGGCGTGCGCGTCGTCGCCCGACAAGGCCGACTTGTAGCGGACCAGGCTGCGGCAGTTGGGCACGTCGTGGTCCACGAACAGCCGCTGCTCGAGGTGCTGGCCCCCGTCGGCGAAGCAGAGGCCGTACAGCTCCGCGTCGCCGCCAGGGCCGGTGTAGCGCACGGTGGGCGACAGCCGCACCAGCGACCCGCCGAGCATGACCACGACGTGCCGCAGGTGCGCGTCCCGGCCGAGGGTGGCATGGTGGGCCGAGACCTGGACGGCGTCGGCGGCCCAGTCCGCGATCGTGACGACCTCAAGGTCACCGCCGTCGCCGACGGCGATCTCGACGTTGTCGGCGTAGGTGGCGCTGCCCCGCTGGTCGATGACCACCGTCGCCCGCCCGAACGGGGCCACGTCGATCACCAGGTGCCCGGCCGCGGCCGGGGCGGACGCACCGTCCCCGGTCCCGGTGACGCGGACGTAGGTCGGCTGCGACGCGACCGCCTCGCGAGGGACCGTGATGACGGTCGCCGTGGTCGCGGCCTGGTAGGCGCGGGCACTGACCCGGTCGGCCGGCAGGAAGCCGCCGGCCGGGCGGGCCGCCCGGTCCCGGGCCAGGTCGACGACCACCTCGGGGGCGGCGTCAACCGAGACGGTCACCCCCGCCTGCGCGAGGGGCGCGTCCTTGTGCAGGGCGCGCAGGCGGCGCAGGGGGGTGAAGCGCCACTCCTCCTCGCGCCCGGCGGGGACCGGGAAGTCGTCCGGGTTGGCCGAGCCGAATCCGTGCGCGCTAAGGACAGGAGCGGTCTCGACCGCCCCGCTGACGGCAGACATCAGCCAACCGCCCCTTCCATCTGCAGCTCGATCAGCCGGTTGAGCTCCAGCGCGTACTCCATCGGCAGCTCGCGCGCGATCGGCTCGACGAAGCCGCGCACGATCATCGCCATCGCCTCGTCCTCGGTCATGCCCCGGGACATGAGGTAGAACAGCTGGTCCTCGGAGATCTTCGAGACGGTGGCCTCGTGGCCCATCTCGACGTTGTCCTCGCGGATGTCGTTGTACGGGTAGGTGTCGGAGCGGCTGATCGTGTCGACCAGCAGCGCGTCGCACTTGACCGTCGACCGGGAGCGCTCGGCGCCGTCCTGCACCTCGATCAGGCCCCGGTAGGAGGTCCGGCCGCCGCCGCGGGCGACGGACTTGGAGACGATGTTGGAGCTGGTGTTGGGCGCGCAGTGCACCATCTTGGCGCCCGCGTCCTGGTGCTGGCCCTCGCCGGCGAACGCGACCGACAGCGTCTCGCCCTTGGCGTGCTCGCCCATCAGGTAGACCGCCGGGTACTTCATCGTCACCTTGGAGCCGATGTTGCCGTCGACCCACTCCATGGTCGCGCCCGCCTGCGCGATAGCGCGCTTGGTGACCAGGTTGTAGACGTTGTTCGACCAGTTCTGGATGGTCGTGTAACGGCAGCGGGCATCCTTCTTGACGATGATCTCCACGACCGCCGAGTGCAGCGAGTCGGACTTGTAGATCGGCGCGGTGCAGCCCTCGACGTAGTGGACGTAGGCGCCCTCGTCGACGATGATCAGGGTCCGCTCGAACTGGCCCATGTTCTCGGTGTTGATCCGGAAGTAGGCCTGCAGCGGGATCTCCACGTGCACGCCCTTGGGCACGTAGATGAAGCTGCCGCCGGACCACACGGCCGTGTTGAGCGAGGCGAACTTGTTGTCGCCGACCGGGATGACCGAGCCGTAGTACTCGCGGAACAGGTCCGGGTGCTCGCGCAGGGCCGTGTCGGTGTCCTGGAAGATGACGCCCTTCTCCTCAAGGTCCTCGCGGATCTTGTGGTAGACGACCTCCGACTCGTACTGGGCGGCGACGCCCGCGATCAGCCGCTGCTTCTCGGCCTCGGGGATGCCGAGCTTGTCGTAGGTGGCCTTGATGTCGGCGGGAAGGTCGTCCCAGGACTCGGCCTGCTTCTCCGTGGACCGGACGAAGTACTTGATGTTGTCGAAGTCGATGCCGGACAGGTCGGCGCCCCACGATGGCATCGGCTTGCGCCGGAAGTTCTTCAGCCCCTTGAGCCGCAGGTCCAGCATCCACTCCGGCTCGTTCTTGCGCGCGGAGATGTCGCGGACTACCTCTTCGGACAGCCCGCGCCGGGCAGAAGCGCCGGCGACGTCAGAGTCGGCCCAGCCGAACTTGTACGCGCCTAGCCCCTCGAGCTGGTCATTCGCGGTGGTGGTCATATGGAGAGCCCTCCGGACTCGTTAATGTTCCGAGCGTTGTTGTTCCGAGCGTCAGTGCTTTCCCGGTCCGCGCTCTCGCGCGCGTCCCGGACGCTTGTGCAGGTCACGTGGGTGGTGCAGATGCCGTCGCCGTGCGCGATCGTGGCCAGGCGCCGCACCGGCGTGCCCAGCAGCCGGCCGAACGCCTCGGTCTCGGCCTCGCACAGCTGCGGGAACTCGGCCGCCACGTGGGCGACCGGGCAGTGGTGCTGGCAGATCTGCTCGCCGCTGGCCGCCGCGGCGGTGCCAGCCGCCGGGGCGCCGATCGCCGGGGCGGGCCGGGCCGAGGCCGCGTAGCCGTCGGCGTTCAGGACCTCTGCCAGGGCCTGTACCCGCTGCGACAGGTCCCCAGTCACCGCCGGGGAGTAGCGCCGCTCCAGCTCCGACACCTGCGCCCGGGCGAACTCGGCGACCGCGGCCGGGCCCATCCGGTCGGCGATGAACCGCAGCGCGCTCGTGGCGAGGCCGTCGTAGGCGTGCTCGAAGGCACTGCGCCCGGCGTCGGTGATGACGAACAGCTTGGCCGGCCGTCCCCGCCCGCGGTTCCCGTAGGTCCGCGCGGTCCGGGTCTCGACCAGGCCGTCGGCTAGGAGGTTGTCCAGGTGCCGCCGGATGGCGGCCGGGGTGAGGCCCAGGCGGCCGCCGAGTACCGCGGCGGTCGACGGGCCGAGCTCCAGGATGAGGCGGGCGACCTGCCCCCGCGTCCCCCGCTCGCTCCCCGGGACGCTGGGAGTACCGCCCTGCGCGGGCACCGGGCCACTGACGGGCGGGCCGTCAGCGGGCAGGCCGTCAGGGGGCGCTGAGGCCGTTGCCTCGCGTCCTGGCAGCTCTCTCCCTGTGCCCACGGTTTTCACAACATCAGCATGCCCTAAATCGATGCCGCGGAGCAAGTTTTACCCTACGCCGGCGTGACGTAAATCACCGGCCCGCCGCCCCTCCGCCGAGTCGACCGCCATCGACCGGCCGCAGGTAACCGCCACGTTACGCGGAGCACGCCGGAATCCCTACTGTCGCTCTGTACACTAACGAAACAATTTGCACAAAATTAGGCATTCCCTAGAAGACCTTTAGATCCATAAGGGACAAAGAACTTTAGTTACCTCCAGGTAGCCCCTCCGCATCCGTCGAAACAGCCGCCACGATGCAACCCCGAACCACGGGAGCACCGTGCGGCGAGCAACCCGCTAAGGCGCGTCGCTTTCCAGCCCCCCAAAGGAGCACGCATGCTCAGACGAATGTGCATCTCGGTCGCCGTCATCGCAGTCGCCGCCACCCCGGCGCTGACGATGCTCGCCACGGCATCGAGTAGCGCCCAGGCCGCCCCCGCTCACGTGGCAACTGTCACGGCGGCGCACCAGACCGTGACCCACGGCTTCATCCACAACGGCGGTACTGCGGTGCAGCTCGGCAAGGCGGGCAGCAGCCCGATGACCGTGCACATCGGGCACCCGTCCAGCACCAGCACCAACTGGTCCGGCTACGCGGCCACCGGCAGCACCTTCACCTCGGTGAGCGCCTCCTGGGTCCAGCCGGCCGGCAGCTGCACCTCCGCCACCCGCTACTCCAGCTTCTGGGTCGGCCTCGACGGCTACAACAGCAACTCGGTCGAGCAGACCGGCACCGACACCGACTGCTCGGGCGGGCGCCCGGTGTACTACGGCTGGTACGAGATGTACCCGAACCCGTCGTACAACTTCGGCAGCACCGTCTCCGCGGGCGACACCATCAAGGCGACCGTGACCTACACGGGCAGCAACAAGTACACCCTCACGCTGCAGGACGTGACCAAGAACTGGACGGCCACCACGTCCAAGACCCTGTCGGGCGCGCCCCGCAACTCCGCTGAGGTCATCATCGAGGCCCCGTGCTGCACCAACAGCGGCGGCATCCTCCCGCTGGCCAACTTCGGCACCGTGCACGTGAGCGGCTCCACCGCCAACGGCTCGGCGATCGGGTCCTTCAGCCCGACCGGGATCACCATGGTCAACAACAGCAACCAGGACAAGGACACGATCACTGGCCTGACCAGCAACGAGAACTTCAGCGCCACCTGGGTCCGGGCGAGCTAGCGACAAGCTAGCGACCGGCTCACCTAGAGCGTTAAGGCTCGGGCGGCGGCCCGGCACCCGGTTGGGTGCCGGGCCGCTCGCGCGTGCGCTCGCCCCGCCGCTGAGCCGTGCATAGCCCCGCGCCCCGGGGGAAGTCCTCAGGAGGCCCCGGACCTTAAGGGGCGCCCGCAGTCGCGTGAACCTTAAGGCAGAACGGCACGTCTACTCTGATGAAGAACGCTACGCTTTGTGCGCCAAGCGCGCTTCGGACGTATCACTGACTCTTGAGGCCCCGCCCAGCGCATGCGAGCGCGACCGCGGGGGAAGGAACCACGACTGTCATGGCTTCGCCTCGGCCCGATGTAGCCGATCTCCTGGACGTTCCCATCGCCCCGGGCGGCACGGTGATCGCCATCAGCGACCTGCACCTGCCGCCGGAGAAGACGACCGTCTCCGGCCGCTGCGCCCAGATGCTGACCCGACAGCTGGCGGAGCACCCGGGCCAGGCGCTGACCGTGGTCCTGGCGGGCGACGTGGTGGAGATGCTCGCCTTCCCGGGGACGAACGCGAACACCATCCTGGAGGCCCACGGCGACCTGTGCGCGGCCCTGTCGGCCGTGACCGAGAGCGGCGGCCAGGTGATCTACACCGTCGGCAACCACGACGGCGACCTGGCCTGGGACCTGAAGGCGGCCACCGCCGTCCGCGAGCTCACCGGCGCCCGGCTCTGCCTGGCGGCCGACCTGCGCATGCCGGGCGGGGGCAAGATCCGGGTGGAGCACGGGCACCAGATCGACCCGTACAACTGCTTCCACGACCCGCGCAACCCGCTCGACACGCCGCTCGGGCACCACATCGTCCGCGAGGTCATGCCGAAGATCGAGTGGCTCGGCAGCGACTGGCTGGGCGGCGCGCACGAGATGGCCGACCCGGCCGACTTCCCGTCGTTCCTGGCCTCGCGGCTGGTCTACCGGAAGCTCACCAAGCACCTGTGGTGGCTTATCTTGCTGCCGGTCCTGCTGATCGTCGGCCTGCGCTGGGCCGGGGACCTCAACTTGAGCAAGGCCTACCCGGCCGGCGCCCGGTGGCTGCACGACGGCGAGATCCTCGCCTACGGGGCGGCCCTGGACCTGGCGATCATCGTCTTGATCATCGCGGTCGTGTCCCGCCGGGCGTGGACGACGCTGAGCTCGCTCGCCCTGGCCGAGCGCGGCTACGGCCAGAACCGGGCCGCCCGCGAGCGGGCGGACCAGCTCATCGGCGAAGGATACACCGGGTACCTGTCCGGCCACACCCATCACCCCGAGCTGCGCGCCCACGGCAACGGCTTCTACGCCAACTCAGGCTCGTGCACGTCGGTGGTCGAGGCGATCGACACCGCCCGCGGCCTGCCGCCGGTGTACCTGCGGACCCAGCAGATCTCCTGGCTGGAGATCACGGCGGGCGATGACGCGTTCAGCGCGACCCTGAAGTCCGCCCGGGTGGAGCTGCCGGGCGCGACCCGGCTGGAGCGCTTCATCTCCGCCGCCCGCAACCCGCACTCCTCGTCCCCGGCCTCGGTCGCCACCTGGCCCGACGGCGAGGGCTGGCCGGCCGACCACCACCACCAGCGCGGCCGCAGGCGGCCAAGGCCCAGTAAGGGCTAGCGAATAGCGACCGGCGGTTTCAATCAGCCATTGAAACCGCCCCTTCAACGGGGTCAAGGTCACCCGCGAGTGTTTTCTGAGACACGCCTACCTCGAATGTAGGATTTTACAATCGTTCGGCGAACAGGGGAATTTACGCCCTTAGATATAAGGGCCGCCAGCTTCGATCGGGACGCATCCTGGATAATTCTTCGGGGTCCCTATCCTGCAGCCACCCCAGCCTGCCATGGATTCACGTCGATTGTTCATCGGACCCGGCCAGGAGTTTTGCCTCCTCCGAGCCACCCCGGGGCCCAGGGCTAAAATTTCCACATCCATGAAGAATATATTATCTCCTCAGAATCAGAGTCTACCAGGATAAGCGCAACGGTTCGGCCGCTTCGCATGAGGGGGACCAGGCCAACCGTTCCGGATTTCCCGTGGAGCGACCCAATTAGGGCGCAACCATGATCTCCTCGATCATGGGGAAGGTTACAGTCGGCGGGAAAGTGA
>DATBEM010000035.1:0-2866 GCA_036276115.1 Trebonia sp.
CCCGCCTACTACGCCGCGGCCGCGGCGCTGGAGTCCTCCGGACTGGAAGGACTGGTCCCGGCCCGTCCCGGGCCGCGCGGCGCGAGCAAGCTGACCGACGAGATCTGCGCCTGGGCCGAGCAGCGGCTGGCCGCCGACCCGTCCCTGCGGCCGGCGCAGCTGGCCGGCCCGGTCGAGGACGAATTCGGGGTGCGCGCGCACCCCCGCAGCATCGAGCGAGCGCTGGCCCGCTACCGGGACCGCCACTCCAAAAGCCGCTGACCTGCCCGCCCGCGAAAGAAAGGAGGACAACGACCCGTCCCTGTCCCTTCTCCCGTCACCTGGCCACGCGGCTGCTGAACCGGGCACGCGCCCGGATGCCGGCCAGGCCCCGGTTCCCGGCAGCGGGCTGGACGCCCGCTACGAGCAGCTCCGCCATGCCGCCCTGCACGCGCGGGGCGAGGCGTTCCCGCTCGGCCTCGGCGTGCTCGCCGCCAGGGGCGTCATCGCCTGGCAGCGCGCCGTCGCCGGCCTCGCCCCGGCCGCACCCGCTGTTACCCGCCCGGCGGGCCCGCCCGTCCCGGTCCCGCCGGGCACCCTCGCCTCCGATCTCGTCAGCGCGCTGGCCTCCCTGGCCATGCCCGCACCCTGAAACCCCCTCGGGAAGGAGCAACCCCGATGATCACCTCCCTGGCCGCGCCGTCCAAGGTGACGGCCGCGCACCTGTCCCGCCCCGCGCTGCTGTATGTCCGCCAGTCCACGCTCAAGCAGGTCGTCAACAACACCGAGTCCGCGCTGCGCCAGTACGACCTGCGCGGCAAGGCGATCGCGCTGGGCTGGGCCGCGGACCAGGTCACCGTGATCGACATGGACCAGGGCCACTCCGGCGCCTCGGCCGCCGACCGGGAAGGGTTCCAGCACCTGGTCGCCGAGGTGTCGCTGGGCCGGGCCGGGATCGTGCTCGGCCTGGAATGCTCCCGGCTGGCCCGCAACTCCGCCGACTGGCACCAGCTCCTCGAGCTGTGCGCCATGACCGCCACCCTGATCTGCGACGAGGACGGCCTCTACGACCCCCGCGACTTCAACGACCGGCTCGTCCTCGGCATGAAGGGCCAGATGTCAGAGGCCGAGCTCCACTTCATCAAGGCCCGGCTCCGCGGCGGCCAGCTGTCCAAGGCCCGCCGCGGCGAGCTGATCATGCCGCTGCCCGTCGGCCTGGCCTACGACGCCGCCTGGCACGTCATCCTCGACCCCGACACCGCCGTCCGCGGCGCCGTCGCCCACCTGTTCTCCGTCTTCGAGAAGACAAAGTCGGCGACCGCCGTCGTGAAGACCTTCCGGGCCGAGGGCTCACCTTCCCCTGGCGGCACCGGGCCGGGCCCCGCAAGGGCGAGCTGGACTGGAAACCCCTGTCCCACCACGTCGCCCTGCGGGTCCTGCACAACCCCCGCTACGCCGCCGCGTTCACCTACGGCCGCCGCCGCGACCAGCTCCTGCCCGGCGGAAAGCACGTCAGCGTCAAGGTCCCCGCGAGGACTGGATCTCCTTCGTCCCCGGCGCCCACCCCGGCTACATCACCATGGACCAGTACGAGGCCAACGTCGCCACGCTCGCGGCCAACGCCGCCGCCCGCGGCAGGGACCGGGCCTCCGGCCCGCCCCGCGAGGGAAACGCACTGCTGCAGGGCATCATCATCTGCGGCAAGTGCGGCACCCGGATGACCGTCCGCTACCACCGCCGCCGCGGCACCGAATGGCCCGACTACATCTGCCAGCGCGACGGCATCGAGAACGCCCGCCCCGTCTGCACCTCCCTGCCCGGCACCGTCGTGGACCGTGCCGTCGGCACGCTCATGATCGACGCCCTCACCCCTCTCGCGGTCGAGGCGGCACTCGCCGTGACCGCCGAGCTCGAGCACCGCGCCGCCGAAGCCGACGCGCTGCGCGCCGCGCACGTCGAGCGCGCCCGCTACCACGCCGGCCAGGCCCGCCGCCGCTACCTCGCCGTCGACCCCGCCAACCGGCTCGTCGCCGACGCCCTCGAAGCCGACTGGAACACCGCCCTGCGCGAGCTCAACGACGCCCAGGCCGCCTACGACAAGGCCAGCGGACAGCACGCGCCCGCGCTCACCGCCGCCGAGCAGGACAAGATCGCCCGCCTCGTCACCGACCTGCCCGCCGTCTGGAACGACCCCGCCACCCCCATGCGCGAGCGCAAGCGCATCACCCGCCTGCTGGTCACCGACGTCACCGTGACCAGGACCAGCGACACCATCACCGCGCACGTCCGCCTGGCCGGCGGCCAGAACCGCACCCTCGACCTGGAAATGCCGAAAACCGGGCCCGAGGCCCGCCAGACCCCGCCCGGCGTGCTCGCCGCCATCGGCGAGCTCCTCGGCCGGCACACCACCGGCGAGATCGCGGGCATCCTCAACCAGCGCGGCCTGGCCAGCGGCACCGGCGAGCCGTTCCACCGCCTCATCATCGACCACATCATCCGCGCCCACCGGATCCCCACCCGCCGGCAGCGGCTCCGTGACCAGGGAATGCTCACCCTCGCCGAGACCGCGGCCGCCCACAAAGTCCACCCGCACACGATCAAGGCCTGGCGACGCGCCGGAATTGTCAGTGCCGAGAGGTATAACGACAAAGGCGAGTACCTCTACTACCCGCCCGACCCGGACAACCCGCCGGCCAGACCGAAGATAGGACGCCGACCCAAACTGGCCACGCAGGCCTGACCAGCACAAACGTCAACAGCAAGCGAACCGCTCCGAAGAGGTGCAGTATGCAGCCCGAGGTTTGTGCTCCGGCTCCCGCGGCGGCAGCACCACCACCTCGCAGCCCAGCAGGCCGCGGAACTCCGCGAACCGGGCCGACAGCCTCGG
>DATBEM010000036.1:0-32237 GCA_036276115.1 Trebonia sp.
GGCCCAGTTCAGCAGGCCGTGTTCAGCACCAGGGCCTTGACCAGGGCCGCCCAGCCGTAGGCGATCTCGTAGGGCACCTGGCCGGCTGGCACTGGCGCGGTCACCTCGTACACCGGCCCGGCGAAGCAGCGCCGCATGACGATCCCGGCCCGGGTCGCCTGCTCAGGTGACGTCACGAGGACAACCGAGCGCCAGCCGTACAGCCGCGCCAGGTGCCCCGCGTACTCGGCCTCGCCCCGGGTGTCGCCCGGGACGGGGTCGAAGCAGATGGTGGTCACCCCCGCCACGGGCCGCGGGCAGGGGCCGCCGTAACCGTGCTGGCCCTGGGAGACGAGGAGCACCGGCGCCCGGTGCTCCCCGGCCAGCCTGGTCGCGACCGAAAGGCGGGACCCGGGCCCGGCTAGCAAGACGATCGCGTCGACCCGGGCCGGCAGGCCGGTGGCGGGCCAGGCCAGGTAGCGGGCGGTGAGGGCGGCGAAGGCCACCAGCAGGGCCAGCAGCCCGCCCAGCGCCCAGCGGGCGACCCGGGCGCGGCGGCTGCTCCGGCCCTGGCGGCGCTCGCGGCGCCGCCCGGCGGTGCTGCTAACCGCCTACCGCCTGATCTCCGTCGGCACCTCGTCGGGGTAGGCGGGCGCGGGATGCGGCCCGCCCCGCGCGTTCCGGCCGGGCTGCTGGGCCAGCCGCCCGGTCGACTGGTCGGCCGACTCGGGGTCGGCGACCATGATGCCCGACACGTCGCGGCCGTCGGCGGCGGCGGCCGTCGCGATGCGCGCCAGCTGCTCGGCCGTCGCCCCGCCGGCCGACACCGCGACCAGGGTGCTGGTGGCGGGCATGGTCTGCGGGAGCTGCGACTGCTTGGCGTCCAGGGCCAGCAGCAGGACGACGAGCCGGGCGCCGTTCGGGACGGAGAACCGGCCGCCGTCGGCCACCAGCGCCCGCAGGTGGGAGGACCGGCCCGACCCGCCCGACCATCCGGCGCAGGCGGTGTGCAGGGCGGCGGTGGCGTTGCTGTCCTGCTGCGGCCCCATCACCAGCACGGTCGGGATCCCGAGGGAGGCGGCGAAGGAGGCGAGCTGCGGGCCCAGCGCGAGCGCGTCCGGGTCGGTGGTGACCGACAGGACGGCGAGCGTGGCCGGCCCCGCGGGCCGGTCCCGCTCGCCCCGCCCGCCCATGTCGAGTCCCTGGAGCACCTGGCGCAGCCGCCAGGCGTGCACCGCGGGCGGGTCGTAGTTGTCCAGGAGCCTGCTCCAGCCGGCCGCGTCGGCCGGGTGCTCGACCGGGAGGGCGGCGACGACGGGAACGCCCAGCGCGCTCGCGATGTCGTCGAGGGTGCGGAGCTTGCGGTCGCGGCGCGAGGTGACCAGGGCAGTGACGATGCCGAGCAGCAGCCCGACGATCAGGCCGAGGCCGCCGTCGATGCCGTAGGTCTTGGCGGGCGACTGGCCCGTCGCCATGCTGGCCGACTGCAGGGGGCGGGCGCTGAGCTGGCCCACCGGGCTGTCCTTGGCGCCGATGTAGGCGATGTAGGCGGTGGCGATCGCGTTGGCCTCGCTCTCGGCCCCCGCCGCGGTCTTGGCCGACGCGGAGATCGAGATGACCCCGGCCGCCGGGCTGCTGGCGCTGACCTGGTTCTGCAGCGCGTCCAGGCCGATGGCCGGGTGGATGGCGGGCAGCGCCTTGGCCAGCACCGGGGCGCTGGTGGCGATGACGACCTGGGTGTCCACGCTGTTGGCGTCGTCGTCCCCGCCCGGGGCGCCGCCGGCCGCGGCGGACGAGGATGCCGCGGCGCCCGAGCTTTGCGACGGGATCACCACGAGCGCGTGGCTCGTGTACGTCGGACCTTTCACGGTCGCGTAGCCCACTCCGACGATAAGCCCCAAGACCGTCACCGCGGACACGAGGAACTTGTGCCGTCGGACGATCTGGACGGATCGCCGCAGGTTCATTGGCTGCTGGCTCATCAGCCCTCCGGTGTGGTCCCCGGCGCCTGGCTGGGAGCGGCGTCGGATCCAGTCCAGTTTACGGCCCGCAAGGGAGGGGAGGCAGCGGGCAGGGTTTCGGTATCGGGAAATTTCAGCCGCGTGATCAGCGGCACCTGAGAAGAGCAACGGCCCGATCCCAGGATTGTCACGGCCGGGACACGCAAGCCGAGGCCAGCCGAGTACCAGCCCATGATCGGGCCGTCCTCGCCCTTGTGCAGCGACCACGACAGCTCTCCCGGCAGCTCCAGCCGCGCCTCGCGCGGACCGGGACCAGGAGCGGGGCCGGGATCAGGGGCCGTCCAGGTCAGCGTCGCGGCGTCCCCGTCGAGGGCCGCCGCCACGTCCGGGCCGAGGTGGAACGCGACCCGCACGTCGTGCCCGCCGCCGTCGACCACGTCCGTGATCTCCAGCGCGCGGGCGGCCGGGTCGAGCCGGACCGAGCGGCGGTGCACCGCCTGCGGGCTGAGCACGGCGTAGCCGTCGTGCTCGGCGGTCCAGTCCGTCTGCGGGCGCTGCACCGGGAGCTCGCGGGCGCGGGCCTGCCGCGACCACATGAACGGGCCGCTCTGGTCGGACTGGTCACGGCGGCCGATCTCCACCGTGTTGTGGCCGATGGTGGAGCGGAAGTACGTCCGCCACTCCGGTTCCCCGTGGTAGCAGTACGTGCCCGGGTCGGCCAGGATGTCCACCCCGTCGTGCCGGACCTCCACCGACAGCGCGTCCGCGTGGGCGTGGGCGGCGATGGACAAGAAGCCGTGCGGCCCCCCGTCGCACCGGCACCAGATCTCGGGCCCGTCAGCCGGGCTGGTCCGCAAGATCGCGATCCCGGCGTCGGCGAACCGCGACGGCCGCTGGCTCGCCCGGCCCGCCGCCGCCCGGCTGCCTAGCATGGCGCCGGCCAGGATGCCGCCCGCGTCGGCCGGCCCCGCCGGCCACCAGTCGAGCGGGCCGAACAGCGCCCCCGCTAGCGACAGCAGGGCCGGCCAGCGGTTGTGGGCGGGCGCGTCGAGCAGGACGACGCGGCCCTCGTCGGAGTCTGCCTGCCGGGGTGGCCGCAGCCGCGCGTCGACTAGGGCCGCCATCGCGTCGGCCATCGTCGCCAGCCGCTTCCAGCACTCGTCGCTGACGGGGGAGCCGAAGGCGGCCGCCTCGATGGCGGCGAACGCGCCGAGCTCGAACACGAAGCCGTGGTAATCCGAGGCGAGCTCGCGGTTGATGCCGGACGGGAACGTGTTGTCCCGCATCGACTTCTCCAGCAGCGCCGCCGCGTGCTTGCGCCAGCGGGGCGACTCGTCGAACCACGGGAACGCGCAGCTGGCCGCCAGTAGCCCGGCCGCCTCGGCGATCAGGTGGTTGTTGGCCGACGATCCCCGGCTCTCGAAGGCGGCCAGGTACTGCTGGTGCCAGCGGATCTGGTGCAGGGCCAGGTCGTTGTCCTCGAACAGGGCGCGGGCGCCGGGCCACTCGTCCAGCAGCCGCCGGATCCAGGCGAACGACATCAGCCGCACGCCCAGCTCGATGCCGCTGGCCCAGTTGACGCCGGACAAGAACGGGTTCTCCCGCCACCAGGCGCGCAGCTGGGCGTCCACCCGCTGGGCGTAGGCGTCGTCGCGGGTCAGGTACCAGGCCAGGGCCAGCAGCGTCAGGTGCTGCAGGCGGTTGACCTCCCAGACCTGCTTGACGTTGCCGACGGCGTCCTCGGAGCGGTGGTTGACGGCGAACGCGTACGCCTCCGGCGCCGACCGGCGGCCGGTGACGGGGTCGCGGAACCAGTCCGGCTCCTTCATGTCCTCACGGGTGACGCCGAGCATTTCCCACTGCCCGCCCATGATCGCGTCGGCCGCCGCGATGACGGCCGCTCGCGCCTCGGCGGGGACCCCCGTGCCCGCGTCCGGCGGGAGCACGGAGGTGAACCGGCGCTCCCACCCGGGCGGGGCGGGAACCGGCGGCAGCGCGTCCACCTGGCCCGGCCGCACCTGGCGGCGGGCCCAGGCCCGGCGCAGGGCCTGCTCCCGGACCCGCCAGGCGACCTCACCGGGCGACATCCGGCTAACCCTGCGTGCGTACCAGCCTAGCTTCGAGGGGGAAGCGGCGGCATTCACACTCTCTCCGGCTTGCCGCTGGACAGGCTCTCGCCCACCGCGATCGTCGCCCGCGTGGTCGCGAGCAGGGAGTCAGCCCCGATCGGCATCGGGGCACCCGTCCGGACGGCGTCGACGAACTGCTCCATCTCGGTCCGCTGGCCCTTGTCCTGGCCGCTGCGGGCCTTCGTCTCCGACTTGCCGCGGGCGGACCAGACGGCGGCAGTGCGGAAGTTGTCGAGCCGGGCGTTGCGCCCGCCGCCGGCGGCGTCCATCGTCTCCTTCGGGAAGCGGGCGTCGCCGCCCGTCAGGTAGGCGATGGAGCCGGTCGCGCCGGTCGCGAACCGGAGGGTGGCCTGCACGTCGCCCTTCTCGGGGCCGCGCACGGCGTAGACCTCCTCGGGCAGGCTGTCGGCCCACCACGCCAGCGTGTCGATGAAGTGGCCGCCCTCACCGGTGAACCGGGACCCCTCGGCGTCCTCGTTGAGGTACCAGCTGTCGGCGGCGAGCTTGCCCGCGTTGACCAGGTAGCGGGTGTTGGACGTGACCGCCGACCCGCCGAAGTCCTTGCGCATCGCGGTCAGCAGCGGCGCGAAACGGCGGTTGAAGCCGACCATCAGCCGGTCGTTGCCGGTCCTGGTGATGACCTCGGCGATCACGTCGGCATCCTCGCGGGTCAGCGCCAGTGGCTTCTCCACGAAGACGGCCTTGCCGGTCTCCAGGGCGCGCACGACGAGCCGGGCGTGGGTCGCGTGCCGGGTCACGATGAAGATCGCGTCCAGGCTGTCGTCGTCGAACAGCGCGTCGGTGTCGGTCGAGGCGGTGGTGAAGCCGAACTTCTTCTGCGCGTTGACGGCCGACAGCGACTTGGTGGTGGCCACGTGGGCCAGGTTCGCGGCCGGGTTGCTGGCCAGGTGGGGCAGGAGCATGGAGGAGGCGTAGTTGCCGGCCCCCACGAACCCGATGCGGACCTCGGACTTCTTCTTGCCGGTGCGGGCGGTCGGGGTCGTCGCTCCCGGCTTGACCAGGCTGGTGAACGGCTTGGGCGCGTCCGCCGCGAGCGGCTCGTACTCCAGCAGCACGCCGACGGCCTTGAGGTTGCCGTCCTTCAGGTCGCCGTAGACCTTGGCCGCCTCCGCGAACGGGAAGACCCCGTCGATGAGGCTCGACACCTCCACCGACCCCCGCGCCACCAGCTCCAGGAACGACTCCAGGTTGCGGCGCTCGGTCCAGCGGATGTAGCCGACGGGGTAGTCGATGCCCTCCAGCTCGTAGCGCGGGTCGTAGCGGCCCGGCCCGTAGGAGCGGGAGAACCGGACGTCCAGCTCCTTCTCGTAGTAGGCGTTCCACGGCAGGTCGAGCTTCATCTTGCCGATGTCGATGACTCGCGCCCGGTCCCGGGCGAGCTTCACCGCCGCCTCGACCGGGCCGTTGCTGTTACCGCCGGCGGCCAGGAAGATGTGATCCGCCCCGCGCCCGCTGGTGAGGCCCGCCAGGCCGCTGACCAGCGCGTCGAGATCTTCGGGGGAGCCCGCGAGGGCGGCTCCGGCCTTCTCCGCCAGGTGGCAGCGGGCCTCGACCGGGTCGACCCCGACCGCCTGGACCCCGGCCGCGACCAGCAGCCGGATCACGAGCTGGCCGATCAGCCCGAGGCCGATGACCACCGCGGTCTCGCCCAGCGCGACCTCCGCCCGGCGGACGCCGTGCATCGCGATCGACGCCACGGTCGCGAACGCGGCATGCTCGGGCGCGACCCCGTTGGGGACCGCCGCGCACAAGTTGACGGGGACGAAGTTGTACTCCGCGTGCAGCGCCTGCTCGTTGCCCGCGCACGCGACCAGCTGGCCAACCTTGAACTCCTCGGCCCCCCGGCCAACCTCGGTGACAACGCCGCACAGCGAGTAGCCCAGCGGGGTGTAGGAGTCGAGCTTGTTCATCACCTTCTTGTAGGTGCTGGCGACCCCCTGCTGCTGCACCTGGTCAATGACCTTCTTCACCTGGTCCGGCCGGGCCCGCGCCATGCCCACCATGGACATGCTGGCCTCGTTGACCTTCATCATCTCGGTGCCCGTGGAGATGAGGGAGAACAGCGACCGCACGAGGACCCCGCCAGGGCGGCAAGTCGGCGCGGGCACGTCGAGCACTGCCAGCTCGCCGGACTTGTAGTTCTGCGCAATCTGCTTCATCGCGATCCTCTTACATTCGTTAAGGGCTCAGGCCGCCGCTACCCCGACGGCGCGCACCTGCCGGTACCACAGCTCCATCGACAGGAGCTGCCAGATCTGCTTGGCGTAGTCCTCCCGGCCCGCCTGCTCGTCGGCGATGAGCCGGCGGACGCGGTCCTTGCGGAGCATGCCCAGTTGCACGAGCTCGCCGCCGACGAGCACGTCGCCGATCAGCTCGCGCAGGTCACCCCGGACCCAGGCGCGCAGCGGGGCGCCGAACGAGGCCTTCGGGCGGTGCACGATCTCGTGTGGCAGCCAGTTCTCGGCGACGTCCTTCAGGGCGGCCTTGGCCACCTTGCCCCGGATCTTGTCGGCCCCCCCGACCGAGAACGCGGCCCGCGCGACCACGTGGTCCACGAACGGCGTGCGCACCTCCACCGACGCGGCCATGCTGGCCCGGTCGGTGTAGGTCAGGTTGAGCCCGGCCATGAACAGGCGGGTGTCGGCCAGGCACATCCGGTTGACCTCATCATCGAGGTCGTTGTCATTGTAGATCGCGGCATGCTCGCCGATGACGCTATTGACGGCGGGAGCCAGGTCCGGCCCGACCAGCGCGGTGAGGTCTTCGGGAGCGTACATCGTGTAGCTGCGCCGGAACCGCGCCTCCTCGGGCAGCTCGGCGAAGGTCATGAACCGCTTCGCCCACCGCGGGTAGCGCAGCCCCCGGTCGCCGATCGACACCGGCATCGCGTTCACCGCCAGCCGGGCGGGCGCCTTGACCAGCCCCGGCAGGGCGTTGTAGCGGCTCGCCATCAGGCAGGCGAGGTGCTTGCGGTAGCCGCCGAACAGCTCGTCGGCGCCCATCCCCGACAGCAGGACCTTGACCCCCCGCTCGCGGGCGGCCTGGCACATGAGGAACGTGTTGATCGCGGCCGGGTCGCCGATCGGCTCGTCCAGCGTGTCCACCATCTTGGGCAGCATGTCGGCGATGTCGGGCGAGATCTCGATCTCGTGCAGGTTGATGCCGAACTGCCGGGCGACCTTGCGGGCGTAGACCGCGTCGTCCGGCATGGCCTCCAGCTTCTGGTCCTCGGGCCGGAAGGTGATCGTGTACGCGTCCACGCTGGCGGCCTGCTGGTGCGCGAGCACGGTGATGATGCTGGAGTCGAGGCCACCGGACAGGAAGCTCGACACCGGCACGTCCGCGATGAGGTGGGCGGTGATGCTTTCCTCGATGACCGACTTCAGGTCGGCCCGCAGCCCGGCGGCGGCGTCGCGGGCCACGTCCTGGACCCGCCAGTACTGGTGCTGCTCGGACGTCCCGTCCGGCCGGAACCGCGCCCAGCTCCCGGCCGGGAGCTTGGTCACGCCCGCGATGGAGCAGCGCTGCTCGGGCACCCAGTAGTAAAGCATCGAGGCGACCATCGCCCCGGGCTCGATCTTCAGCTCCGGGCCGACCGCCGCCAGCAGCGCCTTCAGCTCGGAGGCGAACACGACCCCGGCGCCCCGGCGCAGGTACAGCAGCGGCTTGATGCCGAGCGGGTCGCGGGCGAGCGTGAGCTCGCCCGTCTTGGTGTCGGCGATGGCGAGGGCGAACATGCCCCGGAACCGCTCCAGGGCGCCCGGCCCCCAGGCCCGCCACGCCTCCAGCACGACCTCGGTGTCGGAGCTGGTGATGAAGGTCACGCCCTTCTTCTCCAGCTCGGCCCGCAGCTCGCGGAAGTTGTACAGCTCGCCGTTGTACGCCAGCGTCAGGCCGCCCTTGATGAAGGGCTGGTTGGCCGACGTGGACAGGTCGATGATGGACAGCCGCCGGTGGCCGAGGTGGATCGAGGCGCGCTCGTCCTCGTGGCTCCACAGCGCGCCGGAGTCAGGCCCCCGGTGGGTGATCCGCTCCGTCATCACGTCGGTCAGCTTGTGCCCGTCGGCCTGCTGGTAGCACCCGGCGATACCGCACATCGTCAGTTCCCTCCCGGCGCGGTCGCGCGCGCCGCCCGGCCGCGCCCCAGTGGCGCGAGCTTGGCGTAGACGCCAACATAGGCCCGCTCCTGGTGCGGCCAGGCCAGCTCCTCCTCGACCCGGACCCGGCCGAGGGCGCCCATCCGCGCCCGCAGCGCCGCGTCGTCGGCCAGGTCCACGATCGCCTGGGCGTAGTCGCGGATGTCGCGGCCGGGGTCGCCGGTTGGCTTCACGTAGACGGCCGCGTCGGCCGCCGAGACCCGGGTCTCCTTGAGGTCGAAGGCGACCACCGGCAGGCCGAAGGCCATGTACTCCATCGTCTTGTTCATCGTTGACAAGTCGTTGAGCGGGTTCATCGGGTCAGGCGACAGCCCGATGTCGGCGGTCGACATGACCTGCTTGACTTGCTCGTCGGGGGCACGGCCGGTGAACTCGACGTGCCCCTGGAGCTTCAGCTCGTCGCGCAGCGCCACCAGCTCGTCGAAGCAGTCGCCCTTGCCCATGAGGGTGAAGGCGATGTCCTCGCGGCCCATCTCGTGCACGATGACATCGGCCGCCCGGACCACCACGTCGACCCCGTCCTGCGGGCCCATGACGCCGATGTAGGAGGCCAGGAACGCGCGCCCGCGCTTTTGCGCCTCGTCCGGCTCGCCCGCCCGGAGCTTGGCCGGGTCGGGCCCGGTGCGGACAACGGTGACGTCGGCCGGGTCCTTGCCGCTGCGGTCGATGGCGACCTGGCGGTAGGAGTCGTTGGTGGAGATCACGTGGTCGGCGCACCGGTGCGTGCTGCGCTCAAGGAAGCGCAGCCCCTTGTACGGCAGCGACCGGCCGCCGAACCGGGACTCGAACAGCTCCGGGGACAGGTCGTGGTGGTCGAACACGAACCGCGTGTGCTCCAGGCCCTTGAAGAACATCGCCAGCGGCCAGAAGATGTCCGGCGGGTTGCAGGCCTGGATGACGTCGAACCGGCCGCGCAGCACGCCCCCGCGCGCCCGCGCGATGAGGGCCTTCCAGGCCGTGGCCGCGAAGGAGTACGCGTACTCGGCGACGAAGCTCAGCTTGCTGCCGCCGGGCGCGTAGGGCTGGTACTTGTAGATGTCCACACCGTCGATCACCTCACGAGCCGGGTCTCCCTTGCCCTTGGGGCAGACCACGGTCACGCTGTACCCGGCCGCGGTCAGCGCGCGGCACTCAAGCCACACCCGCCGGTCGAAGGGCACTGGTAGATTCTGGACGATGATCAGGACTCGCCGCTTCACCATTACGAGAGGTCCCGGCCTCGCACGGTGATACCGCGGCCCTGGTATTTGTTGGCCCCGCTCCGGCGGCACGTATCACGACAGGGTGGCTGATGATCCTATCGGCAGGTGAGAGTACCGTCTCGCCCTCACGCACACGAGACCCTAGGGGTAGCTGATGAGAGTCCTCGTCGCCGGTGACCGCGGATACATCGGAGCAGTGCTGGTGCCGGTCCTGCGCTCGGCCGGGCATGAGGTCGATGGCTTCGACGTCGGCCTCTACGAGGGCTGCGACCTGGGCCCGGCGCTGCCGGAGGCCGGCGGCCGGGCGGCGCTGGACATGCGGGACGCCACCGCCGGGCAGCTGTCGGGCTACGACGCCGTCGTCTGCCTGGCCGCGCTGTCCAACGACCCGCTGGGCGACCTGAACCCGGGCACGACCCACTCGGTCAACCTGGACGGGACGATGCAGCTGGCCCGGGCGGCCAAGGAGGCGGGGGTGGAGCGCTTCCTGTTCTCCTCCTCTTGCAGCCTGTACGGCGCGGCCGGCTCGGACGCGGTGGCCGAGGACGCGGAGATGTTCCCGGTCACCCCCTACGGCGAGAGCAAGGTCATCGCCGAGCGGGAACTGGCGCTGCTGGCCGACGACAACTTCAGCCCGACCTACCTGCGCAACGCGACCGCCTACGGCGCCTCCACCCGCCAGCGGCTTGACATCGTCGTCAACAACCTCACCGCGGTGGCGCTGACCACCGGCAAGGTGCGGCTGGAGAGCGACGGCACCCCCTGGCGGCCGCTGGTGCACATCGAGGACATCAGCCGGGCCTTCCTGGCGATGCTCGAGGCGCCCCGGGCGCTCGTCCACGACCAGGCCTTCAACATCGGCCGCCCGCAGGACGTGGTGCAGATCCGCGACGTCGCCGAGATGGTGCGCGACGCCGTCGACGGCTCGTCGCTCACGTTCGCCGACGGGGCCGGGCCGGACCTGCGCAACTACAAGGTGGACTTCGCCAAGCTGCAGGACACCTTCCCCGGCCTGCAGCTGCGCTGGACGGTCAGGGAGGGCATCGCCGAGTTGCTCAAGGCCTACACCGAGTACGGCCTGACCTACGATGACTTCACCTCCTCGCGCTACGTCCGGCTGCGCCGGATCCGCCAGCTCCTCGACGCCGGGCTGGTGGACGAGATGATGCGCCGCACGACCGGCGACTCGTTCCCGGACCGCGCGCCCATGCCTGAGCATGGTGCCTAAGCACGGTGGCTAAGCTCAGCGCGGTACGCGGCCAGCTCGCGCGGCGATTCGGCTGGGGCCTGGCGGACCAGATGATGTCCAGCCTGAGCAACGCGGCCCTCAGCTTCTACGTCGCCCGCGAGCTCGGCGCCGCGCAGTTCGGGGCGTTCAGCATCGCGTACGTGACGTACTCGTTCGCGCTGAACGCCTCGCGCGGGCTGGCCACCGACCCCCTGATCGTCCGCTACAGCAGCGCCGAGATGCCCAAGTGGCGGCGGGCGGTCATGAACTCCACCGGCACGGCGGCCGTCGTCGGCGTGCTGACGGGGGTCCTGGCGCTGGTGGCGGCGGTCGTCATGGGCGGCAGCCTCGGCCTGGCCTTCCTCGGCCTCGGCCTCACGCTGCCGGGGCTGCTGCTGCAAGACAGCTGGCGGTACGCGTTCTTCGCGCTGGGCCGGGGCAACCAGGCGTTCCTCAACGACACGGTCTGGACCGTCTCGATGCTGCCGGCCCTGGCCGCGCTGCGCCTGGCCCACCAGGGCAACGTCTTCTGGTTCGTCCTGGTATGGGGCGGCTGCGCCTACATCGCGGCCGCGATCGGCCCGCTGCAGGCGCGGCTGATGCCGCGGGTGTCGCACTCGTGGCTGTGGGTGCACCTGCACCGCGACCTGTCGGCCCGCTACCTGGCCGAGAACTCGGCCAACAGCGCCGCCAGCCAGGTCCGGCTGTACGCCGTCGGCGGTATCGCCGGGCTCAGCTCGGTCGGCGTGGTCCAGGCGGCCAGCTTGCTGATGGGGCCGTTCCTGGTCATCTTCATGGGCATCTCGCTGGTCACGGTGCCCGAGGCGGCCCGGATGCTGCGCAAGTCGCCGCACCGGTTCCTGCCCTACTGCGTCATCATCGGCGTCGGCCTGGCGGTCCTGGGCCTGCTATGGGGCGTGGCGATCTACATCGCCCTGCCCTTCGGGGTGGGCCAGCTGCTGCTGAAGGACCTGTGGCGCCCGGCCGGGGCGCTGGTCCCGGCCTACACGGTGTGGGTCATGGCCGGCTGCCTCATCGGCGGGGCCACCGCGGGCCTGCGGGCGCTGGGGGCGGCCAAGCGCAGCCTGCGGGCGATGCTCATCGCCTCGGCGATGTTCGTGCTCGGCGGCGTCGCGGGCGCCTACTTCGGCGGCGCCCAGGGAACGGTCGACGGGGCCGCCGCCTCGACCCTGGCGGGCGCGGCGGTCTGGTGGTGGCAGCTACGGGTCGCGATCCGCGAGTCGCCCATCCTGAACGGCCGGGCCACCACGACCGGCACCATGCCCCTCGTGACCGGCGCCCCGAAGGCCAGCCCCCTCCAGGCCCCCGTCCCGTCAGCCGCGGTCCCGCCGGCCGCCGGGGTCACCGCCAGCGGCGCCCCGGCCAGCGCCGCCCCGCTGCCCGGCCCGGCGGCGCCCCGGCCCGGCGGCCGTCATCACCGCCCGGCCCCGGCGCAGCCGCAGGGGTAGAGCGCAGCCCCAGGGACAGAGCGCAGCCCCAGGGACAGAGCGCAGCCGCAGGGACGGAGCGCAGCCCCAGCGGTTAGCCGGACCTGGCCCGCTCAGCCGCGCAGGGCCGCCGCCACCGCGTCGCGGTCGGCTGCGGCCTGCCGCGCGCCGGCCGCCGTTTCGGCCGCCCGGGCCGCGAGGTCGTCCGCCGCCTGCCGGGCCTGCCGGGCCTGCCGGGCCAGCTGCTCCTGCTCACGGGCGACGTCCTCGGCGACCTGCTTGCGGTGGAACAGCTTGCCCGCGCCCGCCTCGGCCTCGATGTACTCCTCGATCTCGGCGTTGGCGTTGCCGAGGTTGACGCCGCCCGCCGTGGTGACGGTGATGCGGTGCCGGCCGAGGTTGACCTGGAACTCGTCCGGGATCGCCTCCCGGGCGCCCTCGGCGTAGCGGCTCGCGGTCCGGTTGGTCCAGTCCGCCCCGGCCACCAGCGCGAGCCGCCGCAGCTTCAGGTCAGCCCCGAACGCGTCGGCCTTCAGCAGGTCCAGCGCCTTGCCCTCGCGGTCGTCCCAGGACGGCCGCACGGTGGTGGCCCGGGTGTCGATCACCTTGCGCAGTTCCCGCTCCCGCTGCCGGAGGGCGATCTCCTCCGGGCTGCCCTCCTCGGCCAGGGACGCGGCCAGGGCGCCGAGGACCGGCAGCAGCGACGGCGGCTCGGCCGGCCCCGGCCCGGCGGGCGCCGGCCCAGCCGGCCCTCGTTCAGCAGTCCCTCGTTCAGCGGGCCGTTGCCCAGCCGGCACTGCCTGCTCGCCTGTCCGCGCCTCCTCGACCAGGACCCGCAGGGCGGCCAGCTTCCGGGCCGACGCGAGCGGGTAGACGAGCGGGGCGTGGGCCGTGGTGGGACGCTGCATCCGCCCGCCCAGGACGGCGGGCAGCGCCCGGGTCACGGACTCGGTGATGGCGGCGGCGCCGAGCGCCCGGTCCGCCTCGGCCGTCCAGCTGGCCTGCTGGGCCGTGATCACGGCCTCCCCGAGGCCGCCGACGAAGCGGGTCACCCAGTCCCGGATGGCCGCCTGCCCGGGCTCGCCGAGGGCATCGTGGGCGCAGGCCCGCCACAGGGCGCGCTGGGCGTAGGTCACTTCCTCCCCGGGGCTGCCGAGCGCGGCGGGCAGCAGCGGGGCCGCCCGGTGGGCCTGCCCGGCCAGCGCGTAGCTCGCGACCAGGAACACGGCGGCGCGGGTGGCGTCCAGTTCCTGCGCGCCGATCAGCCCTTCCGCCGCCGCCGCGTCGTCGCCCGCGATGGCGGCGACGAGCGAGCCGAGCGCGGGCTGGAGCCAGTAGCCGGGGCAGCGCGGCAGCTCCCGCGGCAGGACCGAGGGGTCGGCCCCGTCGCGGGCCAGCGTCCGCAGCAGCCGCTTGGCGGCGTTGCGGAGCGAGATCTCGTCCTCGAAGACGGCCAGCTCGGAGCGGATGTCCGACAGCTCCACGAAGGCGTCGAACGCCTTCGCCAGCCGGTCGATGCGCTGCTCCAGGGTGCCGCTCACCTGGGCCATCTGCGACCGCAGGGCGCTGGCCGCCCGCGCCTGGTAGACGTAGGCGGTCTCTAGCTCCTGCTCCAGCTTCCGCTGCATCCGGCGGTCGCCGTAGTCCTCGTACCACCAGTCCGCGAAGTCACTTTGCCCCATGTGGGCCACGTTACTGGCGTTATCGGCCGTTCGTCAGGTTTCCGCCGCCCGGGGCTACTTGCGAGAGCAGATGAAGAAGTACTCGACCGCCAGCTTCGGCCCGATCACGGGGATGTTGGCGGTGAAGCTCATGTTGAGGGCCTGGACGAGCTTGCGGGTCGGCTGGCCGCCGTTCCAGTTGTAGGAGGTCGGGAAGGCCCGGTCGATGGTGAAGTGCCGGGCCAGGTCCGCCCGGAAGTCCGCCATCGGCTGGACGTTGCTGAACGCCTCGAACACGTACTTGGCCCGGTGGCCGAAGTTCGTGTACGTGATGACGAACTTGCCGTCCGGCGTGAGCAGGTCCGCGATCTCGGCGAACTTCCGGGACTGGCGGTCGCTGAGGTACTCGAACAGGCCCTGGGCGACGACGATGTCGAAGCGGCGGCCGTCCCAGGCGATGGGCTGCTTGAGGATGTCCAGCTCGCGCAGGTTCGGGCCGGGAGCCTGGACCGCGATGTCGATCCCGAAGTAGTTGATGGTCGGGCGCAGCACGGTCGCCAGCGTCGCCGGCCCGCAGCCGATGTCGAGCAGGTCGCGCTCGCGGGCCCCGGCCACCTGGTTGACGATGGCGCCCGTCTTGCGCAGCCGGTAGTGGGCGGGAGTGTGCTTCTTGTTCTCCTGGATCCAGAAGTCCCGCTTGTGCGACTCGGCCACGAGAGCGCGCGAGTCGCCGGATGCGTTCGTCACGTCATTCACATTTTGCCCTTGTTGTCGAAGTAAGACGACTCGGATGCCGCCTCCCGGGAGGGGCGAGGATCGCCAGCTACGCTGGCGGTTTGTGCCAGCTGGCGCGGATCGGGGGGTACGGGGGGTCGTCCCCCCGGGAGGCTAGGGCCGTGGCCGGCCACGATCGCGTCGAGCGGGATGCCGGGGAGCGGCTCGATGGACACCGGGTCGGACGGCGCGGCGTAGCCGGGGCGTGCCCGGCTGGCGAACCAGTCGGCCAGGTGGCGGTAGCAGGCCGCCTTGCCCGCCATCGTCAGCGGCGACTTGCGGATGGCCCGGATGTAGGCCCACACGTACTCGCCATACAGCCGGACGGCCGGGTGGCGCAGCGCGTCGGCCCGCTTGGGGTCCATGATCGCGCAGCGCTGGCGCATTGACGCGCCGCCGCTGTGGTTCGGGTGCTCGCGGCGGAAGTACAGCCAGTCCGGCACCTGGTAGAACCGGCCGTGCAGGGCGAGCTCGGCGATGATCGTGTGGTCCGCGTGATGGTAGCTCTCCTTCATCGCGGTCCGCAGCAGCACGTCCTTGCGGATGACCCCGTAGTCGTCGTCGCCGCCGCTGTCGAACAGCATGCTCCGGAACCGCTCCGGGGCGCTGCGGGACGAGGTGTTCAGCGGGTACTCGTAGGCCGACAGGAGCGTCCCCGCCGGGTCGATGCGCGCCGTCCAGCAGTGGGCGAGCACGACCTCGGGGTGCTCGTCCAGCGCCTCGACGCAGCGCTCGATGAGGTCCCGGGCGTACAGGTCGTCGCCCGCCGCCCACTTGAACAGCTCGCCCCGGGCCTGGTAGACGACGTAGTTATGGTTGGGCGACAGGCCGATGTTCTTGGCCTGGCGGAAGTAGCGGACCCGGCTGTCTTGCCGCTCGTACCCCCGGCAGATCTCGCCGGTGCTGTCGGTCGAGGCGTTGTCCGAGATGACCAGCTCGAAGTCGGTGTACGTCTGGCCGAGCAGGGCCTCGATGGACTCGACGATGAACTTCTGGCCGTTGTACACCGGCAGGCCGATGGTGAGCCGGGGTGTCGCGCTCATCGCGTGCGGTCCTCCTCACAGGTCCGGGGGTGGTTGCCCTAACGGGATCGCGGTGGGCCCGGCGGTGATACATCACCGCCGGTGCCCGGCCGGCTACCCGAGCGCGGTGCCGTCCGCGTAGAGCGCCGCCAGCGCCCCGGCGACCCAGCCGCTGTCCCAGCGGTGCGCCATCTGGGTGGCCGGCTCGATGTCGTAGGGAACCTTGGCGTTGGCCAGCTCGGGGGCGAACAGGCTGTAGACGCCGTACTCGAAGTAGTAGTAGCCGCCCAGCCAGAGCCGCTTGCTGGTGGTGAACGGGGCCGCGTGGGCGGTCACGAACGACTGGCTGAGCTGGTAGTTGCTCAGGTAGTTGGCGTTCGTCCCGTACGCGGCCTGAGGGCTGGTGCCGAGCTGGTTGTAGCTGGTCATGTCGGCCGGGAAGTCCCAGCCGGCCGCCAGCGTGTACACGCTCGGGTGCTTGAGGATGAGGTCCTCAGCCCCCAGGCCCGACTTGGAGAACCCCAGCAGCCAGACCTGCTCGCTGCCGGTGGTGGCGAAGGTCGCCTTGATCCACGGCACGAGCTGGCTGGTCATGAACGTCTCCATCTGCATCGCCGGGTCGGTGGCGCTGTCGGCGTACCACGGGTCGATGGAGAAGGCCGGCTCCACGATCGTCAGGTTGTACTGGTCCTGGGCGTCCAGCGCCGCCAGGGTGGCGATGCCGTCACCGTAGGTGGTCCCCTCTCCCGGCTCGACCGGGAGCGCGATGAGGAAGTTGTGCGCCACCCCGGCCCGCGGGCTGGACGGCTGCAGGACCCGGATCTGCTCCGTGGCCCCGTCGTTGACGATGGACGACGTGTAGTTGTAGGAGGCGACCCCGGTGGAGCTGGTGGTCGTGTAGGACGTGGTCATCGCCCCCGAGCCCCCGGTGGCGGCGCAGGTGACCGCCACGCTTGTCACGTTGGCGCTCCCGACGGTGCCGCTGCCGCCCGCGATGGCGCACGACTGCCCGGACGGCTGCGTGCTCACCGCGACCGCGTACGCCGCGCCGGCCGCCAGCGGGGTGGCGAAGGTGAAGCCGCCGTTGGCCGCGACCGTGAGGGCGTCCCCGCCGTTGTCGGTCAGCTTGACCGTGCCCGACAGCCCGCTGACGGTGCCGCCGACCGTGTAGGTGGTGCCGTTCACGCAGGTCACCTTGACGCTGGTGACGGCGGCGGTGTTGACCGTGCCGCTGCCGCTGGCGACCGTGCAGGTCTGGCCGGCCGGGCTGGCCCCGACCGTGACCTTGTAGGAGGCCCCGGTCGCGAGGTGAGTCGGGAAGCTGAAGGAGCCGTTGGCGCTGACCGGCAGGTTGTCCCCGCCGTTGTCGAGCAGGGTGACCGTCCCCGACAGGCCCGCGACGGTCCCGCCGATGGCGTAGGCCGGGATGGCGGCGCAGGTCACGGTGACGCTGGTGACGCTGGCGGTCCCCATCGTCCCCGCCCCGTTCGCGACCGTGCACGACTGCCCGGCCGGGCTGGAGGCGACGGTGACGTTGTAGCCGGTCCCGCTGGCCAGCGCGGTGGCGAACGTGAACGAGCCGTTGGCGCGCACGGAAAGGTCGTCGCCGCCGTTGTCGGCCAGTACGGCCGTGCCGGACAGGCCCGAGATCGCGCCGCCGACGCTGTAGGTCGCCGCGGTCACGCAGGTGACGGTGATGCCGGTCACGTTGGCGGCCTGGACGGTGCCGCTCCCGCCGGCCACCGAGCAGGACTGGGCGGCCGGGCTGGTGGCGACGGTGACGTTGTAGGCCGCGCCCGCGGTGAGCTGGGTGGCGAAGCTGAACGAGCCGCTGGCGCTGGCGATGAGCGTGTCGCCGCCGTTGTCGAGCAGCGAGACGGTGCCCGACAGGCCCGAGATCGTGCCCCCCACGGTGTAGGTGGGGGGCGGGATGGCCGAGCCGGCCGCCCAGGCGGCGGCGTGGGCGGCGGCGTTGGTCATGATGCCGGGGGCGCCCCCGGCCAGCGTGTCGTCGGTCGCGGTGATCTTGGTGGTGCCGTTCAGCTGGACCGTGATCGTGGTGCCGGTCGCGCTGACGCCGAGGATGGCGCCCGCCGCGAGCGGGCTGGTGCTGACGGTCGGGCCGAGCTGGTCCCAGCCGCCGTCCTCCCGCAGGAACAGCATCAGCTCAGGCGAGCCGTTGTTCCAGAAGTAAATGGCGACGTAGCCGCTGTCGCCCCCGTTGCCCTGGGCGCGGACCATCGGGCCGGCCCACTGGCTGCCGGTCAGCTGAGTGCCGCTCAGCGTCACCTGCGCGAACTGGTCGCTGGTGAACGTGCCCGCCGTCCAGATGTCGCCCGAGTTGCCGTTGACGTCCTGCCCGGCCGCCTGGTCGCCGCTGATCGTCAGGCTGCCGTCGGAAGTGGCGGTCCAGTTGGCGCCGAGCGTGCTGGCGTTGGCCCGCTGGAAGTCGTCAGTCGCCGTCGCGTCCCCGGTCGTCGAGGTGCTGCTGGTGCAGGTGACCGTGACGCTGGTCACGCTGGCACTGCCAACGGTCCCGCTGCCGCCCGCGACGGTGCACGACTGCCCGGCCGGGCTGGAGGCGACGGTGACCGCGTAGGGCGACCCGGTCACCAGCTTGGTGGCGAAGGCGAAGGAGCCGCTGGCGCTTACGGACAGGTTGTCGCCGCCGTTGTCAGCCAGGACGGCGGTGCCGGACAGGCCGCTGATGGTGCCCCCGATGCTGTAGGTCGAGGCCGGCGCACAGGTGACGGTGACCGCGCTGGCGCTGGCGCCGCCGGCCGCGCCGGTTCCCCCCGTCACGGTGCAGGCCTGGCCGGCCGGGGTGGCGGAGACGGTGACGGCGTAGGCGGTGCCCGCGCTGAGCTGGGTCGGGAAGGTGAAGGCGCCGTTGGCCGACACCGTCATCGTGTCGGTCCCGTTGTCCTGCAGGGACACCGTGCCCGACGACAGGCCGCTCACGGTCCCGCCGACCGCGTAGGACTGCGCCGTGCAGGTGACGGCCACGCTGGTGACGTTGGCGGCGG
The DNA here is from genome assembly GCA_036276115.1 of Trebonia sp. Lineage (GTDB taxonomy): Bacteria > Actinomycetota > Actinomycetes > Streptosporangiales > Streptosporangiaceae > Trebonia. Next base: position 18,609 of record DATBEM010000036.1, read on the forward strand.
CGATGGTGCCCGACCCGTTTGCCACCGTGCAGGCCTCGCCGGCCGGGGTGGCGGAGACGGCCACGCTGTAGGCGGCGCCGGCCGTCAGCTTCGTCGCGAAGGCGAAGGAGCCGCTGGCGCTGACGGCGAGGGCGTCGCCCCCGTTGTCCTGGAGCGACACCGTCCCCGACAGGCCGGTTACCGACCCGCCGACTGAGTAGGTCGCCGTCGCGCAGCTGACCGCGACGCCGGTGACGTTCCCGGCCCCGACGATGCCGGACCCGCCGCTGACGGTGCAGGACTGGCCGGCCGGGCTGGCCGCCACCGTGACGGCGTAGGACGCCCCGTAGGCGAGGGCGGTGGCGAAGGTGAACGAGCCGCTGGCGCTGACGGCGAGGGCGTCGCCCCCGTTGTCCTGGAGCGAGACCGTGCCCGACAGGCCGCTCACGGTCCCGCCGACGGTGTACTTCTGCGTCGCGCAGCTGACGGCGACGCCGGTGACGTTGGCGGTGGCGACCGTGCCGGCGCCGCCCGCCACCGTGCAGGCCTGCCCGGGCGGGGCGCTGGCGACGGTGACGGCGTAGGCCGCGCCCGTCGCGAGCGTGGTGGCGAACGTGAACGAGCCGCTGGCGGGGACGGTCAGCGCGTCGCCGCCGTTGTCGCGCAGCACCAGCGAGCCGCCCGCCAGGCCGCTGACGGTGCCGCCGACGGTGTAGGCGGAGTTGCCGCCGGACCAGGCGGCCACGTGGGCGGACTCGTACGTCATGAGGCCGGGGGCGCCCCCGGCCAGGTCGGTGTCGGTCGCGGTGATGTCCACCGTGCCGTTGACCGACAGCGCCAGGGCCGGCCCGGTGGCCTGCAGCCCGAGGACGCTCCCGGCGGGCAGGGCGGCGGTGGCGAAGGAGGCGCCGAGCTGGTCCCAGTCGCCATTGACCCGCCTGAACAGCATCAGCTCGGGCGACCCGGAGTTCCAGTCGTAGAGGCCGGCGTAGCCGCTCATCCCCGAGGCCTGGCCGCGGACCATGGCCGCCAGCCACTGGTTGCCCGTGAGCTGGGTCGAGCTGGTCGTGACCTGCGAGAACTGGTCGCTGTTGAACGATGAGGCCGCCCACAGGTCGCCCGAGTTCCCGTCGATGTCCTGGCCGACCGCCTGGTCGCCGCTGATCGTCAGGCCCCCGTCGGCGGTGCTGGTCCAGCTGGCGCCGAGCGCCCCGTCCGGCCGCTGGAAGCCGTCGGACGCGGTGGTGCCCGCTGGCGGCGGCGGCAGGGCCGCGCAGGTGATGGCGACGCTGGTGACGTTGGCGCTGGTGGTGCCGGTGCCCCCGGCCACCGTGCAGGACTGCCCGGCCGGGCTGGCCGCCACCGTGACGGCGTAGCTGGCGCCCGCCGCCAGCGCGGTGGCGAAGGTGAAGGCCCCGTTCGCGCTGACGGTGAGCGGGTCGCCCCCGTTGTCCTGCAGCGTCAGCGAGCCGGCGGCCAGCCCGGAGACGGTGCCGCCGACGGTGTAGCTCGTCGTAGCGCCACCCGAGCCACTGCCGGCCGTCGCGTCGCCGCCGGTCCAGGCGGCCGCGTGGGCGGCCTGGTAGGTCATGATGCCGGGGGCGCCCCCGGTGAGCGAGGAGTCAGTCGCGGTGACGGTGGCCGTCCCGTTGGCCGACAGGATCAGGGAGCTGCCGGTGACGGCGAGCTTGAGGGTGCTGCCGGCGGGCAGGGCGCTAATCGCCTTGGTCGCGCCGAGCTGGGTCCAGGCGCTATTAGACCGCTTGAACAGCATTAGCTGCGGCGACCCGGAGTTCCAGTTGTAGATTCCGACGTAGCCGGTCTTGCCCGAGTTCTGGCCGCGGACCGCCGTTCCCAGCCACTGGCCGCCCGACAGCTGGGTCGAGCTGGTCGTGACCTGCGAGAACTGGTCGCTGCCAAAGGACGACGCCGTCCACAGGTCGCCCGAGTTCGCGTTGGCCGAGCGCCCGACCACCTGGTCGCCCGAGATCGTCAGGGCGCCATCGGCGATCGCGGTCCAGCTGGAACCGAGCGCCCCGTTCGCCCGCTGGAAATTATCCGCGCCCGTGGCGGCCAGCGCGGACCGGGGGAAGCCGAGCAGGGACGCCGCGACGAGAAGGGCGCCCAGCAGTACATAACTCAGCGGTGACCGTCTGATAACAGAACCGAGGCGGAACCCTGGCATGGCTACTTCCAATCTCCTACGGATTCCGGGCCACATGGCAATTCATGGTTAGCCAATTGATTAGCCCGGCACCCGGTGCGCACTTTCTTCAAGTCATGAACAGAACAGGTTGCCCTTTGCGGAGGCGCCATTGCGCACCCCGGGACACCTTCTGTACAGCGGCGATCCACATGAAGGGGAGTAGTTCTCTAACAGAGAGTTACCCTCTAAGTACGCGATCGGAAACGACCTGCTCGACATTTTCCCACTCCCTGTTTTAGCCTCATCACAATCAGTGATAAATGCTTGACTTTGGTCACCGATCGTGAGTCCTCGCAGGTGAGACGCGCCGCGAACTCAAGCGGTTGTCCGCTATGACGAGAAACACCTCATCAGTGCCGTTACACCCAATACAACCGGACTAGCACAGATCCTACTTCCATGCCAGGGCGCGATAAAGATGTCACGGTCATGGGAGGAGAAAGCGTTATGCACACTCCATGCAGGCGCCCGGTCTCGTGACGCAGGAGCGGTTCGAGGCGGCCGGTCAGCCGCTGAGGCTGCTCCCGGCGTCCTGGCCGAACGGGCCGGTGCAGCCGCCGTTGGCGTGCTCCACGGCCGACCCGCAGCGGTCGCCCCCCGCCACGCTGCCAGTCCAGTCGGCCCAGCTCACCGGATTGTTCTGGTTCCAGGCGTAGAAGGTCGAAGGGCCGATGTAGGCGTTGCCCGACCACTGGTTACCCTGACCGAACGTGATCTGGCTGTCGACTGCCCAGGAGTAGGGGGACGAGTAGGGCCCGTAGCTGGCGTACTCGCTGAACAGCCCGTTGGCGCCGCAGGCGGGCCATACGGCCGGGACGCACCCGGGGAGGTCCGACGGCTGGAAGCTGATCGCGTTGCCGGACACGCCCACGCTGGCGGTCTTCCACTGGCAGCCGTCCCACCAGTCGCGCGGGGGCGAGCCGGTCAGGTCACCGACCAGGCTGCCGGGATTGATGCTGGCGGACAGCAGGTTGGCCTTGCACCCGGCCACAGTGAAGCCCGCGCTGCCCGCGCTGCCCGCGCGCACGAGCGTGCAGGCGTCCGTGGACGGGTCCGGGCTGGAGCAGTACCGGTTGGAGTTCTGCCACAGGAAGACGCCCCCGCCGTTGTCGGTGAGCTCATTGCCGCTGATCGCGGACTGGGCCGGGTAGGACGGCTGCCCCGCGCAGGACGGCTCGCCGCAGGCCGGCACCCCGGTCGGGCCGGGGACGCTGCCGCTCTCGCTGACGTAGACGGCCGGGGTCGGGAAGCCGGGGTTGTCCAGCCCGATCGCCCAGCCGTTGTACGCCATGTAGTTGCCGGTGATGGCGAAGTTGTAGGAGATCTCCTCGATGATCGCCTCGGCGTCGTTCCGCGTGAAGCTGTTACCGGTGAACGTGGTGTTCGCGTTGTTGGTGTCCACCCACGCGCCCGGGCCCCAGTTGCCCTTGATGAGGTTGCCCCGGACCGTGACCCCGTTAGTCTCCCAGAGCTTGAACCCGCCCTGGTTGCCGTCGCCGTGCACCGTCCCGCAGTGCGGGTTGCGGTACTGGGCCGCCACCGGGTCGCGATTGTTCCAGCCGACCTGCTTGTTCGTCAGCAGGCCCTCGAAGTCGCAGGTGTCGTTGTAGCTGATCTCGTTGCCCTCGACCGTGATGTCGTACGGGCCGCCCGTCAGCGCGTCCTTCCCCCAGTTCCCGGTCGCGAACGCCTGGAACCCGTACTGCCCGTTGGCGGTGAGGCAGTTGTCCTCCAGGACGTTGTCCGCCCCGGCGATGACCCCCGCCCCGGGCACGTTGAGGGTAACCGTGTCGCTCCGCAGCGTCCAGCCGGTGTTCGCGCTCTGGTTGATGGCCGCGGCGTCCGCGCCGGGCGAGAACTTCTCGATCGTGAGGTACTCGATGGTGACGCCGGGGGTGTCGCCATCCGAGAAGTTGGAGTCGAACGCCGTCGTCAGGCCCTGGTACTCGCCGGACACGACGGTCGCCACCCCGTACGCCAGGCCGCCGACGAAGGCATCGCCCGCGCTGGCCTGGAACGCGCCCACGTGCTTGCCCGGCAGCAGGTAGAACACCGTCTTCGCCGGCAGCTGGTAGGCGGCGTAGCTGTGGGTGCCCGCCGGGAGCACGACCCCGGCGGTCGCGGCCGGGAAGTCAGTCCCGGGGGCGCCGTAGGTCGGCAGCCCGGCCGTGCCGCTGCGGTACTGGCCCGCCGTCCCGGCATAGCTGAAGGGCGAATTCAGGAACGACGTGCCGCAGACCGCCTGCGGCTGGGCGACCTGGACGGGGGCGAGGCTGGGCACCGGCGGCGAGGTGAGCCGGGCCGGGGCACTGGTGGCGGCATGGCTGGTGCTGGTGGTACCGCCACTGCCCCCGGTGCACCCGGAGGCGACGGCGAGGGCCATCAGCAGGACGAGGACGAGGCAGGCGAGCGGCGGCCGCCGCCGGCCGCCGGTCACCGCTCGGGGCCTGCCGCGTTGCCGGCCGCGCCGGCGGGTCTCGCGGCCGGTGCCGCCCCGGCGGCCGGGTTCGCGATCGCGAACTCGTAGATCTCGACCAGGCGGGCGAGGCTGCGCTCGGGGTTGAACTTCTGCTCGTAGGTCGCGCGCGCCTGCTTGCCGTACACCTCGTACTTCTCCGGCGCGCTGGCCACCGCCGCGATGGCGGCGGCGAGGCCCCCGGCGTCGGCCGGCGGGTACAGGTCGCCGTCGGTGCCGGGGGTGACGAGCTCGGTGAACGCGCCGTGCCGGGCGGCGATGACCGGGGTCCCGGCCGCCATCGCCTCCACCACCACCAGGCCGAAGGGCTCCTCCCAGACCGACGGGACGACCACCGCCCGGGCGCGGGCCATCAGGGCGGCGCAGCCGGGGCCGGGCAGCATACCCGCCACCTCAACCGAGGGCCGGGTGGCGGCCCAGGCGGCCACCTCGCCGTCCAGCGGCCCGGTCCCGGCGATGACCAGCCGCAGCCCCGCGCCGGCGGGGGGGCGGGCGCCCGCGAGGTACCGGTCCCAGGCGTCCATCAGCAGGGGCACGCCCTTGTTGGCCGCCAGCCGCCCGGCGAAGACGATCATGTCCTCCTTGGCGGCCGGGCGGAAGTCGCGCCGGGGGATCATGTTGTGCCGGACGAACATCCGCTCGGGCGGCAGCCCGAGCCCGCCGAGCAGGTCCCGCTGGGCAGCCGAGATGAACATGTAGGCCGACACCAGCGACCGCCAGGCCCGGGCGTGGGCCGCGCCCGCCACCGCCAGGGGCACGCTGGCGGCGCGGGAGTCTCGGTAGCAGCCGTGGACCGCCCCCGGCAGGACCCGGCCGGTGGCGCAGTCGTGGCAGATGGCGCCGTCGCGGAAGAACTCGCCGGTGATGCAGCCGAGCCGGTAGTTGTGCAAGGTCGCCGCGAGCGGCACGCGTGCGTCCCGGCAGGCGTACAGCACCGCCGCGCTCAGCAGGGGGAAGGTGTTGTGCACGTGGACCACGTCCGGGCGGCGCGCCCGCAGTTGCGCCCGCAGGCCGCTGTAGGCGGACTGGCTCCAGACGATCCGGGCCGGGAGCAGCGCCTTGCGGGCGGCCGGCCAGGACTCGATCTCGTCGCTCTCCCGGCTGTAGTGGGCCACCTCGTGCCCCGCCGCGAGCAGGGCGGCCGACTCCTGGTCAACGACCCGGCTCTCCCCGCTCGGCCCGCTCGAGCGCGGGCGGTTGTGGACGAGCATCACCTTCATCCGGGTCCCCTTTCCCCGAGCGGGGCCAGGATCAAGGCCCCCGCCATCGCCAGCTCGAGCAGGTACGCGGAGGCGTCGGACAGGCCCGTCTCCGTGAACGACGTGACCACCAGGTAGGTCACCATGAACAGGGCCAGCGCGGTGCGGGCGCTGCGGGCCTGGAAGTAGCCCGCCACGAAGACGAAGAACAGGGCGCCGGCGCAGATGACCACCCCGAACAGGCCGAGGTCGCGGTAGGCCGCCATCCAGTTGCTGTCGATTGGCAGGCCGTTGAACGACTTGTCCGACAGGCCCAGCCCGAACAGCACCTGGAACCGGTCGCGGGGCATGTTCAGCACCCCGGTCCACACGACGGTCCGCCCGGTCAGCTTGGTCAGCTGCGAGGAGCTCTGGCCGCGCGCCAGCCAGGTCGTCAGCACCCCCGAGAAGATGGTGACGCCGAGGGAGACCACCGCCCCGACGTAGGCGAACAGCTTGCGGACGCGCGACTCGGTCGCGAACATCCGCATGCCCGCGACGAAGATGCCGGCCACCAGGGCGATGACCTCGGTCCGGGTGTGGGTTAGCAGGAGGGTGGCGGCGCTGATGGCCACCCCCCACAGGGTCGCCTTGCGCGACAGCTCGCCGCAGAACCACATGACCACGATCAGGCCGAGCAGGACGGCGGTGTAGTCGGAGACCTGGACCGGGGTGATCGGCCAGAACTCGCCCGACAGGCGCCCCTGGGCCATCGCCCGGCCGGGCGACAGGGCCAGGCCCAGCAGGATCGACCCGACCACGATCCACAGCGCCCCGACGTGGCAGCGGACGATCAGCAGGTCCCGGCGGCCGAACCACGGGGTCAGCAGCCAGATGGTGATGATGAACCCGGTCAGCCGGGTGGTCCGGTACGCGGTGCTGACGAGGTGCCCGTTGGACGGGTCGATCCCGGCGACGACCGCCGCCAGCGGCAGCAGCAGCAGCAGGAACATCAGCGTGTTGGGCCGGATCAGCCCGCGCGGGTTCACTCGCAGGGCCAGCAGGAACGCCAGCGGCAGCGACCCCTGGGTGATGATCTTGCCGATCACCGACGGGATCGGGATCAGCAGCGGGAGCTCGTTCCAGGTGCCCTTGTAGAACGGGATGACGTTCAGCAGCAGCAGCGCCCACACGATGAAGACCGTGCGGCGGATGCTCCGCTCGCGCGCCTGCGGCGAGGTCAGCGGCCGCAGGGCCGGCCGCAGCAGCCGCGCGCGGGTGTGCGGCTGGAAGGCGACGGTGGTGGGGGCGGTCATGGCGGGCCCGTTCCTAGCTCAGCTCGCGCAGGCCGAGCAGGGGGGCCGGTTCCTCGATGACGCCGAGGCTCTCGTCGGACCTGTCCGCCCCCACCAGGATCGTGGAGATGAGGGTGATCCCCGCGAGCCGGGCCATCTCCCCCGCGGCGTGCAGCCGCCCCCACGACGAGGTGCCCGCGGTCACCATCGCGACCCCGTTCGACGCCCACGACGCCAGGTGGTCCGCGCCGAGGGCCGGGTCCAGGGTGGCCAGGGTCAGCAGCAGGTCAGCCGGCCCGCAGGCCGCGGCGACTTCCTCGGAGAACTTCGACCGGGCGCCCTCGGGGGCACGGCCGACCGGCCCGGCCGGGGCGACCTCGCCGGGGCCGGGAACGGCCAGCACCACCTGGGCGCTGCCCGCGCTCACGGACGTGACCCCCGGCCCGGCCACGCCGAGCAGCGCCGCCGCCGGCGCGCCCGCCGCGAGGTCGGCCAGCACGACCCGGCGGCCATCCTCGGCGCAGGAGACCGCCAGCGCCACCGTGGCGAGCGCGGCCGCGGCGGGCGCGCCGACCGGGATGACGGCCAGGGCGACCTTGCGCTCGCGCGAGGGCATGACCCCTTCCAGGTGGGCGACGATCTGCCTGACCTCGGCGTCCCCGGCCGCCTCAAGACCGCGCTTGCTGCGCGGCAGCCGCCCCGACAGCCGCACCGGGCCGACGCTGAGCCGGACCGGGGAGCCCAGCGCCCGGGCCACGTCGTCGCGACGGCGCAGCCGGTCGGAGATGATGGCGCCGATCGCGGCGATCGCGATCCCGATGGCCAGGCCGCCGATGATGCCGTAGGCGGCGTACTCGGCGAGCTTCTTGGTCTTGGAGGCGGGCAGCGGGGAGGCCGGGTCGAGCACCACGCTGCCAGCGGTCGCCTGGATTACCGACGACCCGGCCTTGGTGCTGCCGACCAGCTGCTGGACGGTGCTGAAGTTGACCTGGGCCTGGTTCAGCTGGCTGGTCAGCGACTTGAGCTGGGCGGCCGTCGCGCCCTGCGCCCGCTCGGTGGCGATCTTGGCCTGCAGGTCTTCCACGCTGGCCTGCGCGGTCGCGACCTCGCCAGTGAGCTGGGCCACCTGGGCCTGCTGGATGGCCTTCTCCTGGCCCGCCCGGAACTGCAGGAACGCGGCCGCGATGGCGTTCGCCCGCGCCACCGCCTGCGCGCTGGTGGGCGCGCTGGCCTGGATGTCCAGGATCCGGTCGGTGACGACGCCGACCACGTAGGAGGCGGCGAACGTGCCGACGACGTCCTTGGTGTCGCCCAGCTTCTTCATCGCCAGCGAGGCGACGGCGTGGCTCTCGGCCATCGTCTGGTTGTCGAAGATCGCGCTGGCCGGGCTCTCGTCCTGGCCGTAGGTGAGCAGGACCGAGGTAGACGCCTTGACCGCCGGGGGCGACGTGAAGTAGTAGCCGAGGCCGATGATCAGCCCGATGACGGCCAGCGCGCCCCACAGCCGGGCGCTGCGCCTGATCGCCGCCCAGAGGAAGCCGACGCTGACCAGCCCGGTCGCGACGTCGGCGGGCTGCTCCTCGCCGAAGGAGAAGTCATCGAAGGACGCGATCCGGCGCGGGCGGCCCCGGCTGCCATTCGAGGACTGCACCACCGCCTGGTCATGGTCGGACATTTATCTGCTCTCCGTCGTCACTACGCCCCGGAATCGGGCTGGCATCCGGTTTTCCTGCGGGCGCGCCAGCTCCGGCACGCGCCCGGTCGTCTCATCGCCGGCGGCGGCATTCGCCACGAGGATCCCCCAGATCGGGCGGCCGTCGGCGGCCGCGCTGGCCGCCACCCGGACGAGCTGCTCGGAGGTAGCGGCGCCGGCCGTCACCGCGAGCAGGGTCACGTCGGCCCGCGTGGTCTCGGTCACCCGGGGAACCGTGCCGTCCACGACGCCGACGGCCACCGCCAGCGTCCCCGGCTGCGCCTCCAGCCGGGCCCGGGACTCGCGCCCGCTCACCCGCAGGTTCGCCACCCCGGCCGCCTCCGCCCCGGACCGCAGCGCGCCGATCCCCTTCAGGGCCGTGCCCAGGGCCGCGGCGGTGGCGTTGAGCACCAGCGCCTCGGTCAGGGGGGGCGCCTTGCCGCCGTTCGCGGCCACCACGGCGGCCGGGGTGCCCGCCGCTTCCTGCTGCGGGCCGATGACGAGCGTGGCCGGGACGCCCTCGGACGCCGCGAACGCCGCGAAGCGGGGCCCGACGCCGAGCGCGGCCTTGTCGGTCGCGATCGACAGCATCGTGACCGAGCAACCCTCCGGACGGGCGCCGTGCAGGCCGGTCCCGGTGACCCCGAGCTCGCGCAGCACCGTCCGCAGCCGCCAGGCGTCGGTGCCCGGCACCTCCTGCTGCCCGAGGAACCTGGCCCAGCCGGCCGCGTCGGACGGGACCGGCACTGCCAGCGAGGCGATGACCGGGACGCCGATGGCGTCGGCGATGGCGTCGCGGGTCCGCAGCCGCCTGTCATTGCGGCCGAGCGCCAGCGCGGCGACCAGGCCGACGGTGAGGCCGGCCAGCAGGCCGAGCAGGGCAGCCTCGGCCAGCCGGGTCTCCAGCGGCTTGATCGTGGGCGTGGTCGCGAAGTGGAACACCTGGGCCGGCTGGGGGCCGCCCGGGTTGTCGTCGGACCTGATGTAGCCCACGTAGGCGTTGGTGACGGCGTTAACGGCCTGCTTCACCCAGCTGGCGCTGGGCCCGTCGGCGACGATCTCCAGCGTCTGGGAGCCTGCCGCCATGGCCTCGACGTGGCTCTGCAGGTCCGCCACCGACACCCCGAGCCGGGCGCGGCCGAGCGCGTCGACTACCACCGGCGTGCTGTCGACCACCACCGCCTGGGTGTCAAGGTCGACCGTGGGCGACAGTACTACCAGGGCGTAGCTGCTGTACGTGGCAGGCTGGAGGTACGCGTGGGCGGCGTTGGCGAGCAGGCCGAGCAGCGCGCACGCGCCCAGCAGGATCCGGTACTGCCACAAGATCCGGCCGGACCGCTTCAGGTCCAGCGCCCGACTGCTCACTTGCCCCCTCGCTTCGCCCGGTGAACCACCTGGTAATCCACGCCGTGCTTACCTGAGATCACAGGCCGCCCTGTTGATACGTGATCGCCTACCACACCATGATGCGGCCATCCCGGGGCCGCCCGCGCCGCCCCGGGCCGAATGGTGACAGAAAAGCGCTCTTCCCGTGTATCACCCCGGCTCGGTCCCGAGTCTCCTGCAAGGACCCAGTGGACATGCGAGAGGCGGACGACAGTGACGGCACGACCGGCCCGGCTGGGACTCTTCGGGATTCTGGGCTCGGGTAACTCCGGTAACGACGCGTCGATGGAGACCGTGCTCGCTTACTTCCGCACGGAGCACCCCGACGTGGTGCTCGACGCGATGGCCGGCGGCAAGCCGGAAGCCCTGAAGGCCCAGTGGGACCTCGACGCGACCCCGCTGTACTGGTTCACCCAATTTGAGGATAGGGCGACGCGGGTGCCCGAGCCGGTCCTCAAGGCGATCGGCAAGGGGCTGGACATCGCCCGGGTCGCGAACTGGGTCCGCAAGCACGACGCGGTCATCGTCCCCGGGGCCGGCCCGCTGGAGGCGACCCTCCCCCAGAACGCCTGGGGCTTCCCCTTTCAGCTGCTGGTGCTCAGCGCCTCCGGGAAGCTGCTCGGCACCAAGGTGGCGTTCGTCAGCGTCGGGGCTGAGATCATCAAGTACAAGACGACCCGCTGGCTGTCGGACGCGACCGCCCGCCTCGCCTACTACCGCTCCTACCGGGACCAGAATTCCTGGGAGTCGATGCGCGACCGCGGCCACGACGTCGCCAGGGACCGGATCTTCCCCGACCTGGTTTTCGGCGTCCCCGAGCCGCCCTACGAGGCGGGCGACCCGAAGGTCGTGGGCCTGGGCGTCATGAACTACTTCGGCGGCAACAACGACAAGGACCGCGGCGAGGAGATTCACGCCGACTACATCGCCAAGATGACCGAGTTCGCCACGTGGCTGGTCGACAACGGCTACGAGCTGCGGGTCTTCGGCGGCGACGCCAAGTACGACTGGGACATCGCCCGGCTGATCATCGCCAACGTCCGGACCGAGCGCCCCGGCCTGCCCGAGCAGGCGCTGGCGACTAAGGAGCTCGGGTCCTACGCCGAGCTCATGGAGTACATGAACGGGTGCGGCACGATCGTCGCCACCCGCTACCACAACGTCATGTGCTCGCTGAAGCTGTGCAAGCCGACGATCGCGCTGGGCTACTCGCGCAAGTTCGTGGCCCTCATCGGCGACATGGGGCTGGGCGACTTCAACATGTACGCCGACCGCATTGAGGTCGACAAGCTGACCGAGATGTTCCGCCAGCTCGACAAGCGCCGCGATGAGCTGACCAGCCGGATGAAGGAGCGCACCGCGGCCAACCACCGCGCCCTCGCCGAGCAGTTCGCCCTGCTCGCGAGCACCCTGCTCCCGGCCCGGGCCCGCTCCTAGCCCGGCCTTTCCCTGGCTGGCCTTTCACGTTTCACGGACCCGCCCGCGGCCTGGCCGCCGGCGGGTCCGCTCGTGCCTTGCGCTAGGGAAGCTGGCGCTGCGGCGGTCCTACGGGAAGAACGTCAGCGGCACGCCCGACGCCTTGGCGGGCGGGGGCGGCGGAGGCGGCGGGGGCGCCGAGCCCGACGGCGTGACCTCGATGTCGATCCAGCGGTTCTCGCCGTCGTCATTGGTGTCCCAGCCGGCCGGGAAGGTCGGCACCCCGGTGCTGGTGAACAGGTACAGGCTGTTGCCGAAGTCCGCGCCCCACTTGGTGTTGGCGGCGTCCTGGCCCGGGGTGGACAGCGGCCCGTTGGAGAAGCCGCTGGGCGCCGCGCCCATCGTGTTCTGGAAGTGGGTGCCGAAGTAGCCCCGGTTCTCGACGTAGAACGTCTTGCCACCGGGGTTGAACACGGCCACCGCGTAGTCGCCCGCGGGCAGCGTGAGTGAGGCGCTGGCGTAGTTGTTGTACACCCAGCCGCTGCCGACGGCCCCCGACCAGCTGGCGGTGAGCTGCGACCCGGCCACGACGTCCTTGGCGTTCATGTCCCAGATCTGGGTGCTGGCGGGCAGGCCGGCCGGCTGCTGCAGCTGCGGCGAGCTGTAGAACCAGACCTTGCCCACCGTGCACGCCTCCGACAGCGTGAACATGGTGCCGGTCGTCTGCTGGAAGGTGTCCTCCGCGGCGACGTTGGTCACCACGACCGGGATGTTGGGGAACAACCGGTACGACCCGCTGTAGCCCGACGGCGCGGTGTCGCTGACCTGCACGTCCAGCCAGAAGTTGGACGAGTTGGACGAGTTGTTGTTCGGCGGCGCGATCGTCGGGTCGGTGTAGGCGGTGCCGAACTCCCCCTGCATCAGGTTGTAGCCGATGCTCGGCGGCGCGGCCGTGCCGGTCTGGTCGGAGTAGCCCAGCAGCGGCCCGCTCAAGATCCCGTTGGCGTAGGCGCCGCCCGCCCCGTACTGGCCCGCGGTAATCGGGAACGGCCCGGTGAAGCCGGTGCTCGCGATGTAGACGGCGCCGCCGTCGGTGCTCAGGGTGCTGTTGCGGGTGTTGTTGGCCACGCTCAGCGCGATCGGGGTCGCCAGCGGCACCCAGTTCCAGCCCGCCTTGAGGGTGCCCGAGGTGACCACGCTGCCCGAGATCAGGTGCGCGGTCCCGGAGCCGTCCATCTGCCACAGGCAGAACTTCTGCGGGCTGGTCGACTGGCCGCCCGTGGTTGCCACCCACCACCAGTAGCCCTCGAACCAGCTAATGTCCGTGACCCCGAACACCAGCCCGGGCTGGAAGCTCCCGCCGTAACTGGCCGCGGCGCTCGGCCCGCTCGCGGACGGGAATAGTCGATAATTTGTCATCAGTAAAACCCCACCCCATGTCGTGCGCTCGAGGCGCGCACCGTGTGCGTATTATTGCCCCTTTGGCCAGGTTGGCACTATAGCGCCGGGTAGATCCCCGGCGCTGTCGCGGCGACGTCTTCCGTTAGCGTCCTGGTACCGGGCTGGTGCCCGGCGCCGGGGGCATTACGCCTCCGGTGCCTCGAACACCAGGACCGCGTCGGCCGGCGGCTCGCCGTAGATCGAGCGAACCATTCCCTCGTCGAAGGCGCCCTCGTCCTTGACGCTGACGAAGTCCCTGATCGAGGTGCCCGTGCAGTAGACGTCGGCTAGCGGCGCCCCGCTGCCGGCCTGCAGGTCGCGGGTGTCGACGGTGCGGAAGTCGACGCTGTAGCGGGCCAGCCCGGAGGTGTTCGGGATGGACTTGTGCAGCTGCGCGCCGGAGAACAGGAGAACCTGGCCGGGGGCGGGCAGCGGGATCACGTCGAGCTCCGGCTCGTGCCCGGTCGCGCCTGGGCGCGACTGGACCTCCTTGCCGACCGACTTGGCGGTGGTGGAGCGCTGGGCGTTGATCCGGTAGTAGTCGAACCCGCCGGAGGTGT